>DASXKA010000209.1:0-5630 GCA_036497085.1 Steroidobacteraceae bacterium | reverse complement strand
TCCTGGCTGTGCACGACCGGGCTGGCGCGGGCGGCCGCGCCGGCCAGCGTGAGAGAGGCGGCAATCATCGTGGCTCGCGCAGCCGCGAGTTTCATGAGCCATAGGATACACACACGAGGTTCGCTTCCATGCTCGATCCGGTCACTGAGGTCCGAAACAGCCTGCCCGTGAGCAGTGCCGCCCACGGCCTGCCCGACCTGCTGCTCATCGAGCGGGCGCGCGCCGCCGATGCGCGTGCCATCGAGGCGCTGGTGCGCCGCTACGCGCAGCGGCTGTTCAGAATCGCACGCAGCGCGCTCGGCGACGAGGAGGCCGCGGAGAGCGCCGTGCTGGAGGCCTGCGTGGCGGCGTTCGATGAGCTGCGGCGCCACGAGCCGGCAGGGAAGTTCGCCGTCTGGCTCACGCGCCGCGTGCTCGAGCAGATGCAGGGGCGGCGTGCAGCGCGCACGGCGGTGCCCACGCCGGCGGTGTGTCGCCATCCCCTCGAGCCGGCGATCGACGCGCTCCCCGAGGTGTTCCGCACGGTGTTCGTGCTGCGCGCGGTCGAGGGCATCAGCGGCACCGAGACCGCCGCCGCGCTCGGCCTCAACGTCACCACGGTGCGCACGCGGCTCTACCGCGCCCACCGCCGCCTGAACGGCGGCGCGACGCTGCAGGCGTCGCAAGGTGTGTTCGAGCTCGATGGCGCGCGCGCTGAGCGTATCGTCGCCGAGGTGCTGGCGCGGTTGCGCTCCCGCGGCGCTTGACGGCCACCCGCATGCTGTGTGTACTCCGGTCCGGGCGCCGCCGGCCCCCGGATGGACAGGAGTCAGCTCGGCATCGTGCGGTCATGGTACAGACGACTCAAGCGCTCGGTCGCGCCGCTGTGCGCCGCGTGCGCGCTCGCTGCCGCGGCCCAGGCGGATCCGCTGAGCGCCTACCTGCCGCTCAATCTCGAGCCCGAGATGGAGCGGCAGATCGAGCGAGTCCTGATCCTCGCCGACGAGCCGATCCTCAAGCGCCCCTTCCCCGTTGAGCTCGTCAAGGCGGCACTGCCCGAGGCCTGCAGGAAGGACGCCGTGCTCTGTAGCAGAGTGCGGCGTTATCTCGAGCGCTACTCGTACAATTACGGGGTGACGCACGCGAGCGCCACCGCCGCCGCGACCAGCGGCGCGCAGGTCGCGCTGCCGAATCAGCACGGGCTCACGAGCAACGACGACTGGGAGCTCTCCGCTTCGGGCTATGTGCAGCCGAGCGACTACCTGCTGGCGAGCGCCGGCGCGATCGCCTACTCGGGGCGCACCCAGGCGACGGGCTCGATGGTGAGTGTCGGAGCGAGCTGGGCGCAGCTCGATGCCGGCTACCGCGACCACTGGCTCTCACCGATGACCGATACCGGCAGCATGCTCTTCAGCACCGAGAGTCCCACCAGCCCCACGGTGACGCTGTCGAACTGGGAGCCGCTCACTCGGCTCGGATTTCAGTACGAGTTCGTGCTCGGCCGCCTGTCGCAGACCAGCGCCAACAGCGGCGCAAGCCTCGTGGGGAATAACATCTCCTACGGCGGCGTACTGAGCCGCGGGGACCCGCACCTCTTCAGCATGCAGCTGTCGATCGAGCCTTTCCCCGGCTGGTCCCTGGGCTTCAATCGCAACCTCGAGTACGGCGGGGGCAGCGGCCTGCCCGGTTCGGCGCGCTTCCTGCTGCGTGACTTCTTCAAGCCGAGCGGACTGTCGCAGACGCAGGGGAACCAGCAAGCCTCCTACATCAGCCGCTTCATCTTCCCGGGCAAGACGCCGTTTGCCGTGTATTTCCAGTACTCGGGCGAAGACAACTCCGACGGCGGCAGCTACCTCCTCGGCAACGCAGCGCTATCCGCTGGTGTCGACTTCCCGCGCATCGGGCGCCACTTCGATGCGACCTACGAGTTCGCCGAGTGGCAGAACATCTGGTACGTGCACAGCATTTTCCTCGACGGCATGACGAACTATGGCTTGGTGCTCGGCACCTGGGGCGCCGACCAGCGCAACTTTGGCGATGGGGTCGGGGCGCGCAGCCATATGCTGCGCATCGGCTGGGAGCCGCCGTTCGGTGGCTATCTGGAGGCCCGCGGGCGCACGCTCGCCAATCAGAGCTACTACGGCGGCGACTCGCGCCAATACACTGCGGGCCAACCACTGCCATTCCCCTACTACCACTACTACGACGTGAGCTTGACCTACTCGCGGCCCTGGGGAGGCGTGACGCTCGGCGCGCAGGCGACCGCCGGGCGCGACGTCGATGGGGATTCCTTCACGCGTTTCGCGGCCTTCGTGCGTTATGGCGGCGATACCCGCTCGCGCGGGGATGATTCACCGCCCGGCGATGAGGACTCCGAGGATGCGCAGCCCGACACGCACGGCGCCGAGTGGTTCGTCGACGCCGGCGTCAATGCGAACCGGGTGCATCTCGATCTCGACGGCAGCGCCCCGATCACAACCTCGTCGGGCTCCGGCCCGCACTTCGGTCTCGGCGCGCGCCGCGCCGTCTCGGCCTGGAACGATCTCGGCGTGCGGCTCGAAGTCGACGGGGTGCAGGGTCACTCGCTGGTCGGCGTGCGCGCGATCGACTATCGCCATCGGTTCGGCGACAACTTCGCGCTCAGCCTGTTCGCGGGCGTCGACCGTTACGATCTCGCGACACCGGCGTACTCGATCTACTACGGCGCCGGGGCCGAATGGCGCAACTTCTTCGGCGCGCTCCCGGGCTGGAGCCTGGGCCTCGACTACCGTCACGGGCAGAACATCGCGCGCGACCACGTACTGCCGTCAGACCCGCAGGGCCTGACGGCAGTACGCCCCGACAGCTTCTACAAGATCGACAGCGGCGTGCTCTACCTGTCGCGCCGCTTCTGAGGCGTCAGGGCGCGAGCTCGAGAATCTCGAGCTCGCCCGCCTGAAATCGCACCGTGTCTCGGGGCTCGTGGCCAAGGAGCGCCTGACCGAGGGGCGAGACCCAGCTGAGGAGCCCGCGCCCCGCATCCGCCTCGTCCTCGCCCACGAGGCGAAACGACTGCTCGGCGCCGCTTTCGTTGCGCAACCTGACCTGCACGCCGAAGCGCACGCGGTCGGGCGCGGTCGCCGGCGCCACGACGCGCGCCGTCGCGAGCCGCCGCGTGAAGTAGCGCAGGTCGCGCTCGATGCGGGCGCGCTGCGTGCTGTCGCCGCTCGCGCGTGCCTCCGTCAGCTCGCTGCCGAGGATCTTTACCTGCGCCTCAAGGGCCGCGAGGCCATTCGGAGTGACCAGGTTCGGGTGGCTGCTGACCGGCCGCTCCGGGAGAATCCCCGGATCGTCGTCCGACTCGCGGGTGAAGGCCCGGCTCATACGCGCGAGAACGCCGTGAGCCGCTCGCTCTCGCTCCAGAGCCGCGCGGCCGCCTCATCGCTGCGCGCAGCGAGGCTCGGCTCGGCGCGGCGGCAATCGCGGTAATAGCCGCCCGACTCGCCGTCGACCTCGGGCGACGTGGCCAGGTAGATGCCGGTCGCGGCGCCGCGGCGCGGCGAGCGCATGAAGGGCCAGAGCGCGCCGAGGAGCAGCGCCCGCAACGGTCCGCGCAAGCCGCGGAAGAGCTGGGTACGTACGAAGCCCGGGTGCAGGGCGTTCACCGTGACCGCGCCGCCCTCGAGCCGCGCGGCGAGCGCGCGCACGAACAGCAGGTTGGCGAGCTTCGAGCGCGCGTAGGCGCGCAGGAACCCGACGCGGACGTTCATGAGATCGCCGAAATCGAGCCGCTCGCGCCGGTGTGCCTCGGAGGCGACCACGATCACGCGCGCGGGCGCCGAGCGCTCCAGCTTCCCGAGCAGCAGGTTCGTGAGCAGGAACGGCGCCAGATGGTTGACGCCGAACGTCGCATCGTAGCCCTCCGCCGTGCAGCGGCGCTCGGCGTCGATGAGGCCGGCGTTGTTCACGAGGACGTCGAGCCGCGGCAGCCGTGCGAGCTCTTCGGCCAGCTCGCGCACCTCGTCGAGGTGCATGAAATCCGCGCGCACGAAGCGCACGGCGGAGTTGCCGCTCTCGCGGGCGATATCGGCCGCCGCCGCTGCGCCGAGCTCGGCGTCGCGGCCGTGCACGAGAACCGTGGCGCCCGCGGCGGCCAGGGTGCGCGCGGTCATGAGTCCGATCCCGCGGGTGGCCCCGGTGACGAGGCAGGTTTTGCCGTTCATACTGCGCACGAGCCCTCTTTAGTCCGATGGTATATGAAAGGCCGGAGAGCATGCGCGCCCTGACTCGGTCCGCGCACACCGTGCTCGCGGTGGCACTGGCCGCCGGCGCGCTGCTCGCCTGCGGCAGCGCAGCGGTGCAGGCACCCTATCCCGCCCCCGAGTTCACCCATCGGGAGTCAGCGGACTGGCTCAACAGCGCGCCGCTTCAGCTCGCCGCTCTGCGTGGCAGGGTCGTGCTGGTCGAGTTCTGGGCGTTCGAGTGCGTCAACTGTCTGAACTCCAGGGCCTGGGTGGAGTCGATCGCGAAGACGAAGGCCGCCGCGGGGCTGGTGGTGGTCGCCGTGCATACGCCGGAGCTGCGCGATGAGCGCTCACCCGACAACGTGCGCGCCGCCGTAGCGCGGCTCGGCATCCACTATCCGGTCATGATCGATGGCGACTACTCGTACTGGAACGCGCTCGGCAATCAGTACTGGCCGGCCTTCTACCTCATCGGCCGCGACGGTCTCGTTCACGGGCGCGCGGTCGGCGAGCTGCACGTCGGTGACGGAACCGCACGGCCCGTGGAGGCGCTCATCGATCAGCTGCTGGCCGCCGCGCACTCATGAACGCGATCGTCGGCGCCTTCCTCCTCACCTTCGCGGGACTCTTTCCGATCGTCAACCCGCTGGAATCCGCGCCGTTCTTTCTCGGGCTGACCGCGGGCCTGCCTGCCGCGGATCGACGCATACTGGCGCGCAAGGCCGCGACCAACGGCTTCGCGCTGCTCCTCGGGTCGATGGCGCTCGGGCCATGGCTGCTCGAGCTCTTCGGGATCGAGCTGCCGGTGGTGCGGATCGCGGGAGGGCTGGTGGTGACGGCTCTCGGCTGGAAGCTCCTCAATGCCGAGGAGGTGTCGGAGCACGCCGTCGGCGCCGGCCCGCAGGGAGCACCGGGGCGCAAGGTCGGCAGCTTCTATCCGCTCACCATGCCGATGACGGTCGGGCCGGGCTCGATGTCGGTGGCCATCACCATCGGCAGCCGCAAGCCCGTCGGCTTCCCGCAGCTCTCGCAGCTCGCCGAGCACGCCGTCGGGGCGCTCGGCGGCCTCATCGCCATCGGGCTCAGCATCTATCTCGCCTATCGCTTCGCCGAGAACATCGCGCGGCTGCTCGGCGCCACCGGCCTCGAGGTGCTGGTGCGCCTCTCGGCCTTCATCCTCATGTGCATCGGGATCGAGATCATCTGGAACGGCTACAGCGCGCTGCACGCCGCGGCCGCCTCCTAGCCGCCGGCGCTGGGGCGGACGAAGGTCACGGATTTGGCCGGCTTTCGAGCATTGCGAGCACTGCCGTGCGCGCCGCCGCGGAGTGTACCGGCAGCGCCAGCACGTCCCCCGGGCGCGCCCACTCGAGCGCGCACTGCACCGCCTCGAGCTCGCTCATGCGCACGGGCAGCGCGGACGCCGGC
>DASXKA010000208.1:0-22625 GCA_036497085.1 Steroidobacteraceae bacterium | reverse complement strand
TGGCCCTTGCCATCGAAGAGCGCGGTACCCGCCTCGTGCTTGCGCCCGCTCGAGCCGATCTGCCAGCCGACCACGGTGCAGGACTCCCCGACGTGCACCCGCCGGTCGACGTGCGCGGTGAACTCCGCGAGCAGCATCATGCGGTCGTCGGGCGCGACCGCGTAGTAGCCGGGACAGTCGAGCGCCGCCGACATGAACTCGGCGTGCACCTTGCCGTCACCGCTGTCGAGGGAGGCATCTGGCACCCAGGGCGCCGCGACCAGGCCGCGCTCCGCGAGCGGGCCCGCGAACACCCGCATGCCGTCGCCGCGCACGCGCTGCGTGCCGCAAACGAAGCAGGTCGGGAAGCGGTGATAGCGAAAACCGGCATAGTGGCGCGAGGCTTCCACCGCCTCGAGGTAGTCGGGAGCGGGAGGCGCCTCGAGCGCGAGCGCCGTGGGCCGCGCTTCCCCGATCGCCTCGACTCCGTTCAGCAGCCGCAACACCCCCTCCGGGAGCTCCTCGACGCTGAGCGGCGTATCGAGCGGCGGCGGACGGATCAGGCGCACGGTCACGGTATGCGCCGCGCAGCCCGCCACCACGCCGGCGAAATAGCCGCCGTTCGCGGAAGCCGGCGGCCCGCGGAAACGCGACGCTATCCTCACGGTCTTCATGCGCGGGCCCCCAGAATGAGCCCGCCCTATCGCGCGCGCAACTCGCGCAGCCAGGCGGCGGGATCCTCCCCGCGCTCGAGTACCTCGACGAGCGCCGAGCCGACCACGACGCCGTCCACGTGGCCGCGCAGCCTCTCGACCTGCGCGCGTGTGCGGATACCAAACCCGGCGCACACCGGAAGCGAGGCGCTCGCGCGCACCCGCTCGAGGTAGGCGATCACCTCGTCCGGCACCGCGACGTTGCGCCCGGTGGTGCCGGTCATGGTGACCGCATAGACGAACCCCCGGCTGCCGGCACACAGAGCCGCGAGTCGCTGCGGCTCGGTGACCGGGGTGACCATCTGCACGAGCGCAATCCCGGACGCCGCGAGTGCCGCCGACAGCTCGCTCGCCTCATCGAGCGGCAGGTCCGGCACGATGAAGCCCGCGATGCCGGCATGCGCGGCGCTGTCGGCGAGCGCGCTCAGCCCGAAGGCGAGCAGCGGGTTGAGATAGCTCATGAGGAGGAGCGGCGCGCGCACGGCCTTGAGCCGCGCGACCTCGGTGAGGATCCAGCGCAGCGTCACTCCCTGGGAGAGCGCCGCGAGGCTCGCGCGCTGGATCGTGACGCCGTCGGCCATGGGGTCCGTGAACGGCACGCCGATCTCGACGACGTCGGCCGCCGCGGCGATGGCCTCGAGGTGGGCGGCAAACTGCCCGCGCCCCGGGAAGCCCGCCGTCAGGTAGGCGACGAGCGCAGGTCCGCCGCCGCCCGCGGCGGCGCGGATCGCGCTCGTGATGCGCTCGTGTGGCTTCATGGCGCTGGCTCGGCGAGCAGCGTCCGCTGCAGCGTCGGCATGTCCTTGTCGCCTCTGCCGGAGAGGCACACGAGCACGGTGGCGCCCGGATGGCTACGCGCCCAGCGCTCCGCCGCGGCGAGCGCGTGCGCGCTCTCGATGGCCGGCAGGATGCCCTCGCACTCGCTCAGGGCGCGTACCTCGGCGAGCGACTCCGCATCGCTCGCCGTCTCGTAGCGCACCCTGCCGAGCGCGGCGAGCAGGGCATGCTCGGGCCCGACTCCCGGGTAGTCGAGCCCCGCGGAGACGGAGTGCGTCTCCTGGATCTGGCCGTCCGCATCCTGCAGCAGCATCGAGTAGGTGCCGTGCAGCACCCCCGGCCGCCCGTAGGCGACGGTCGCGGCATTGTCGCCGAGTCCGGCCCCGCGTCCGCCGGCCTCGACGCCGATGATCTCGACGGCGGCATCGGCGATGAACGCATGGAAGGCGCCGATCGAGTTCGACCCGCCGCCGACGCAGGCGATGAGCGCATCTGGCAGCCGCCCGGTCGCGGCGAGCAGCTGCGCGCGCGCCTCGCGCCCGATGACGGCCTGGAGCTCCCGCACCAGGTAGGGGTAGGGATGGGGTCCGACGACCGAGCCGAGAAGGTAGTAGGTCCCGAGCGGATCCGATACCCAGTCGCGCAGCGCCTCATCGATGGCGGCGCGCAGCGTCCGGTCGCCGCTCGTGACCGGCACGACGGTGGCGCCGAGAAGCCGCATGCGCCCGACATTCGGGGCCTGGCGCTCCATATCGATCGCGCCCATGTACACGGTGCAGGGGAGCCCCAGCCGTGCGCAGGCTGCGGCGCTCGCCACGCCGTGCTGCCCCGCGCCGGTCTCCGCGACGATGCGCCGCGCCCCGAGCCGGCGCGCGAGCAGCGCCTGGCCGATGGCGTTGTTGATCTTGTGGGCCCCGGTGTGGGCGAGATCCTCGCGCTTGAGCCACACCTGCGCGCCCCAGCGCGCGGAGAGCCGCGCCGCGTGGGTGAGCGCCGTGGGGCGCCCGACCCAGGAGGTGAGCTGTGCGGCGAGCTCCGCCTGGAACTCGCGCGCAGGGAGGTGCTCGCGCACGCCGCGCTCGAGGCGCTCGAGCGGCGCAATCAGCGTCTCGGGAACGTAACGTCCACCGAAGGGCCCGAAGCGGCCGCGCGCATCGGGGAGCTTCCCGGCGATCAGCGCCGCGAGCATGTTTGCGGCTTCAGGGGGGGCGACACTCATGACGGATCCTCACTCGGTCGGGCTGCCGCGGCGCGCGCCGCGGCGATGAACTGCATGATCCTGAGCGGACTCTTCACGCCGGCGCGCGCCTCGACACCGCTCGAGACGTCGACCCCGAAGGGGCGAACGGCGGCGATCGCCTCGGCGACGTTGGCGGAGTCGAGTCCGCCGGCGAGCACGAGCTGCGTACGCAGCGCGAGGCGCCGCGCCGCGCTCCAGTCGCCCGTCGTGCCGCTGCCGCTCGCGGGCCCCTCGAAGAGGATGCGCGGCGGGAGCGCCGCCGCGCTCTCTCCCGCGCGCACGACGGGCAGCAGCTCGAGCGCAGGCGGCAGACGGAGCGCGGCCAGGTCGATCTCGTCCGTCTGCAGCACGTCCGGCCGGAAGACGCGCAGCATCTCATCGAGCGCCGGCTGCTGCGGGTGGCGTGTCACGGCCACGCAGCGCACCCGGCCGCGCGCGGGGCGCGCGAGCTGTGCGGCCGCTTCCGGGGTAACCTGCCGTGGCGATTCGGCGAACACGAAGCCGATCGCGTCCGCCCCCGCCTCGAGCGCGGTCGCGATCGCATCCGGAGTCGTCATGCCGCAGATCTTGATCCACATCGGCGCAGCGCCCCTTAGGCGGAGTGCACCGCGCGCGCGGCACGCCCGGCGCGCAGCAGCGCCGCCGCGAGCCCTTGCGGGTCGTCGCCGCGCATGAGCGCGCTGCCGACCAGTGCGAGGGAGTAGCCGGCAGCCGCCACCGCGCGCGCATCCTGTGGCGTGCCGACGCCGCTCTCGGCCACCCGCGGCACACCGGTCGGCAGGAGCGGGGCGAGCTCGAGGAGGCGCGCGGGCACCACCTCGAGGGTGGCGAGATCGCGGCAGTTCACCCCGGCGAGGAGTGCGCTCGCACCGCGGTGCGCGGCGATGAGCTCGTGCATCAGCGCGATGTCGCGCGCGTCGAAGGCCTCGAGCAGCACGAAGAGGCCGAGTGCACCGGCGCAGTCGATGAGCGCGCGGCTGTCCTCCCGCGGCAGCATGCGCAGGATCACCAGCACCCCGCCGGCGCCCGCCGCGCGCGCCTCGAACACCTGATACGGGTCGACGAGGAAGTCCTTGCGCATTGCGGGGACGCCGAGCGGCGTCAGGACCTGCGCCGCGGCGCTCAAGTGCGCGAGCGAGCCGTCGAAGCGGCTCGGCTCGGTGAGCACCGAGACCGCGGCGGCGCCGGCGCGCGCGTAACCGGCGACCCGCGCGGCGACGTCGTCGTTCGCGGGCTTGAGCGCGCCCGCGGCCGGCGAGCGCAGCTTCAGCTCCGCGATGAGATCGAAGCCGCTCGCATCGAGGCGCAGCGGCGGCGGCGCCGGCGTGGCGCGCGCGGCCGACTCGAGCCCCGCGAGCGAGCGGCGGCTCGCTGCGGCACGGACCCGCTCGCGGCTGGCCGCGGCCATCTCGTCGAGGAAGGCGCTCATGCGGGGCTTCCCGGGCCAGGGCCGGCCGGCCGGCGCGCACGCAGCGCCGCGAGCAGCCCGCGCGCCGCGCCGTCGTCGAGCGCCGCCCGCGCGCGCGCGATTCCAGCGCGCGGCTCAGCCACCGCTCCGGCCACCTCGAGCGCCAGCGCCGTCCCGAGCAGCAGGCAGTCGCGATGCGCTCCACGGTCCGCGCCGAGCAGCACCGCCTCGAGCGCGCGGGCGTTGTAGACGGCATCGCCGCCGGCGAGCGCCGCGGCTGAGCACTCGGCGAGCCCGTAGTCGGCCGGCTCGCGCACGCCGACGGTGACCCGCTGCGGGCGCACGTCGAATAGCGTGAACGCGCCGATGGGCGTCGGCTCGTCCCAGCCGCCCGCGCCGTGGACGACGAAGGCGCGCTCGAGCGGAAGTCCCGCGAGCGTGTCGGCCATCAGGCGCGCGACCTCGAGGCTGTAGGCGCCGATCAGGTGCAGCGGCGGCTGCGCCGGGTTCACCAGGGGGCCGAGGATGTTGAATACGGTGCGCACGCCGAGCGCGGCGCGAATCGGCGCGACCCGCGCCGTCGCCGGGTGATAGTGGGGCGCGAACAGATAGGTGAACCCGGTGGCGGTGAGGCAGGCGCCGGCGGCGGCTCCATCACCCGGGATCGCTACGCCGAGCGCCTCGAGCACGTCGGCGCTGCCGCTGCGGCTCGAGACCGAGCGGTTGCCGTGCTTCACGACCGGCAGGCCGCAGGCGGCGGTGAGGAGCGCGGTGCCGGTGGAGATGTTGAGGCTGCCCGAGGCGTCGCCGCCGGTTCCCACGATGTCGATGGCCCGCAGATCACCCGGGATGTCGGGACGGCGCGCGAGGCGGCGCATGGTGAGCGCGAAGCCACGCATCTCATCCGCCACCACACCCTTGGTCGAGAGCGCCGCCAGCAGTGCGCCCGCCATGGCGGGCGCGAGCTCGGCACTCGTCAGGTGCGCGAGCAGCTCCTCGGCCTGCGCCTGGCTCAGGTCGCGCCGCTCGGACAGCTGTTGCAGCAGCTCACGCGGCGCCGGCATCGGATGCTCCCGCCCCCTCCGCGCAGTAGCGGAGGAAATTCTCGAGCAGCTTCGGGCCCGCGGGCGTCAGGATGCTCTCGGGGTGGAACTGCACTCCCTCGACCTGGAGCGTGCGGTGGCGCACCGCCATGATCTCCCCCTCATCGGTGCGCGCCGTTACCGCGAGTACCTCGGGCAGCGCCTCGGGAGCGGCGATCAGCGAGTGATAGCGGCCGACCTCGCAGGGCTGCGGAAGTCCGGCGAACAACGCGCTGCCGTCGTGGCGCACCAGCGAGGTCTTGCCGTGCATGAGGCGCGTGGCGCGCACCACCTTGCCGCCGAACACCTCGACGATCGACTGATGCCCCAGGCACACGCCGAGCACCGGAATCGAGCCGGCAAAGGCGCGGATCATGTCCATGGAGACGCCGGCGTCGTACGGGGTGCCGGGGCCCGGCGAGATGCACAGGTGCGTGGGCGCGAGCGCGCGCGCCTCGGCAGGAGTCAGGGCGTCGTTGCGGTAGACGCTCACCTCGGCGCCGAGCACCAGGAACGCCTGCACCAGGTTGTAGGTGAAGGAGTCGTAGTTGTCGATGAGCAGCAGGCGCGGCTTCGTCACAGCCCTTCCTCCGCGAGCTCGAGCGCCCGCACCATGGCGCCGCTCTTGGCGAGCACCTCCTCGTGCTCGGTACCGGGAACGCTGTCGGCGACGATCCCGGCGCCGGCCTGATAGCTGTACTCATCGCCCGTGAACACCAGCGTGCGGATGGTGATCGCGTGGTCCATGTCGCCGCGGGCGCCGAAGTAGCCGACGGTGCCGCCGTAGAGGCCGCGGCGCACCGGCTCGAGCTCGTCGATGATCTGCATGGCCCGCACCTTGGGGGCGCCGACGAGCGTCCCGGCCGGGAACGCGGCCGCGAACAGATCGAAGGCGTCGCGTCCGGCGGCGAGGTCGCCGTGCACCCCGCTCACCATGTGCATGACGTGGCTGTAGCGCTCGATGGCGCGGTACGGATCCACCGTGACGCTGCCGGCGCATGCGACCCTGCCGAGATCGTTGCGGGCAAGGTCCACGAGCATCACGTGCTCGGCGTTCTCTTTGGGATCGGCGCGCAGCTCGCTCTCCCGCGCAGAGTCGACCGCGGGGTCGGCGGCGCGCGGGCGGGTGCCGGCGATGGGGCGCAGCTGCGCGCGGCGGCCGGACAGCTTCACCAGCGCCTCGGGGGATGAACCCACCACCGCTACGTCGCCGAGCGCGCAGTAGTACATATAAGGAGAGGGGTTGATGAGGCGCAGAGCGCGGTACGCCTGGAACGGGTCGAGCTCGTGGCGGCCGCAGAAGCGGCTCGCCAGCACCATCTGGTAGACATCGCCCGCGGCGATGTATTCCTGCGTGCGCCTGACGCCCGCCATGTAAGCCTCGCGCGTCCAGGACGCGGCGGGCGGCGAGTAGCGCCCCGCGCGGCGGCCGTTCGGCAGCGCGCCGCGCAGCGCCTGGATCACCTCGCGCCGCAGCGCGCGCCGCTCGGCCTCATCTCCCGCATGCGCCAGCGCGATGCCGCGCGTCAGGTGATCGAACACCAGCACCGAGCGCGGCGCGACGTAGTGCAGCACGGGCACGCCCTGATCGACGCGCGCGCGGGCCGGCAGCCGCTCAAAGTAGCGCACTACGTCGTAGGCGGCGTACCCCACCAGGCCGCCGGCGAGCGGCACGCCCGTGAAGCCGGTCCTGGGCTGCGGCGCGGCGGCGAGCGCGGCGCGCAGCCCCGCGAGCAGCTCGGCGCCGTCGGCGGGCGGCGCGCGGTGCTCGGAGCCGATCGTGAGCCCTTGATCATCAAGCCGCACCTCGAGCCCGTCGCCGAAGCCGATGAAGGAATAGCGGCCGAGCCGCTCGCCGCCCTCGACGCTCTCGAGCAGGAAGCGCGGCGCGAACGCGCCGAGCTTCATGAACGCCGAGACCGGCGTGTCGAGGTCACCGGTGATGTCGAAGGCGGTCTGCAAGGTCGAGGCTCCCAAAATCCCGAAGGCAACAAAAAACCCATCCCGGGGTCATCCGGAGATGGGTTTCTGGTGCCGTTGAATCGCTTTGAGTCGCGGGGAAAAGCTAACCGTCAGCCCACTCCGTTATGAGGAGCGCCACCACCAGGAAGTGCTGACGGGCCGGTGCGACATGTTGTGAACCAGTATCCCTGCTTCAGGCGCGGGGCGTCAAGCTCAGGTTTCTCGCCGGCGTTTCATCCCTACTTCCGCCGGCACACCGCCTCGATGTTGTTGCCGTCCGGGTCGAAGAGGAACGCGGCGTAGTAGTCCGGGGCATAGTCCGCGCGGATGCCGGGCGCGCCGTTGTCGCGCCCGCGCGCCTTGAGGCCCTCGCGGTAGAAGGCTTCGACCGCGCTGCGCGTGCTCGCGTTGAAGGCGACGTGCACCAGCGAGTGCGCGAGCTGCGCATCGCCGGAGAGCCAGAGCGCCGGCGCCCCTTCCGGGCCGAAGCCGGCGGTCGACTCGTCGGCGAATGCCAGCACGAGGCCGAGGGGTGCGAGGGCTGCGGTGTAGAAGCGCACGCTCGCGTCCAGATCCTTCACCTTCAGGGCGATGTGGTTGTACATGACCGAACTCCCAACCCCGCGGTTCCGCGCTGGAGCCAAATGATGAACTCAGGCGCGCCCTTTCGCTAGAATGCGCGCCCGGCGCAACGAGCACCGATCCCATAACCCACGCAACCCGAAAGCAACCCGTGAGCTTCAAAGAGCTGCTCGAGAGCTGGCGCGAGACGGCGGCGGCGCCGCGGACCACGAGCACGTTCGCCGTGCACCTGCCGCTGGACGAGGCCGCGCAGCTTGCGGCGCTCGCGGAGATGTTCCCGGGGCGGGCCCCGGAGCAGCTGATCACCGAGCTCCTCGGTGCGGCGCTCAAGGAGCTCGCCGCCACGATGCCCTACGTCGCGGGCAAGCGCGTGATCTCGACCGACGAGCAGGGCGACCCGATCTACGAGGACGTCGGCCCCACGCCGCGCTTCATCGCACTCACCCGCGCTCACCGCCGCGGCCTCGAGGCGGCGGGGGGCAAGGGAACCGCCCCGGCACCGCGGGCCGCGGCGGCCAGGGCACCGCGGGCCGCGGCGGCCAGGGCGCCGCGCGCTGCGCGCAAGCCCCGCCGAGGCTGAAGCCATGCCCTCGTTCGACGCCGTCTCCGAGCTCAACGCCCACGAGGTCGCAAACGCCATCGATCAGGCGAACCGCGAGCTGTCGCAGCGCTTCGACTTCAAGGACACGGGGGCGCGCTTCGAGCTCAAGGAATTCACCGTGACGCTGCACGCGCAGGTGGACTTTCAGCTCAGGCAGATGCTCGATATCGTGAAGCTGCGGCTCGGCAAGCGCGGCATCGATCTGAAGTGCCTCGAGGTGCAGGAGCCGCAGACGACGCTCGCGGCCGCGCACCAGGAAGTGCTGCTGCGGCACGGCATCGACGCCGAGACCGGCAAGCTCCTCGCGCGCCTCATCAAGGACTCGAAGCTCAAGGTGCAGGCGAGCCTGCAGGGCGACAAGGTGCGGGTGAGCGGCAAGCAGCGCGACGATCTGCAGGCCGCGATGACGCTGCTGCGCGGCGCCAAGCTGGATCGGCCGCTGCAGTTCGACAATTTCCGGGACTGATTTCACTGGCGGAAAATGCCTGCGGCATTTTCCGCAGGCCGGCCCATCAGCACGCTCAGGTTCGCGGGCAAGAGGCGTGACTCTTGCCCGCTACACAACGTGCGTTTTCACTTCTCTCCGGCGCTGAGGCGCGCGATCGCACGGCACAGCGCCTCGGTGGCATCGAGGACGCTCGGGCCCAAGCGGCTCAAGGCCTGATCCTCGAACGCGACGAGCCGGCCGTCGCGCACCGCGCGCAGCGACCCGAAGCGCTTCCAGTCCGCGAGCCACCCCGCGCCTTCCCCGGGCGGTCCGGCCGCGATGATGATGTCCGGATCGCGGGCGATGACCGCCTCGATGTCGACCACCGGCCCCGGCTCGGGGAGATCGGCGAACACGTTGCGGGCGCCGCACAGCTCGAGCGCATCGGTCATGAGGTGCCGGCCGCCGACGGTGTAGATGGGACGGTTCCAAACCTCAAGCAGCACGCTCGGGTGGCGCGCGCCGCCGGCGTAGGTGCGTTCCAGCGCCGCGAGGCGTACCTCGATGCCGTGCGCCGCGAGCTCGGCTTGCGGCTCGGTGCCGGCGAGTGTGCCGAGGCGGCGGATCGAGGGTGCGAGGTCCTTGAGGCGCTGCGCCTGCTGCTCGTACACCGGGATGGCGAGTCGCGCGATCTTCTCGCGCTGCGCCGGGTTGCCGCCCCCCGGCCAGGCCACGACCACGTCCGGGTGAATCCGCACCAGCCGCTCGAGATCGATCGAGACGGCGTCGCCGATGCGCATCACGCGCTTCGCCGCGGGCGGCACGTCCGAGTATTCGACCGTCGCCACCACCTCGGGCCCCGCGCCCGCGGCAAACAGCATCTCCGTGCCGCCGGGAGACAGGCTCACGATGCGCAGCGGCGGCGAGCGCACGGTCACCGTGCGTCCGCCGTCGTCCGTCGCGGTGCGGGTCGCGGGTGGCGCCGCCCATGCCGCGCCGTCCGCCGCGCAGGCGGCGCTCGCGAAGATCAGAAGAGCGATGGCTGAGGGGAGTCTCGGCACGGCGGCTCCTGCGGCGTGTGATCATGACACACGCCGCGGTGCTGCCCGCCCGAACCACTAGGCGGCGCGCGTCTCGGCCAGCGCCGCCTCGCCGCCGCTGCCCTCGAGCACCCGCGCCACGGCGTGCACGGTCGCGGCGATGCGCACCGCGCTCTGCACCGCCTCGCGCTCGAGCCCGTGCTGGCGCACCTGCCGCTCGTGCGAGGCGACACAGCTGCCGCAGCCGTTGATGGCCGAGACCGCGAGCGACAGCAGCTCGAAGTCCGCCTTCGCTATGCCGGGGTTGCCGAGCACGTTCATGCGCAGCCGCGCCGGGAGCTTCGCATACTCGCCGTCCTCCACCAGATGCAGGAAGCGGTAATAGACGTTGTTCATCCCCATGATCGCCGCCGCGGCGTGCGCGGCCGTGACGTGCGCGGCATCGAGATGCGCCGCGGCGAGCGCGCCGAGATCGCGGCTGAAGGCCGCGTTGCGTGAGGCGAGCGCGCTCGCGAGCGCCACGGCCCAGATCTGCCGCTCGCTGAGGCCCGGGGCCCCGGCGGGCGTCAGCACGCTGCCTAAGTTCAGCTGCAGGTCGCGCGCGTACGCGGGGAGCGATTCGCGAATGGCTTCGAGGGTCTTCATGTCAGGCCGCCTTCAGGGTCTCTTCGCCCTTCTGCCAGTTGCAGGGGCAGAGCTCGTCGGTCTGCAGCGCATCGAGCACCCGCAGCACTTCCTCGGGGTTGCGGCCGACGGAGAGGTCGGTGACGTAGACGAAGCGGATCACGCCCTCGGGATCCACGATGTAGGTCGCGCGCTGGGCGACGCCGGCCTGCGGGTCGAGGATGCCGAGCGCCGTGGACAGCTCGCGCCTGAGGTCCGAGAGCATCGGGAACGGCAGCTCCTTCAGCTCCGGCCTGTCGCGCCGCCAGGCGAGGTGCACGTATTCGCTGTCGATGCTGACGCCGAGCAGCTGCGCGTCGCGGGCGCGGAACTCACGCTCGAGCTTGCCGAAGGCAGCGATCTCGGTGGGACACACGAAGGTGAAGTCCTTGGGCCAGAAGAACACCACCCGCCACTTGCCGGGGAAGCTCTCGTGGGTGAAGGGCTGGAACGCCTTCGCAGCATCGCTCGACACGACGCCGGTGAGGGCGAACTCGGGAAAACGCTGGCCTACGCCTGACATGCTCGGATCTCCTTGGGGTAGCTGAACGGCCAAAGCCGGGTGTGCCGCCATCCTGGGGGACCGGCTCTTATCAATCCAATCGATTGATTTTATAATATCGATAGACGGCGTATATCGAGAGGAGCGCGCCCGGAATGGCCACGGAACTGAAGCTCAAGGACCTGCGCTACCTGGTCGCGGTGGCCGAGCAGCGCCACTTCGGCCGCGCCGCCGCGCGCTGCTTCGTGAGCCAGCCGACGCTCTCCTCGCAGCTGAAGAAGCTCGAGCAGAGCCTCGGGGTGCAGCTCATCGAGCGGGCCCCGAACAACGTCTCGCTCACCGAGGCCGGCGAGCAGATCGTCGCGCGCGCGCGGCGCATCATCGAGGCGAGCGACGAGGTCGTGGCGCTCGCGGCCGGCGCGCGCGATCCGTTCGCCGGGAAGCTGCGTGTCGCACTGCTGCCGACCATCGGACCCTATCTGCTGCCACACGTCATGCGCGCGATCCGTAAGAGCCTGCCGCGGCTCGAGCTGCGCCTCTACGAGCTGCAGACGGCGCCGCTGCTCGAGAAGCTGCGCGACGGCGAGCTCGATCTCGGAATCCTGGCGCTGCCGGTGGAGCTAGCCGGGCTCGAGGCGCGCGAGCTCTACCGCGAGGCGTTCACGGTCGCCCTCCCCGAGCGCCATCCGCTCGCCGCGCGCGCGGCGCTGCGGGCGGCGGACCTCGAGGGCGAGACGCTGCTGCTGCTCGAGGAGGGCCACTGCCTGCGCGATCAGGCGCTCGAGATATGCGGGGCGGCCAGCGTGAGCGAGCGCGAGGACTTTCGCGCGACGAGTCTCGAGACGCTGCGGCAGATGGTGGCCGCCGGCGCCGGGGTGACGCTGCTGCCCGAGCTCGCGAGCCGCGGCGCCTATGGCAACGCACGCGGCGTGCGGGTGCGCCCCTTCGTGCGACCGGCGCCGGTGCGGCGCATCGGCGCCGTGTGGCGCAAGACGACCGCGCGCCGCGCGGCCATCGAGGCGCTCGCGCGCCTGATCGCGGAGCACGCGCAGTGAGCGCGGCGCACGCGGCGCCGGCGACAGCGGCGGGCGCGGTGCCCGAGCCCGTGACGATCGCGGCGCGCGACGGCCGCGCGCTCGCGGCGCTCTGCCTCGAAGCGCGCGCGCCGCGCGGCGCGCTCGCCGTCAACGGCGCGACCGGCTTTCCGCGCGAGTTCTACCTGAAGTTCGCGTACTACTGCGCGCAGCGCGGCTACCACGCCCTGGTCTACGACTACCGCGGCATGGGTGCCTCGGCGAGGTCGCCGCTCGCCGCGGAGCCCGCACGCATGAGCGACTGGGGGCTGCTCGACATGCCGGCGGTCCTCGAGTGGCTCGAGCGGCGCTTTCGCGGCCGGCCGCTCGTCACCCTCGGCCACAGCGTCGGCGGGCAGCTCATCGGCTGCATGTACAACCAGGCCGCGGCACGCGCGCACGTCATGGTCGCGACCTCGATCGGTTACTGGCGCGGCCAGCGCCTGCCGTTCCGCTACCTCGCCCTGCTCTTCTGGAACCTCTACGGCCCGCTCGCGCTCAGGACGTGGGGCTATGTGCCGCGCGGCGCGATGTGGCGCGGCGATGCGCTGCCCCCCGGAGTGTTCCTCGAGTGGCGCAAGTGGTGCCTGAGGCCCGAGCACTTCGCGCCGGATCTCGTGGGCGACCGCGAGCGCGGCCCGTTCGCCGCGGTGCGCGCACCGCTGCTTGCCCTGAGCTTCAGCGACGATCCCATCGCCACTCCGCGCGCGGTCGAGGCGCTGCTCGCGCTCTATCCCAACGCGGCGATCGAGCGGCGCCCGATCACGCCGGCGCAGGCCCGTGTGCGCCGCATCGGCCACCACGGCTTCTTCGCCGAGCGGCATCGAGAGTCGCTCTGGCGCGCGACGCTCGACTGGATCGACGCGCGCTGCGCGTGACTGAAGCAGTCAGGGCGGTGCCGCCGGCGCCGCTCGCGCCTCAGAGCGCGCCGCGCGCGAGGCGCGCGCGAGGGCAATGCCGATGAGGACGATGACGCCGCCGAGGAGCTGCACGGGCTGCAAGCGCTCACCGAGCAGCAGCCAGGCGTACACCGTCGCGGCGATCACCTGCAGATAGAGTCCCACCGAGCCGAAGGTCGCGGGCAGGTGCGCCAGAGCGTAGGCAATCAGGCTCTGCCCGAGAGCCTGCGCCGACAGCGCGAGGGCTGCGAGCACGAGCCAGCCGCGGGCGGTGTGTGGCAGAAACTGCTCCCCCATCAGGAGCGGCAGCGGCAGCAGCAACAGGCTGAAGATGAGGGTGCTCGCGAACATGACTGTGCCGGTGCCGTGACGGGTGCGCAGACGCGCCACGGCGAGAATGTAGGCGGCATAGAACCAGGCGGCGCCGAGCGCCAGCAGGTCGCCGCCGATCGCATGGCCGCCGGCGCCGAGCTTCGGGCTCACCATGAGCAGCAGTCCGCCGAAGGCGAGCAGCGTCGCGAGCAGAAAGCCGAGGCGCGGGCGCTCGCCCCACAGTGCCCAGGCAAGCAGGGTGACGACGATCGGCGCGGTATTCGCCTCGAGGCTGGAAGCGGCGACCGAGGTGCGCATGAGCGAGAGGTGATAGAGCGCGATGTCGGCGGCGAAGAACACGCCGGCCCAGAGGAACCACGGATCGCGGAGCGCAGCGCGGGGCCGCGCGCCATCCGCCGCCACCGGCCGACGGCGCTCGAGCAAGGCCCACAGCGCGAGCGGCGGCAGGGCGAGTGCGCCGCGCCAGAAAGCGGCAGCCACCGGCCCGGTCTCGGCGATTCTCACGAAGATGCCCGAGCTGCCGATCGCCAGCGCACCGGCCAACAGCGCCAACAGGGCGGGAAGTTCCGAGCGCTCGGGTTTCATCATGACGGGAAGTGCGCAGATCATAGTCGGTCGCGCGGGGAACCGTCTGGCATAATCAGCCGATGCGCGGTGCGAATGTCCTGCTGGTGCTCGGCGCCGCTCTCGCGCCGCTCGTGGCGTTGCCGTCCTACGCGCAGCCGGGCGCCGATGCCAACACGCTCACCGTCACCGACGCCTGGGTGCGCGCCGTGCCGGGCGCGGCGGTCGCGGCCGCCTACATGAGGCTGCATAACGGCGGCCCGCGGGCGCTGCGCGTTACCGGCGTGCGCTCGGCGCTGGCCGGGCACGCGATGATTCACGAGTCGCAGCTCGTCGGCGGTGTCTCCACCATGCGTCCGCACGAGCCGCTGACGATCTCCCCGGGCGCGAGCGTCGCGCTCGAGCCCGGCGGGCTGCACGTCATGCTCGAGGACCTCGCCCACCCGCTCGCGGCCGACGAGCAGGTGCCGCTCGAGCTGTTGCTCGCAGACGGCGGCCGCGTCGCGGTAAGCGCGCGCGTGCGGCCGCTGAGCGCCGAGTGATCGCCCCGGACGCTCCCCGCGATCACGTCACCCCCTACGATCGCTTCGCCTGGAGCGATACGCAGATCGAGGAGTGGCTGCTCGCGGACGCGCATGCCGCCGAGCTCGGCGCCTACTTTGGCGCCGCCGAGTACCGCGCGCTCAGGACCCTGGCGCGCCGCGCGCACCGCAGGCCGCTCGCGGCGGACGCGCTGCGCGTGCTGCTCGTGCCCGGGATCATGGGGTCGCAGCTCGGCCTCAGGCGCGCCGCACCGCTGCCGGACGACATCGTGTGGCTCGACCCCTTCGACATCCAGCAGGGGCGCCTCGCGGTGCTCAAGGTCGGGGGAGGCGCGCCGGTCGTGTCGCTCGGCGCCGTGCTCTTCTCGCACCTGCGGTTGAAGCTCGCGCTGCGCGCGCGCGGCTTCGCCGCCGAGTTTCACGACTACGACTGGCGGCTCGGGGTCGGCGAGCTCGGGCGCGCGCTGGCGGAGCGCGTAGCGGCGGTCGAACGCATCGCCATCGTGGCGCACAGCATGGGAGGGCTCGTCGCCCGCGCCGCGCTCAAATCTCCCGCGACCCGGCACGTCGCCCGCCTGGTGCTGCTCGGCACCCCGAACCTCGGGTCCTGTGCCGCGGTGCAGGCGCTGCGCGGCACCTACGCCGTGGTGCGCAAGGTGGCGCGCCTCGCGGCGCAGCCCTCCGCCGAGGCGCTCGCGACCGAGGTGTTCTCGAGCTTCCCGAGCCTCTACGACATGCTGCCGACCGGAGACTGGAGCGGCCGCGCGGACCTCCTCGATGCCGCGGCCTGGCCGCGCTCGGGACCGCAGCCGCGCGCGCAGCTGCTCGAGCAGGCGCGCGCCACGGCGAGCCTGCTCGCGCCCGCCGATGCGCGCTTCGCGGCAATCGTCGGCGTCGGCGAGGAGACCGTCACGGCGGTCGCGCAACGGCGCGACGACTTCCTCTACACGCTCACCCGTCGCGGCGACGGCACGGTGCCGGCGGCGAGCGCGGCGCTCGCGGGCGCGCCCTGCGCGTACGCGCGCGTGGCGCACAGCGATCTGACGCGCGACCCGGTCGTGGCGGCGGCGGTGGTCGACTTCCTCGAGCGCGGGGCCACGGTCCGCCTGCCGCGGCGCTGGACGAGCGCGAGCCGCGCCGCCGCGCGGGTGAGCGATCGAGAGCTGCGCCGCACGCATGCCGACAAGGTCGACTGGGGCGCGCTCTCGCCCGAGGCGCGCCGCGCGTTCCTCGAGAACCTCAACGAGCCGCCGCGGTTCCGGTTGCGGGCCCCGGGGAGCCGCGCGCGGCGCTGACTACCCGAGCGACGCCGCGATCAGCTCGCGCTCTCGCTCGTCGGGCAGCCGCCCGCGGCCGGCGGCGAGATTGTCCTCGAGGTGCGCCAGGCTCGCGGTCGCGGGGATGATGCAGGTCACCGCCGGATGCGCCGCAATGAACTTGAGGATGAGCTGGCCCCAGCTCGAGGCATCGAGGTCCGCGGCAAACGCCGGCAGCGGTTTGCCGCGAACCCTCCCGAACACCCCGCCGTCCTCGAACGGGCGGTTGACGAGCACCGCGACGCCGCGCTCGGCGGCGAGTGGCAGCAGGCGCTGTTCCGCCGCCCGCGTCGCGGGGGAGTAGTTGAGCTGCACGAAGTCGAGCCGCTCGCGGCTCACGACGCGCTCGAGATCCGCCTGGCCGCTCACCGTATAGTGCGTCACGCCGATGTAGCGCACCCGTCCCGCCGCCTTCCACTCGCGCAGCGTCGCGAGCTGCGTGTCGAGATCGAGCAGGTTGTGCACCTGGATGAGGTCGAGGGGCTGCGCCCGCAGCTGCTGCTCCGAGTGCGTCATCTGCTCGATGCCGGCGCGCGCCCCGCGCGTCCAGACCTTGGTGGCGAGGAAGGCGCGCGCATGCATCTCGGGCGTGAGCAGCTCTCCCAGCACCCGCTCGGCGGTCGAGTACATGGGCGAGGTGTCGATCAGGCGTGCCCCACGGGCGAAAAAGGCCCCGAGCACCGCGCCCAGCGGCTCGCGCTCCGCCGCGGTGACCCCGACCTCGAAGGTACGCGAGGTGCCGAGCCCGATGACCGGGATCTGCTCGCCGCTCGAGGGGATCCTCCGGGAGATCGGCGCGCTGCTCTCCGTCGGGGGGCGCGCGCCCCCCGGCGCGGCGGCGCTTTGGGCGGCGGTCCGGGTAGCGCGGCTCACGGTGGCGGCGGTCAGGGCGAAGGCGCTGCGCAGCAGCTCACGCCGATTCACGGTGACCGGACCCGCTCCCACACCACGGTGCGCACCGATGGCTTACCCGTCGCCGGGTCGCGCGAGGGTTGGGTGGTGAGCGTCAGGCGATCGCCCTCGAAGCGGTAGTTGCGCACGTGTGACTCACCCGTGCGTGTCTGGTCCCACGACACCTCGATGTGATGGGTGACGGTATGGGCGCTGGTATCGAGCGTGTAAGTGCCGGCATAGGCGAGCAGGCTCGTGAGGAGCGCCTGCGCCTCCACGGGGGTCGCCACGGAACCGGCAGGCTTCCTGCGGTCGGTGCCGGTGATGATGACCATCATGCGTCCGTCGCTCCCGTACTCGATGTACCCGGACGGGTGCGGACCCATGACGTCGGTGCGCGTCCCCGAGGCCACGTCCTCGCCGACGTAGGAGACGAGCTTCCAGGTCCCGAGGATCTGCTCCGCGACGGGAGCTTCGGCGGCCGCGCGCTCCGGCGCCCCGGCGACGGCCACGAGCGCGAGAACGGCGGGTAGCGTGCATCGATTCATGGCCCGCTCCCTCAGATGAGTGCCGCGTCGGTCTCCACGACGCTCGCCGCGCCGCTCTCGACCACGCGGGCGAGTGCTTCCGCGATCGGCAGCACCTGGGCGGCGTAGAAGCCGGCGGTGTGGATCTTGGCCGCGTAGAACTCGCGCTCGGCACCCTCCGCCTTCGCGGCGGCCACCGCGGCGGACCTGGCGAGCAGCCACCCGCCCGCGACATAGCCGCAGAGCCTCAGGTAGGGCACCGACACCGCCTGCGCGAGCTCGGGGCGTGTCGCCAGCGCCTTGCCGAGGGACTGCGTCGCGCGGGCGAGCAGCGCGACGCCTGCGCGTGCCGCCCGGCAGGTGCCATCGACCCGCTCCTCGGTGGCGGCCAGCCCCTCGAGCTCGCGGTCCATCTCGGTGAGAAAGGCGATCATCGCGGCGCCCCGGTCGCGGGCGATCTTGCGGCCGATGAGATCGTTCGACTGGATTCCGGTGGTGCCTTCGTAGATGGTGGTGATGCGCACGTCGCGCATGTACTGCGCGGCGCCCGTCTCCTCGATGAAGCCCATGCCGCCGTGGACCTGCACGCCCATCGTGGCCACCTCGTTGCCGATCTCGGTACACCAGCCCTTGACGATCGGCGTCAGCAGCTCGCCGCGCGCCTGCGCCGCGGCGCGCACCGCGGCATCCTCGCTCCCCACGGCGAGATCGAACTGCATCGCGGTATAGAGCGTGAGCGCACGCGAGGCCTCGGTCTGCGACTTCATGGTGAGAAGCATGCGCTTCACGTCCGGGTGATTGATGATCGGCGCGGCGCTGCCGCGCTCGGCCCCCGGAGGGCGGCCCTGCACACGCGTGCGGGCCCACTCCGCGGCGCGCTGGAAGGCGCGCTCGCCGACCGCGTAGCCCTCGCTCCCGACCGAGAGCCGGGCGCTGTTCATCATGATGAACATGTACTCCAGGCCCCGGCCCGGCTCGCCGATGAGGTAGCCCAGGGCTCCCGCCTTCTCGCCGAAGGCGAGCACGCAGGTCGGGCTCGCGTTGATCCCGAGCTTGTGCTCGATCGAGAGGCAGCGCACGTCGTTGCGCTCGCCGAGCGAGCCGTCGGCGTTCACGAGCACCTTCGGCACGACGAACAGCGAGATGCCCTTCACCCCGGGCGGCGCAGCTTCGATGCGCGCCAGCACCATGTGGATGGTGTTGGCCGTGAGATCGTGATCGCCCCAGGTGATGAAGATCTTCTGGCCGAAGAGCCGGTAGTGATCGCCTTCGGGCACGGCGCGCGTGCGCACCTGCCCCAGATCCGACCCCGCCTGCGCCTCGGTGAGCACCATGGTGCCGCTCCACTCCCCCCGCACCATCTTCGGCAGGTAGCGCGCCTTGAGCGCCGCCGAGCCCGTGAGCTCGAGGGCGTGCACCGCGCCGTGCGTCAGCATGGGACCGAGCTTGAAGGCGAGATTGGCCGAGCCCCAGAACTCCCCGACCGCGCTCACCAGCACGCGCGGCACCGGCTGGCCGCCGTACTCGGGGTCGGAGCCGAGCGCCGGCCAGCCGCCCGCCACGAAGCGCTCGTAGGCGGCGCGGAAGCCCGGCGCGGCGACGACGCCGTTGGGCGTCCAGCGCGCGCCCTCGGTGTCACCCGGGCGGTTGAGCGGATCGAGCACGTCCTCGGCGAAGTGCGCCGCTTCCTCGAGCACCGAGCGGCCGAGCTCGTCGGAATAATCCGCGAAGCGCGGGCAGCCGCCGAGCGTGCCCGCCCCGAGGAGCTCCTCGAGCACGAAGCGCATTTCCCGAAGTGGCGCACGGTACATGCGTGACCCTTGTTGCCTCAGGCGTGGGCGGCTGCAGGAGTGGCGAGCGCCGGAATGATGTTCGCGGCCAGGAAGTCGACGAACTGCTGGACGCGCGGGTCAGACTCGAGCGCCGCCGGGTAGAGCGCGTAGAGCGCATCCGCCGGCGGCACCGTCCACCCCGGCAGCACGGCCTTGAGGCGCGCGGTCGCGAGCCCCTGGCGACAGAGGAACTCCGGCAGCAACCCCACCCCGAGCCCGGCGGCGGTGGCCGCGTGCAGCACCGCCGGATCGCCGACCGCGAGCTTCGGAACGAGCGGCACCTCGGCGCGCTGCGCGCCGCGCGACAGCGTCAGGCGAAACTCCGGCTGCCCGGAAAGCTCCGGAGTCAGCATGTCGTGCGTGCGCAGGTCGTCGGGCCGTGCAGGGATGCCGCGCTGCTGCAGGTACGCGGGCGTGGCGGCGAGCAGCGCCGGCGGCGCACCGAGCAGGCGCCGCGCGAGCGCACCGTCGGCGGGCGGGCGCGTGCGGATGGCGACGTCCCAGGCGCCCGCGGCGAGCTCCTGCGCGTCGAGCGCGACTTCGAGCGGCACGTGCGCGAAGGCCTCGAGGAAACGCGGCACGAGCGGCGCGAGCAGCGCGCGCCCGTAGGTCGGATCCGCCACCACCCGCAGCGGGCGCCCCTCGGGGGCGAGGAGCCGGGCGATCGCGCTGCGTGCGTGGTCGGACTCCTCGCCGACACGGCGGGCGTGCGGGTAGACGAGCCGGCCCGCCGAGGTGAGCGCGATGCGGCGGGTGGTGCGCTCGAGCACACGTGCCCCGAGGGTCTTCTCGAGGTCGGCGACCGCGCGGCTCACGGCCGCTTTCGGCACGCCGAGTGCACGCGCCGCCGCCGAGAAGCCATTGAGGTCGACGACCTTGGCCAGCATCGCGAGTTGGGCGGGCGTCCAGATCAGGCTCATGGCAGGTGCAAATCCCGTGAGTGCCCAAACCATTGTTTCACCCGGGAGGCACGCGCGCCAGTCCTCCCGCGGCTAGAATCGACGCCCCCCGCTCAGGCGACCGGAAAGGCAACCCCATGAAGATCTCGATGCATGCCATGTCGGTGGATGTCTTCACGCGCGCGCTCGGCAATCTCTCGGCATTGCTCGAGAAGGGCCAGGCACATGCCACGCAGCGCAAGTTCGAGCCCGCAGTGCTGCTCGCCTCGCGGCTCGCGCCCGACATGCTGCCGCTCACCCGCCAGGTGCAGCTCGCCGGCGATATCTCCAAAAACTCCGTCGCGCGGCTGGCCGCGCAGGAGCCGCCGCGCTTCCCCGACACCGAGACGAGCTTCGAGGAGCTGCACGCCCGCATCGCGCGCACCCTCGACTATTTGAAGAGCGTCCCGGCAAGCGCGCTCGAGGGTGCGGAGACCCGCGACATCAAGCTTCCCTCGGGCGATCGCACGCTCGAGTTCAAGGGACTCGACTACCTCCAGCACTGGGCGATCCCGAACGTCTTTTTCCACGTGACGACCGCCTACGCGATCCTGCGCCACAACGGCGTCGAGCTCGGCAAGCGCGACTTCCTCGGCGGCGCGCGCTGACCGATCCGCGCCTTGCGCCCGACGCGCACGAAGCCACGACGCGGTTGTGGCGGGAGTGAGACGCGCGCATTTTCAATATGACAAATGATCGCGGGACATTGTCGCCTTTTTGCGAACAACGCGAGCGAAATCACGGCAGCATCGGCCTCGGACTGCCACCCTTTTCTACGAGGGAAAGCGCTGCGCCTGCACGGCGCGCGCTCGGTGTGTCTGTCCACTACCGGGAAGAACCTTTGCTGCAGAAATTCAGGGCCGCGCGCGCGGCTGCCACCCCCGCAGCCGCGGCCGTGCCGACGCTCGTACCCGCGCCGGCGCGCGGCGGACCGGCGACCGTGGAGTCGCTCGGTCAACAGCTGCGCGAAGTGCTGCCCGCCCGCCGCCTGCAGTCGGTTTCCCTGTGCGATCACGAAGCCAACGTGCTGTGGCTCTCCGAAGGTGCGCTCGGACCCGACGAGCACGTGCTGCTGACGGACGCCCTCCAGGTCCTCACGGGCGATCCCTCGATCCCCTGCCACGAAAGCGCCGTCGAGGACGGGCGGCTCGCCGTCTTTCTGCCGGTCCGCGCCCCCACCGGAGGCCTGGTCGGCGTCGCCATGATCCTCTCCGACAGCAAGTCCGTCGGCGATGACACGGTCGATCGGCTGACCGCCACACCGGTCCGTACCATCATGCAGCGCCTCGCGGTGTTGCTGAAGCCCTCGGGAGCCACCGGAGCCGCCGTGGCTCTCGAGCCCGAGGACGTCGCGAAGGCCATGGAGGCGGCCGAAGCCGACGAACCCGCGGACGCACTCGAAGATCCCCAGCCGCCCGCGGCCTTCGCCGCCGCGCTCGAGCTGGCACTCGTCCCCGAGGCCGAAGTGGCCCGACCGCCCGCGCGGGCCGCCACGCCCGCAGCCGCCGACCGCGCGTCGGACACGGACATCACCGCAGCCGAGATCGCCAGCCTTCTCGAGCTCGAGCTCTCACCCGAAGAGACGACACCCGCGCCGGTGCGCGCTGCCGCGTCGGCGCCGTCGAAACAAGCTGCCCGGCCGGCTGCGCCCGCGCCTGCGCCCGAGAAGGACGTCGAGGACTCCGGGATGCTGAAGCTCGAGTTCCTCGCCGAGCCGCCGGTCGTGCAGCCCGCGGCGAATCCGAGCGCCGTAGCGAAGAAACTCCAGGCGGCCTCCAAGGCGGCTGAGGTCGCGCCGACCCGCGGCCTGCGCCCGCTGCCTGCCCCGGCGGCGCGCGCGAGTGCGCCGCCGCCCAAATGGAGAGCGCCGACACCCGCCGCCGCGCCGGTCGCCAGGGCTGCGCCGCCCGCGGCCCGCAGCGCGGTGCCTGCGCCCACACACACGGCCCCCGCGCGTAGCCCGTTCGAGTCGGTTCCGGCTCACTCGCGACTCACCCTCGACCCGAAAGAAGACGTGCTCGTGCTCTTCGACTCGGACCCGGCCGAGGCGCCGCGCGCCGCGCCGGCCAGGGCGGCGCCTGCCCCTGCGGCACGTAGCGCTCCGCCGGTCAGGCCCGCCGCGCAGCCGACGCGTGTGCCGGCCGCCAGCACTGCAGCCCCGGTCCGTACCGCGACCGCCGCCCGCCTCACGCCCGCCGCCCCGCGGCCGCAACCCGCGGCTCGCACGCCGGCTCCGGCAGCGGCTCCGACCGCGGCGCCGCCCCTCGACCTCGTTCCCTTCGCGAAACTGCGTGCCGGCGGTCAGACGAGACGCTTCCAGGTGCAGCCGCGCGCTCCGGCTTCCCAGCGCGATTCAGCGGCGCTCGATGAGCAGACCGTGCAGGACCTGCTCGCGTGGCTCGGCGCCAACCGCGCGCTCTGGAACGGCGTCCCGACCAGCTTCACCGTGAATCTCTCGATCACGACGCTCGAGGACGAGCGCTTCCTCACGAGGATCGGCGCCGCGCTCAACACTCACGGCATCGCCGGCGAGACGCTCGGCTTCGAGATCGCCGTGTCGCTGTGCGGCCAGGAGCGCGCCAAGGTCGAGCGTTTCTTCGCCCAGTGCGAGAAGCTCGGCGTCTGGATCGCCATCGACGACTTCTCGTTCGACTCCCAGGTGCTGCCGCTGCTGCGCTCGAAGGCGCTGCGGATGGTGAAGCTCGACGCGCGGCTCACGGCGGCGGCGCTGCGC
>DASXKA010000207.1:0-23158 GCA_036497085.1 Steroidobacteraceae bacterium | reverse complement strand
CATGATGCCGATCGGCCCCGCCCCGGTGATCAGGACGTCCTCGCCCACCATGCTGAAGGCGAGCGCGGTATGCGTGGCGTTGCCGAAGGGATCGAGAATGGAGGCAATGTCGTCCGGAATCGAGTCGGGCAGCTTGAAGGTGTTGTCCGCCGGGATCGCCAGGTACTCGGCGAAGGCGCCGGGACGGTTGACGCCGACGCCGACGGTGTTACGGCACAGGTGGCGGCGGCCGGCACGGCAGTTGCGGCAATAGCCACAGGTGATGTGCCCCTCGCCGGACACACGGTCGCCGGCCTTGAGTCCCTTGACCTCCGAGCCAACCTCGACGATACGCCCACAGTATTCGTGGCCCACGGCCATTGGCACCGGGATGGTCTTCTGTGCCCAGGCGTCCCAGTTGTAGATGTGCATGTCGGTGCCGCAGATCGCGGTCTTGGCGATCTCGATCAGCACGTCGTTGTGGCCGATCTTCGGCTCAGGAACGTCCTCGAGCCAGATCCCGGGTGCCGCCTGCTGTTTGACGAGTGCTTTCATCGGTTACCCATTCAGCGCAATACGCCGAGCTCGCGTCCGACTTCGGTGAAGGCCGACACGGCCCGCTCCAGTTGCGGCCGGCTGAGCGCCGCTGACATCTGCGTACGGATGCGGGCCTGACCCTTCGGCACCACGGGATAGGAGAAGCCGATGACGTATACGCCGCGCTCGAGGAGCGCGTCCGCCATGCGCGTCGCGAGCGCCGCATCGCCCAGCATCACCGGGATGATCGGATGCTCGCCGGGCTTGAGATCGAAGCCCGCCTGGCTCATCGCCCCGCGGAAGAAGCGCGCATTCTCGAACAGCTGCTCGCGCAGCTCCGTACTGCCCTCGAGGAGATCCAGCACCGCGAGGCTCGCGGCCGCGACCACCGGCGGGATACTGTTGGAGAACAGATACGGGCGCGAGCGCTGGCGCAGCCACTCGGTGACCTCGCGCCGGGCGGCGATGTAGCCGCCGCTCCCTCCGCCGAGCGCCTTGCCGAGCGTGCCGGTGAGAATGTCGACGCGCCCGGTGACCCCGCAATGCTCGTGCGTGCCGCGCCCGGTCGGCCCCATGAAGCCGGTGGCGTGCGAGTCATCGACCATCACCAGCGCGTCGTAGCGAGCAGCGAGGTCGCAGATGTTGCGCAGCCTGGCGATGAAGCCGTCCATGGAGAACACGCCGTCGGTGGCGATCAGCCGCGTACGCGCACCCTGCGCCTGGCGTAGACAGTTCTCGAGCTCCCCCATGTCGCTGTTGGCGTAGCGCAGGCGCTGCGCCTTGCAGAGGCGGATGCCGTCGATGATGCTGGCGTGATTGAGTGCGTCCGAGATCACGGCGTCGCGCTCGTCGAGCAGCGTCTCGAACAGCCCGTCGTTGGCGTCGAAGCACGAGGAATAGAGAATCAGGTCCTCGGTCCCGAGGAAGCGTGCCAGCCGTCCCTCGAGCTCCTTGTGACTCTCCTGGGTGCCGCAGATGAAGCGCACCGAGGCCATGCCGTAGCCATACTGGTCGAGGGAACGCTGCGCGGCGGCACGCACCGCCGGATGGTTGGCCAGGCCGAGGTAGTTGTTGGCGCACAGGTTGATCACCTCGCGCCCCGCGGCGTGCACCACGCCACCCTGCGGGCCGCTCAGCACCCGCTCGCTCTTGTAGAGACCCTGCTCGCGCAGGGCGGCGAGGTCGCCGCGCAATCGCTCGATGAAGTCCTGACTCATGCGGGCAATTATACTAGAGGCTGTATGTTCGCCGACTCCGCCGCCGGCCCCGGGGCCGGGCGCATCGACCGCTGGCTGTTCGCCGTGCGGCTCTTCAAATCACGCTCGCTCGCGGCCGAGGCGGTCGCCGGCGGCCGCGTGCACCTGAACGGCGAGCGCGTGAAGGCCGCGCACGACCTGCGCCCTGGCGACCTCTTGAGCCTCATGCGCGGTCGAGTCGAGTTCGAATGCACGGTCAGCGCCATCCCCGTAAGGCGGGGCCCGGCGCAGGCGGCGGCCCAGTGTTACGAGGAGACGGCGGCGAGCATCGCCCGGCGCGCTCAGTTTGCTGAGCGCATGAAAGTCGCCGCCGCCCTCACGCCGCGGCCCGCCGAGCGGCCCGACAAGCGCCAACGACGGCAGCTACGCCGCCTCCGGGGTCGCATTTGAGCCCACAGACGTCGCCGCAAAGCATGTCGGTGGCCCGATGGCGTTGCAGACTGCGGCAGGCGCCACGCCCTCGGACGAGCGGCGCGAGCCGCCGAGGTTCGCTCCCATGACCCTAAGCGTCTTTGACATCTTCAAGGTCGGCATCGGCCCCTCGAGCTCGCACACCATGGGGCCGATGCGCGCGGCGCGCGAGTTCGTGCTGGGGCTGAAGGAGGCGGGGCTGCTTGCGGCGACGCAGCAAATCGCGGTGCGGCTCTACGGCTCGCTCGCCCTTACCGGTCTGGGTCACGGCACCGATCGTGCGGTGCTCGCCGGGCTCGAGGGCGCCGACCCCGAGACGGTCGATCCGGACAGCATCGAGACCACGGTCAGTCGCATCCGCGGCGGCGGGCGCATCCGCTTGCTCGGCGAGCATGAGATCCCGTTCGATGAGCCGATGCAGCTGCTCTTCATGCATCACGAGCGCCTGCCGCGCCATTCCAACGGCATGCGCTTCGACGCGCTGTCTTCCGGCGGCGGGGTGCTGCGCGAAGAGGACTACTACTCGCTCGGCGGCGGCTTCATCGTCCGGGGCGAGGAGCCGGAGGCACGCGAGACCCGCTCCCATGCCGCGCCCCCATACCCCTTCACCTCGGGCACCGAGCTGCTGGCGCTGTGCCGCGAGCACGGGCTCGAGATCTTCGAGCTGATGCTGGCCAACGAGCGTACCTGGGCCGGTGAGGACGAAGTGCGCGCGAGGCTGCTGCACCTCTGGCAGGTGATGCAGGGCTGCGTCGAGCGCGGCTTCCGCAAGAGCGGCGTGCTGCCCGGAGTACTCAAGGTGCGCCGCCGGGCACCGCGGCTCTACCGCCAGCTGACCGAGAGCGGTGCCGCCGCGCCGCTCGACGTCATGGACTGGGTGAACGCCTACGCACTCGCGGTGAACGAGGAGAACGCCGCCGGCGGGCGCGTGGTCACCGCACCCACCAACGGCGCCGCCGGCATCGTGCCCGCGGTGCTGCACTATTACCGGCGCTTCGAGCGCGGTGCGAACGAGGAGGGCGTGCTGCGCTTTCTGCTCGCGGCGGCGGCCATGGGCATGCTCTACAAGCGCAATGCCTCGATCTCGGGCGCCGAGATGGGCTGTCAGGGTGAGGTTGGGGTCGCCTGCTCGATGGCGGCCGCAGGGCTCGTCGCGGCGCTGCAGGGCAGCAACGAGCAGCTCGAGAATGCCGCCGAGATCGGCATGGAGCACAACCTCGGGCTGACCTGCGATCCGGTCGCGGGACTCGTGCAGATCCCCTGCATCGAGCGCAACGCCATGGGCGCCGTCAAGGCGATCAATGCGGCGCGCCTTGCGATGCGCGGCGACGGCACCCACAAGGTGTCGCTCGATCAGGTGATTGCCACGATGCGCCAGACGGGCGCCGACATGTCGACCATCTACAAGGAGACCTCGCAGGGCGGGCTCGCGGTCAACGTACCGGAGTGCTGAACCGCCCTTTGACTAGCGGCCAAAAGCCGTGCCTTTTGGCCGCGGGCAGCTAGCGCAGTAGCCCAAACAGCCGCGGCGGCGGCGCGTGGTGCTGCACTTCCTTCACCGCCTCGGGGCCGATGGCGCGCCAGTCGGTCGCCTCGAACACGATCGAGCACAGCCCGGCGGTGGTGAGCGTGCTGATCCCGCCTTTCGGCACCAGCAGGTGAATGAGATGGGAGGCCCCGGGGTTGTGGGCGATCACCATCAGATGCGCGATGCGCGGGCCGGTCCCCTGTATGAGGCGCAGCATGTCGGCGGCGCTGGCGAGATACAGGCTCTCCTCGCGCTGCACGTGCCGCACCGACAGCGACAACTCGCGCGCCACGATGTCGGCGGTCTGTTCGGCGCGCCGCGCAGTGCTGGCGAGCAGCCGATCGGGAACCAGCTCGAGCTCCAGGAGCCGCCGCGCCATGGCCTCCGCACCGGAGAGCCCGCGGCGGTTGAGCGGGCGGGCGAAGTCGTCGGTCCTCGGGTCCTGCCAGCGGGCATCCGCGTGACGCATGACGGTCAGGCGCTTCATGCGGGCGGCTCAGGAGGGTTGTTCGACCAGGATTCGGCCGTCGTGCTCGCGCACGGCGTACGTGCGCACCGGCTCGTAGGCCGGCGGGGTAAGTGCATCCCCGGTGCGCAGGTCGAAGCGCGAGCCGTGCCGCGGGCAGATGAGCTCGCAGGATTCCACCTCGGCGCCCGCAAAGGACTCGCCGTCGTGCGTGCAACGGTCTTCGACCGCGTAGAGCTCCTTGCCGCAGCGCACGACGACCACCGGCACGCCGTCGACCTCGGCCGACAGGGGAACGGCCTCGCGCAGCCCGCTCACCGGCCCGATGTCGATCCACTCGCTCAAAACATCCCCGTCTGGAGCCGCGCGGCTTCCGACATCATCGACTGGTTCCAGGGCGGATCGAAGGTCAGCTGCACGTGCGCCTCGCGCACCGTCGGAATCCGCTCGAGCTTGTCGCGGACGTCGTCCACCAGGATATCCCCCATGCCGCAACCGGGCGCGGTCAGCGTGATCTGCGCCTCTACGGTGCGGGTGCCGTCGTCGTGCTCTCGCACCTCGCATTCATACACGAGTCCGAGATCCACGATGTTGATGGGGATCTCAGGGTCGTAACAGCTGCGCATCTGTTCCCAGGCGAGCTTGCGCACGTCCTCGACCGTGGCGTTCGGCGGCAGCTCGGGGGGCTTGACCGCTTCCTGGCCGATGGCGTCGGCGTCCTCGCCGGCGATGCGGAACAGGTTCCCCTCGAGGTACACGGTGAAGCTGCCACCGAGCGCCTGGGTGATATACCCCGCCTGCCCGGGCTTGAGCTTGACCTCCTGCCCGGCGGGGACGATCACCGCGCGCACTTCGCGGTTTACGACGAAGGGCTCGTTCTCGTGCCGCCGCATGGGCTACTCCGTCGACACGGTAGCCGCGCCGCGCTCGAGCGCGGCGTTGAGCGTGTGCCAGCTGAGCGTGGCGCACTTGACCCGCCCCGGGAACTCGCGCACGCCGCCCAGGGCGGCGAGCTTGCCGAGCGCGGTATCGGCCGGGACGTCGTAGCGCGTGAGCAGCGTATGTACCTGATCGAAAAGGCGGCGCACCGCGGCGCGCTCCTTGCCCTTCACCGCCTCCGTCATCAGCGAGGCCGAGGCGGTCGAGATGGCGCAGCCGGAGCCTTCGAAGCGGATGTCCTCGACGCGCTCCCCGTTCATGCGTACGTAGACCGACAGGCGGTCGCCGCACAGCGGATTGTGGCCGTCGGCGCGCAGTACGTCGCCGGGCCCCGTATCGAGGCGGCCGAAGTTGCGTGGTTGCCGGTTGTGATCGAGGATCACGTCGCGATAGAGCTCCTTCAGGTCCATCAGCCGAAGACCTCACGCGCCTTACCCAGGCCCGCCACGAGGCGCGCCACGTCATCCTCGGTGCTATAGCAGCCGAAGGAGGCGCGGGCGGTCGCCGGAATGCCGAAGAAGGTCATGACGGGCATCGCGCAGTGGTGCCCGGTGCGCACCGCGACACCAACGGTGTCGAGGATCGTGCCGAGGTCGTGGGCATGCACGCCGGCGAGCGTGAACGAGAGCACCGAGGCCTTGTCAGCCGCCGTTCCCACCAGCTCGATACCGGGGATCCGGGCGAGCTCCGCGGTGGCGAGCGTGAGCAGGTGCGACTCATGCGCGGCGACCGCATCGATTCCGAGGCTCTCGAGGTAGTCCATGGCGGCTGCAAGCCCCACCGCCCCGGAGATGTTCGGAGTCCCGGCCTCGAACTTCCACGGCAGCTCGTTGTAGGTCGTCTTTTCGAACGAGACCGTGAGGATCATCTCGCCGCCGCCCTGCCAGGGCGGCATGGCGGCGAGCAGCTCCTCGCGGCCGTACAGCACGCCGATGCCGGTGGGGGCGTACATCTTGTGGCCCGAGAACGCGTAGAAGTCCGCGCCCAGCGCGCGCACGTCGACCGGCGAGTGCGGCACCGCCTGCGCGCCGTCGACCAGCACCACGGCGCCGTGTGCGTGCGCCGCCTCGGCGATGCGCTTCACCGGCAGCACCGTGCCGAGCGCATTCGAGACCTGCGCGATCGCTACCAGGCGCGTGCGCGGGTTGAGGAGCTCCACGAACTCCTCGTAGACGAGCTCGCCGCGGCGGTTGATCGGCGCGACCCTGAGGGTGCAGCCAGTCTGCTGGCACACCATCTGCCAGGGCACGATGTTGGCGTGATGCTCGAGCGCGGTGATCAGGATCTCATCGCCCGGCCCGAAGCGCGGCCGGGCATAGGCCTGAGCCACCAGGTTGATCGCCTCGGTCGTGCCGCGCACGAAGACGATCTCGCGGGTCGAGCGCGCGTTGAGAAAGCGGCGCACGCGCTCGCGGCCGCCCTCGAAGGCTGCGGTGGCCGCCTGGCTGAGCGCATGCACGCCGCGGTGCACGTTGGCGTGCGAGTGCGTCTCGTAGTCCTCGACCGCGCGCAGCACCGGCAGCGGGCGCTGCGACGAGGCGGCGCTGTCGAGATAGACGAGCGGGTGCCCGTTCACCTGCGTCGCGAGGATGGGGAAGTCGCGCCGCACGCGCGCGGCATCGTAGGCGGACCGCGCCGCGACCGTCGCTGCCTTGGCTGCCATCAGATGAGCTCCCGGAGCGCAGCCCCGTCCTGCATCGCGCCGGCGAGGCGCTCCTCGATCTGCCGGCGGAGCTCGGGCACCTCGATCCTTGCGACGACGTCCTCGAGGAACGCCCACTTGAGCGCGCGCTGCGCGCTGTCGCGGTCGAGTCCCCGCGACAGGAGATAGAAGAGCATGTTGTCGTCCAGCTTGCCGGCGGTTGCGCCGTGGCTGCAGCGCACGTCGTCGGTGTAGATCTCGAGCTGCGGCCGTACGTCGATCTCGGCCTCCGGGCCCGCCAGCAGACCGCGCAGCGACTGGCGCGAATCGGTGCCGTGGGCGTTGCGCGCGACCACGATCTTGCCGTTGAAGGCGACCCGGGCGCGTCCCGCGGAGATACCGCGGAAAGTCTCCTCGGTGCGGGTGTGCGGCGCGAGGTGCTCGACCAGTGCGTACGTGTCCTGCACCTGCGCCCGGTCGCCGAGCGCGGCCACCGAGAGCGCAACTCCGGCGTGCTCGCCGGCGAGGCGCACGCCGAGCGTCGAGCGGGAGGCACCGGCTCCGCTGCCGAGCGCATGCAGCCGGTAGTTCGCCTCCTGCGCAATCGTGGCGGCGAGCGTGTCGAAAAGAATGGCACGCGGCGCCAGCTCCTGCACCCGGTAGTGATCGAGCGCCGCACCGCGCGCGAGCTCCGCGCTGACGGCGCTCGTGACGAGGCTCGCGCCCTCGCCGGCGCTCAGGTGACGCTCGACGAGCACGAGCCGCCCGGCGGGCGCGAGCCGCAGCTCCACCCGCGGGTAGGACGTTCCGAGCTGCGCCTCGGCGCTCGCGACGAAGATGAGCTCGAGACGTACGGCCTCATGCCCGGCTCCCACGTCGATGGCCGCACCGTCGGTCGCGAACGCCTCGTTGAGGAGCGCGAAGCGCTGGTCGGCTCCCAGCTCGCGGCGGGGCACGAGCGGCATGGGCGGGACGTCCCGGTCGTCGCCGCGGGCGGCGAGCGACCTGACCTGCGCCGCACTCGCACCAGGCGGGTCCGAGAGAGCGGGGGCGAACACTCCGTCGATGAACACGTAGCGCGCAAAGCCCGCGAGTCTCTGTGGAAGACCCGCCGCGACGGCGGCACCCACGCCATCGTCCGGCGGCGTCAGCGCGGCGGGGATGAAGCTCGCCCGCTCGAGCGGTCGCAGGTTCGCGTACTTCCAGTTCTCATCGCGCGGGCCCGGCAGGCCGGTCACGGCCAGCGCCTCGATGGCCGCGCGCCGGCGTGCTGCACCCGGAAGATGCGCCGCGAGCGCGCGTACGGTGCTCGCGTGCTGCTCGGCGATGCGGGCGGTGAGGGGAGCGCTCATCGCTGCCTCAGGCGGCCTCGCCGCTCACCCAGTCGTAGCCGCGCCGCTCGAGCTCGAGAGCGAGCGTGCGATCGCCGCTGCGTGCAATGCGGCCGCGCACCAGCACGTGCACCACGTCGGGTACGACGTACTCGAGCAACCGCTGGTAATGCGTGACGACCAGCGCGGAGCGCTCGGGCGAGCGCAGCGAGTTGACTCCCGCCGCCACGATCTTGAGCGCGTCGATGTCGAGCCCGGAATCGGTCTCATCGAGGACCGCGAGCTTCGGTTCCAGCACCAGCATCTGCAGGATCTCGTTGCGCTTCTTCTCCCCGCCCGAGAAGCCCTCGTTCACGCCGCGCGACAGGAAGCCGTCCTCCATCCGCATGACCTTCATCTTTTCGCGCACCATGCTCAGGAACTCGAAGGCGTCGACTTCGGGCAGCCCGCGCTCCTTGCGCTGGGCGTTGAGGGCGGCCTTGAGGAGATAGACATTGTTCACGCCCGGGATCTCCACCGGGTACTGGAAGCCGAGGAACACCCCGGCGCGGGCGCGCTCTTCGGGCGCGAGCGCGAGCAGGTCGCGTCCCTGATAGGTGACGCTGCCCGAGGTGACCTCGTAGCCCGGACGCCCGGCGAGCACGTGTGCGAGCGTGCTCTTGCCCGAGCCGTTCGGGCCCATGAGCGCGTGCACTTCGCCCGTCGCGACCTCGAGCGACAGGCCATTCAGGATCTGCTTGCCGTCGACGGTGACGGCGAGATCGCGGATCGCGAGCATCGGGGTTGCCGATCGGGTCATGTCAGCCCACCGCGCCTTCCAGGCTCACGGCCAGAAGCTTCTGCGCCTCCACCGCGAACTCCATCGGCAGCTCCTTGAACACCGACTTGCAGAAGCCGCTCACGATCATGTTGACGGCGTCCTCCGCGGAGATGCCGCGCGCCAGGCAATAGAACAACTGGTCGTCGCTGATCTTGGACGTGCTCGCCTCGTGCTCGACCGTCGCGGTCGGGTTCTTCACTTCCACGTACGGGAAGGTGTGCGCACCGCACTGGCCGCCCATGAGGAGCGAGTCGCACTGGGTGAAGTTACGGGCGCCGTGCGCGCTCGGCAGCATCTTCACGAGTCCCCGGTAGGTGTTCTGTCCGTGTCCGGCGGAGATACCCTTGGAGATGATGGTGCTGCGCGTATCGGGTCCGATGTGGATCATCTTGGTGCCGGTATCGGCCTGCTGGTGATTGTTGACGGTCGCCACCGAATAGAACTCGCCGCGCGAGCCCGCGCCGCGCAGCACGCAGCTCGGGTACTTCCAGGTGATGGCCGAGCCAGTCTCGACCTGGGTCCAGGAGATGTGCGCGTTGCGCCCGCGGCATTCGCCCCGCTTGGTGACGAAGTTGTAGATGCCGCCGACGCCCTGCGCGTCGCCCGGATACCAGTTCTGCACGGTGGAGTACTTGATATGCGCGTCATCCAGCGCGATCAGCTCCACGACCGCGGCGTGCAGCTGGTTTTCGTTGCGCTGCGGTGCACTACAACCTTCGAGGTAGCTAACATAACTTCCAACATCCGCGATGATCAGCGTGCGCTCGAACTGCCCGGTGTTGAGCGCGTTGATGCGGAAATACGTCGACAGCTCCATCGGGCAGCGCACGCCCTTCGGCACGTACACGAACGAGCCGTCGGAGAACACCGCGGAGTTGAGCGTCGCGAAGAAGTTGTCGGTGTAGGGGACGACGCTGCCGAGGTACTGCTCGATGAGGGCAGGGTGCTGGCGCACCGCCTCGGAGAAGGGCAGAAACACCACGCCCGCCGCGGCGAGCCGCTCCTTGAAGGTGGTGGCCACCGAGACCGAGTCGAATACCGCGTCCACCGCAACCCCGGCGAGTCGCGCGCGCTCGTGCAGCGGCACGCCGAGCTTCTCGTAGGTTTCGAGGAGCTTCGGATCCACCTCGGCCAGGCTCTTCGGGCCGTCCTTGTTCGTCCTGGGCGCTGAGTAGTAGGAAATCGACTGGTAGTCGATGGGCGCGAAGCGCACGTGCGCCCAATGCGGCTCCTTCGTCGTCAGCCAGTGGCGCAGCGCCTTGAGCCGCCACTCGGTGAGGAAGGCGGGCTCACCCTTTTTGCGCGAGATGAGCCTCACGACGTCCTCGTCGAGCCCCGGCGCGACCGTATCGGAGTCGATCTCGGTCACGAAGCCCTGGCTGTAGCCGCGGCCGATCAGGCCCTCGAGCTGCTTGGCGGTCTCGCTCATGAGCGGGCCTGTGTGCGGCTGGCGGCCGCCTTCATCTCGCGCTCGAGCGCCGGCAGCCGCGAGGGTGCGGCATCGAGCCCCGCGAGCTGCGCCAGGCTGACATCGTAGAGCGCGCGGCGCATGGCGAGATTCAGCCGCTGCCACACGCGGCTCACGCGACAGCTGTCCTCGATCTCGCAGTTGCCGTGTCCGGCGGCGCAGTCGGTGAGGGCCATCGGTCCCTCGAGCGCATCGAGGATCGCAGCGGCGCTGATCTGCGCTGCCGGGCGCGACAGCTGGTAGCCGCCGTGCAGTCCCCGGGTCGAGGTCACGAGCCCCGCGCGCTGCAGCTGCTTCAGGAGCTTGCTCACGGTGGGCGCGGCGATGTGCGTCTGCTCGGCGAGCGCGGTGGCGGTCTGTACGCGCGCGGGCTCGCCGGCGAGCGCGGCGAGGAGCACGGTAGCGTAGTCGGTGAGCCGGCTGATCCGCAGCATGGAGCACCCTCCGAAAGTAGGACTATTTTAGTACTAATTAGTTTCATGAACCAAGTGGCGCGCGGGTTTTTGCTATCCTTGGCAACCCGATTTTCAAGGGCTTGCGACCACGAGGGCGCCGCACTCACTCAAGGGCGCGGCGTCGGTCGCCTTAAGGAGCGGACGATGAATCTCAGTGAGCTCAATCGCGTCGCCTGCGCGATGGTCGCCAAGGGCAAGGGCATCCTGGCTGCGGACGAGAGCAGCGGTACCATCAAGAAGCGCTTCGACGGCATCAAGCTGGACTCGACCGAGGAGCATCGTCGCGTCTACCGGGAGATGCTGTTCACCGCCCCCGGCGCCGCCGAGGCGGTGAGCGGTGTGATTCTCTACGACGAGACCATCCACCAGAAGACCAGGGACGGGACGCCCTTTGCGCAGTACCTTGCAAATCACGGGATGATCCCCGGCATCAAGGTCGACCTCGGGGCGAAGCCGCTCGCCGGCTTCCCGGGCGAGACCATCACCGAGGGGCTCGACGGGCTGCGCGAGCGGCTGCTCGGGTACCGCGGCCTCGGCGCGCGCTTCGCCAAGTGGCGCGCGGTGATCGATATCGCCGCCGGCATCCCCACCGCCTTCGCGATCCAGGCGAATGCGCACGCACTGGCCCGCTATGCCGCGCTCTGCCAGGAGAACGACATCGTGCCGATCGTCGAGCCGGAGGTGCTGATGGATGGCGCCCACTCGCTCGACCGTTGCGTGGAGGTGACCGAGCAGGTGCTCGCCGTGACCTTCGACGAGCTGTTCGCCCATCGCGTGCAGCTCGAGGGCATGGTTCTCAAGCCCAACATGGCGATCTCGGGCAAGAAGGCCACCGACCGGGCGTCGCCGGAGAAGGTCGCCGAGGCCACGGTGCGGGTGCTGAAGCACCACGTGCCGGCGGCGGTCCCCGGCATTGCCTTCCTGTCCGGCGGCCAGTCGCCGACCGAGGCGACGCTGCACCTGTCTCTCATGAACCGGCTCGGACCGCTGCCGTGGTCGCTCACCTTCAGCTATGGCCGCGCGCTGCAGGACACCGCGCTCAAGGCCTGGGGAGGGGCGGCGGCCAACTTCGCCGCCGGCCAGAAGGAATTTGCGCGGCGCGCGCAGCTCAACGGCGCTGCCACCACCGGCCGCTACGCTCCGGAGATGGAGAGCCGGGCCGCTTGAGGGCACCGGGCCGCGCCCCGCTCGCGTGACCAGCACCGCATCCTCGCAAGCCACCTCCGCCGCGCGCACGGGCGACGTGGTGGCCGCGGTGCACGACCTGCACTACGACGCGGGCGGGCGCGCGATCTTCGCCGGCCTCGATCTCGAGGTACGCCGCGGGCGTATCACCGCGATCATGGGCCCGAGCGGCACCGGCAAGACGACGCTGCTGCGGCTCATCACCCGGCAGGTGGCGCCCGCGCGCGGGCAGGTCACGGTCTTCGGCCAGGATCTCGCGAGCCTCGGCCGCAGCGGGATCTACGCGCTCCGGCGCCGCATGGGCCTCTTGTTCCAGAACGGCGCGCTGCTCACCGACCTGGACGTCTTCGAGAACGTCGCCTTCCCGGTGCGCGAGCATACCGATCTGCCCGAGCCGCTGGTGCGGCTGCTGGTACTGACCAAGCTGCAGGCCGTCGGCCTGCGCGGCGCCGCAACCCTCATGCCGGGCGAGCTCTCGGGGGGCATGGCGCGTCGCGTCGCGCTGGCGCGCGCCATCGTCATGGATCCTGAGATCCTCCTTTACGATGAGCCGTTCGTCGGCCTCGATCCGATCTCCCTCGGATTCATCCTGCGGCTCATCAAGCACACGAATCAGGCGCTTGGGATCACGAGCGTGGTGGTCTCGCACGACGTGCAGGAGCTCGCGACCATCGCCGACGACAGCTATCTCATCTCCGAGGGCAGGGTCGCGGCTGCCGGCACGCCGGCACAGCTGCGGGCGAGCGACTCGGCCGCGGTACGCCAGTTCATGACCGGCAGCGCCGAGGGCCCAGTGCCGTTTCATTACCCGGCCCCGGATTACGCGCATCAGCTGCTCGAGGCGGACGAGCGATGAGCGCGCGCCGCCCCGGCACCTACCTCCTCGGCGGCGTGCACCGCTTCGGGTCGGTGACCATTTTCCTGGTGCAGCTCCTCATCCAGTGCGTGCCGGCCCTCGGCCGGCCCCGGCTCCTGATGATGCAGATCTACAACGCCGGTGCCCGCTCGCTCATCATCATCATGCTGGCGGGACTGTTCGTCGGCATGGTGCTCGGGCTGCAGGGCTACGACCTGCTGCGGCGCTTCGGCTCCGAGCAGGCGCTCGGCATCGCGGCGGCCCTGGGACTGCTGCGCGAGCTGGCGCCGGTCATCACGGCGCTGCTGTTCGCGGGCCGCGCCGGCACCGCACTCGCCTCCGAGATCGGCCTGATGCGTGCCACCGATCAGCTGACGGCGATGGAGATCATGGCGGTCGACCCGCTGCGCTACGTAGCCGCGCCGCGCTTTCTCGGCGGTGTGATCGCGATGCCGCTGCTGACGGCGATCTTCAGCGTGATCGGGCTCTACGGCGCGCAGCTCGTCGGCGTACAGATGATGGGGGTCGACCGCGGCGTCTTCTGGTCGCAAACTCAGGGTGCCGTCGATCTGCACGACGTGAACGAAGGCCTGATGAAGAGCTTCGTATTCGGGATCGCCTGCAGCCTGATCGCGGTGCACGAGGGCTATCACGCGGAGCCCACCGCCGAGGGAGTCGGGCTCGCGACCACGCGTACCGTGGTCGCCTCGTCCGTCATCACGCTGCTGCTCGACTACGTGCTTACCGCGGTCTTCCTTTGAGAGGAACTACGAGCCATGCAAAACAATCGAACCCTGGAGATCGGCACCGGCCTGTTCGTGCTGTTGGGATTTGCGGCGCTGCTGTTTCTCACGACGCAGCTGCCGGCCAGCGGCGTCAAGTTCGCCGGCCAGAAGGCGGGTTATCACGTGACCGCGGAATTCGACAACATCGGTGACCTGAAGGTCGGGTCGCCGGTCACCATTTCGGGCGTGCGTGTGGGCGAGGTTTCCGCCATCCACTTCGACTCCCGGGTCTACAAGGCCGTGGTGGGCATGCGCATCGATCCACAGTACAACGAGATTCCCGAGGACAGCTTCGCGAGCATCCAGACCGAAGGTCTGCTCGGCGGCAAGTATGTCGGCATCAGCCCCGGCGGCCTCGAGACCTATCTGAAGGAGGGGAGCCGCATCGACCAGACTCAGTCGGCGATCGTGCTCGAGAGCCTCATCAACAAGTTCTTCGCGGCCTTCGCCAGCAAGGGTAGCGGCGAAAGCGACAACCAGGGTACGGACAGCCAGGGCAAGGGCCCGGCGAAGATGGAGCCTAAGAAATGAGAATCGTGACCATTGTGTTGACGGCGGTCTGGATCTGCGGGGCGGCAGCCGCGCAGGCGCAGGGTGCCCCCGGCGCGGCGGCGCAGGGGGCGGCGCCGGGTGCGGCCGCGGGCACCGCGGCGACCAAGGATGCGGGCGATCCGGCGGCCCTGGTGCAGGCGACCGCGCAGGGGATGCTGGGGGAGCTCGACAAGCATCGCGACGAATATCGCCGCGACCCGGCCAAGGTCGCGGTGCTGGTCGACAAGTTCCTCATGCCCCACTTCGACACCGAGACCTCGGCGCGCGTGGTCCTCGGCCAGTTCTGGCGCAACGCGACTCCCGACCAGCGGCAGCGGTTCATCAGCGCCTTCACCCGTTCACTGGTCAGCAACTACGGTGACTCGCTGGTCGAGTTCACCTCCGACCGCCTGAAGATCTTCCCGAGCCGCCTCGAGCCCGGCGCGACTACGGCGACCGTGCGCACCGAGGTGCGGCGCAGGAACGGCGATAGCGTTTCGGTCAATTACTCGCTGCGCCTGACGCCGCAGGGCTGGAAGGCGTGGGACGTCGTGATCGACGGCATCAGCTACGTCAAGAGCTATCGCGAGGACTTCGGCGCGCAGATCGAGCAACAGGGTCTGGACAAGGTGATCAAGCGCCTCGAATCGGGCGAGAAACCCGGCGCGATCGCCGGGCAGACGCGCGGCTGAGGCGCATGGGCCCGGAGCCGCAGGCGGCGCCGCCGTTCGATCTGACCTCGGGCCCGTTCAGGCTCGCGGCGGGCGGCGACGGTCAGCTGCGCGCCGAGGGTCCCCTGACCTTTGCCAGCGCGCGGCGGGCGCGCGAGCTCGGGCTCGATGCCATCGACGCGGCCGGCGACGGCGCACTGCTCATCGACTGCCAGGGAATCACGGTATCCGACAGCGCCGGACTCGCGGTGCTGCTCGACTGGCTGGCCGCCGCCCGGGCGCAGGGGCGCGCGCTGCGCTTCGCGCACCTGCCGCAGGGGCTCGCCGCGCTCGGCCGCATCAGCGAGGTGAGCGAGCTGCTCGAGCGCGGCGTGTAGCGGCGCGTCCGCCGCGGCTCACTTGGGCGGAGCAGGCTCCTGCGGCGGCTTCTGCGGGGTCGGCTCGACGCCCGACTCCTCCAGCATCTTCTGCTCCTCATCCTCCTCGTTCCTGGAGTTGCTGCCGCGCACCTTGAACGCACGGTTCTGCAGGTAGGCGTTGCGCAGGAACGCGTACGGATCGTAGGCGCTGTCGAGTACCTGATCCGCTTCGAGGTAGCGGGAGCGCGTATCCACGGCATTGAGTAGCCACGAGCCGTAATTCCAGTAGGAGTTGCGGATGTAGGTGCGCGGCGTGCTGAAGGTGTCGGCCGTGCGGCCGAAGGTGTCGCGTACGTCACTGGGCCCGAGGAAAGGCAGCACCAGGTACGGCCCCGATCCCACGCCCCATTTACCGAGCGTCTGGCCGAAATCCCGGTCACCCTTCTCGAGCCCCATCGCCGTCGCCGGGTCGAACAGTCCACCGACGCCAATCACGGTATTGACCAGCAGCCGGCTGGTGTCGTGCATGAACGGCGTGAGCTGGCCCTGCAGGAGATCGTTCAGCATCACGATGGTCGTGTCGACGTTGTCGAAGGCGTTGCGGATCCCGGTCTGCACGAAGTGCGGCACGCCATTGCGGTAGCCACGCGCCACGGGGCGGAAGATGGCCTTGTCGAACTTGTCGTTGAAGGTGTAGGTCGCGCGGTTCACGCGCTCCCAGGGGTCGCGCGGGTCGCTGCGGGTTGACGGCTGACTGGCGCAGGCGCTGAGCAACAACAGAAGCAGCGCCCCGAGGGAAACGCGGGTCGTGGTTTGCATGGCACCGGTGGGACAGAGGCCTGCCGGCATTCTAGCAGCGGCGCGCGCCCGCTCTACTGCCCTAAAGACGGAGAAGGCCTGGCTCTGTCAGTGAGCGCGCCCGCCGCGCCCCGGTCCCTGATCCCCGTTGTCGGTCAGCCGGGGCTTGCGGGTACTGGCGAGGAACTCGCGCACCTCGTCGAGGCGCGCGCGGTAGCGCTGGCGCTGTATGTTACTGGTGCCCGGGGCTGCCAGCGCGAGCTGGATCTGCTGGACGGCGAGCGGAAGATCGCCGTTGGCGATCTGGTACTCGCCCATGTAGAAGTAGGCGTCGCCGGGGTCGCCGGCGGCGCTCGCCGCGAGCGCCGTGAGGTGGATCTGGTCGGGGGTCGGCGGCACGATGTTGAAGAGGTCGAGCAGCAGGTTGTGGGCCTCGCGGGCGCGGCCCGCAGCCATCAGCGTCTCCGCGTAGCGCACCGTCACGGGCACGTTGCGCGGGAACAGCGCCGCGGCGCGCTTGAAGGTCGCCAGCGAATCGTTGACGTGCCCGGCCTTGGCCTGAGCCTGGCCGAGGGCCGCGTACAGCACCGTCAGCCCTTCGTGCTGCTGCACGAGCTTGGTAAGGATCCCGACCGCTTCCTCGGCGGCGGCGCGGTTGCCGCCCACGAGAGCGAGTGCCCGGCCGTACTGGTTGCCCATGTTGTCGCCGCCGTGGGCGATCTTCTGCGCGTACTGCTGCGCCAGGTCGGTATCGCCGGTGGCCGTCAGCACCCGCACGCGCTCGCGGATGAGCTCGTAGCTCTGGGAGTCACGGCCGGTGCGCGGCGGAAACTGCGCGGCGCGAGAGCGCTGCTCGGCTTCGCGCTCCGAGTCAACCGGGTGGTCCATCAGCATCGCCGGGATGTAGGTCGCGGCGAGCCCCTGATGGCGCGCCATGGTCTCGAACATCTCGCCCATGCCATAGGGATCGTAGCCCGCGCCCGCAAGGTAGCCGATGCCAACGCGGTCGGCTTCCCACTCGTTGTCGCGCGTGAAGTTGATCTGGTGCTGTACCGCGAGTCCCTGCGCAGCGGCGATCCCGCCTTCGACCGCCTGGCCGCCGCCGCCGAGCGCGCCGAGCAGGATCGCACCGATCATGGCGGCCGCGGTGGTCAGGCTCTGCCGCGACTGGTCGGCGAGCATGCGGGCGATGTGGTGCTGAGTGATATGCGCGGTCTCGTGCGCCATCACGCCGGCGAGCTCCGATTCACTCTCGCTGGCGAGCACCAGGCCGGCGTTGAAGAAGACATAGCCGCCGGTCACGGCGAAGGCATTTATGGTCGTGTCGCGGATGACGAAGTAGTGGAAGTACTCGCCCCCCATCTCGCTCTGCGACGCGAGCCGCTTGCCGATGTCGTTGATGTACTCGCCGACCTCCGGGTCCTCGATGAGGAGGTTCTGGTCGCGCAGCTCCTTCGCCACCATCGCGCCGAGCCGGAACTCGTCGCTCCGCGACAGCACCGTTTCGGCGGGACTCCCCATATCGGGAAGGTCTGAGCCGGCCGTCGGTCCGCTCAGGACGCGCGTACTCGGCATCGGCGGTTCGGCTGCGAAGGCGACGGTTGCCGAGGTGAGAATGCCGCTCAGGAGGACGATGAGAAAAGGACGCATATTGCTCGATTTGACCACGGCGGTAGCGGCCGAGTTTCCCAGGGCTTACAGATACTTACAAAAAGACTCGATGCGCGCTGCGTTCCCGTGGCCCGTCGTCTGTCCAAGGCTACACCGAATCCCGCCCCCCGGGGCCGACTTAGACGGACCGGCGCGGGGCGCGCGCTAAAGGATGTCCGAGGCGTAGTCGGCGAGCCGCGAGCGCTCGCCGCGCACCAGCGTCACGTGTCCGGAATGGGCCCAGCCGCGGAAGCGGTTCACGGCGTAGGTGAGGCCGGAGGTCATCTCGCTGAGATAGGGGGAGTCGATCTGCGCGATGTTGCCGAGACAGGCGAGCTTGGTGCCCGGACCGGCGCGCGTGATCAGCGCCTTCATCTGCTTGGGCGTGAGATTCTGCGCCTCATCGAGGATCAGGAAGCGGTTCAGGAAGGTGCGGCCGCGCATGAAATTCAGGGAGCGGATCTTGATGCGGTTGCGCAGCAGATCGTTGGTCGCGGCGCGCCCCCAGTTGCCGCCCTCCTGCGTGCCGGTGAGCACCTCGAGATTGTCCATGAGCGCACCCATCCACGGCTCCATCTTCTCCTCCTCGGTTCCCGGCAGGAAGCCGATGTCTTCGCCGAGCGGGATGGTGACGCGCGTCATGATGATCTCGACGAAGCGGTTGGTCTCGAGCGTCTGCATGAGACCGGCCGCCAGCGCGAGCAGCGTCTTGCCGGTGCCGGCGGGTCCCAACACCGTGACGACGTCGATCTCCGGGTCCATGAGCAGGTTGAGCGCGAAGTTCTGCTCGCGGTTGCGCGCCGTGACGCCCCAGACGCTGTGGCGCTCGTTGCGATAGTCGCGGGTGAGCTCGATGGTGGCGGTGGCGCCACTGATCTTGCGCGCGATGCCCTCGATGCCCTCCGGTGTGTTCTCGAACACGCCCTGGTTGGGATGCCACTCGCGCACGGCGGGCCCGGTGATCTCGTAGAAAGTGCGATCGCCTTCCTTCCACGAGCGCATGTCCTTGCCGTGCTGCTCCCAGAAGTCCGCCGGCAGAGCCGTCATCCCGGTGTAGAGGACGTCGGCGTCCTCGAGCGTCTTGTCGCTGTAGTAGTCCTCGGCGTGCACGCCGAGGACCGCGGCCTTGATCCGCAGGTTGATGTCCTTGGAGACCAGGATCACCCGCGCGTCCTGGTGCTCGTTCTGCAGCGCCAGCGTCTGAGCGAGAATCGCGTTATCGCCGCCCTGGCCCGGCAGGCCCTCGGGCAGCGTGCTCGTCAGCTGGTGTGTCTGGAAGAAGAGTCGCCCGCTCGAGGGGCGCTTGCCGTGATTGCCCGAGTAGCCGCTCGGCAGCTTCAGCCCGAGGCCGATCTGTCCCTGGGTGACGTCGCGCATCATGTCATCGAGGAAGCGGCTCACCTGGCGCACGTTGCGCGAGGCTTCCGACAGTCCCTTCTTGTGCGCGTCGAGCTCCTCGAGCACTACCATCGGCAGGTACACGTCATGCTCTTCGAAGCGGAAGATCGCGGTCGGGTCGTGAATCAGCACGTTCGTATCGAGCACGAACAGCCGCCGGCCGCCGCGTGGCCGGCTCTTCATGGCGGGCGCCTCGCCGGAGGCGGCGGTGGGGCCGGGTTCATAGACTCCGCGCTGCTTCAAGCACTGCCTCCGCGTGACCGGGAACCTTTACCTTGCGCCACTCCTGCCGGAGCCGTCCGCTGTCGTCGAGCAGGAACGTGCTGCGCTCGACTCCGAGATACTTTTTGCCGTACATGCTTTTCGGTTTTATGACGTCGAACAGCCGGCAGACGCGCTCGTCGGTGTCGGCGAGCAGCCGGAACGGCAAAGTCTCCCTGGCGGCGAACTTGTCGTGCGAGCCGATGCCGTCCCGCGATACGCCCACGACCTCGACGCCCGCCTTGCCGAAGGCGCCGTAGAGGTCGCGGAAGTCCTGCGCTTCGCGGGTACAGCCCGAGGTCATGTCGCGCGGGTAGAAGTAGATCACCAGCTTCCTGCCAGCCGCGTCCTTCAGCCTCCATGTGCCGCCGCCCGTCGTGGGCAGGGAAAAATCCGGCACCTTGCTCCCCGTCTTGATCGCTGGCATCTCTCTCAGGACTTGACCGGCTCGAGGATCGCGTCGAGGTTGAGCGAGTCACAGAACTCCATGAATTCCTCGCGCAGGTGCGCGACGTGAATGCGGCTCGGCACGTTGACGATCATCTGCACGGCGAACATCGGCGCGCCGGTGTGGGCGGCCGGGTAGCTGCGGGTCGAGACCTCGGCAATGTCGATGCCCCGGGTTGCGAAGAAGCCCGCCAGCCCGGAGACGATGCCCGACTGATCGAGGCACACGACGTCGATCGAGTACGGCAGCATGTCGGTGCGCGGCGGGCGCGGCTCGGTGCGCCGCAGATGAATGCTGAGGTTGCCGGTCTCGGCGAGGCGCTTGAGCTCGGTCTCCAGCTTCGCGAGCGCGTGCCAGTTGCCGGAGACGAGCAGCAGCATCGCGAACTCGGTGCCGAGATTCGCCATGCGGCTCTCACTGATATTCCCGCCGGACTCGCTGATGACGCGGGTCAGCTCGTGGACCATACCCGTTCGGTCGCTGCCGATCGCCGAAACGGCCAGGTGCTGTTTCATCTGTCGGTGGCGGTGTGCTTCTTGCCGGCCTGCGGCTTCCGAGTGTACCGGGAGCAGCGGCCGGTGGCGACCACTCCGCAGGGCGTGCTGCCGCAGCCCTTGCCTCCGCGGGAGTCCCGCTCGTAACATCCGCGGCTCCCCCACACGTGGAAGGCGTATGTCGTTCTCCGGCAGCCTGGTTGCCATCGTCACTCCCATGCGCCCCGACGGCGCCGTCGACCTGGAAGCATGGATGCGGCTGCTCGATTTCCACCTGGCGAACGGCACCAGCGGCGTCGTGGTCGGCGGCACCAGCGGTGAGTCGGCGACACTGCGCGAGCCGGAGCTGCGCGAGCTGACCGTGCGGGCCTGCGAGCGGCTGCATGGGCGGCTCGCGGTGATCGTGGGGGCCGGCACCAGCAGCACCTCGACGACGGTGGACCGCGTCAGGTGGCTATCGGATCTGCCGATCGACGGGTTCCTGCTGGTCACACCCGCATACAATCGCCCGACCCAGGAGGGTCTGTACCAGCACTTCGCCGCGGCGGCCGCCGCCTCGTCGAAGCCAATCCTCCTCTACAACGTTCCGAGTCGCACGGCTGTCGACATGAAGCCGGCCACGGTGGCGCGGCTGTCGTGCGTAACGCACATCGCGGGCGTGAAGGAAGCGCTGACCGAGCCCGGCCGGGTGCGCGAGCTGGTCGATGCGGTCACGAGGGGCTTCGTGGTGCTGAGCGGCGATGACGCGACGGCGCGCGAGGCGATCACCTGCGGAGCCCGTGGCGTGATCTCGGTGACGGCGAACGTCGTGCCGCGCGCGATGTCGGAGATGGTGGCCGCGGCGCTCGCCGGCGATGCGGCCCGGGCGCGCGAGCTCGACGCGCCTCTCGCCGGGTTGCACCGCGATCTGTTCGTCGAGCCGAACCCGATTCCGGTCAAGTGGGCGCTGGCACAGATGGGGCTCATCGGCGCTGGGTTAAGATTGCCGCTCACGGCGTTGTCGGAGGCTCATCACGCCGCGGTGCGGGCTGCGGCCCGTGCCGCCGGCGCATTGTCGTGAGCGCGCCGCCGCGGGGCTTGTTTCTGTATTGAAGGTCGGAGAATTGAAAAGATGAGTCGTTCCGAATGAAAGCGCTGCGATCACTGCTATGGCTCGCGCCGCTCTCGGCCATGCTGACCGGTTGTCATCCCTTCCGGCACCTCACCTACGCCTGCCACAAGCCGCAGGTCTACATGCGTGCGACCAGCATCCCGCCGCTGAAGGTCCCCACCGGGCTCGATACGCCCGATACCACCAACGCATTGCACTTGCCGGCCCTCAACGAGCCCGCGCCACCGCCGCGCAAAGGCCGGGAGCCGTGTCTCGACGAGCCACCGTCCTACAAGGTGGTGAAGCCCCCGCAGGCCTGAGGGCGCAGCGCGCCCGCGCCGCGCGGGTGTGCGGCCGGATGCACCTCCGGGCCGCATGCTTTATGATTCGCCGCCGCCCATTTTCCCCCGGTCCGGCGTCTAAGCTGTTTCGAGGAGTTTGCTGTAAGTCATTGATCGGAGAGGTGGCCGAGCGGTCGAAGGCGCTGGACTGGAATTCCAGTAACATCTTCACCGGTGTTCGTGGGTTCGAATCCCACCCTCTCCGCCAGATACTCTCGCACGTGGTGGCCCGCATCGGTTTCTCCGCGACGACCAGTCGTGAATCCCGTCAGGGCCGGAAGGCAGCAGCGGCAGCGGCGATGTCGGGTGCCGGAGGCTAAGCTGGTGCGGGCCGCCTCCATCTGATGCGGGATATTGCATGAGCTACACCGCGCTCGCGCGCAAATGGCGTCCTAAGAAATTCTCCGAGCTCATCGGGCAGGAGCACGTGCGGCGCGCGCTCGTCAACGCGCTGGACACCGGGCGCATCCACCATGCGTTCCTGTTCACGGGCACGCGCGGTGTGGGCAAGACCACCATTGCGCGCATCTTCGCCAAGTGCCTCAACTGCGAGACCGGCGTCACCGCCGAGCCGTGCGGCGTATGTGCCGCCTGCCGTGAGATCGACGCCGGCCGCTTCATCGATCTGATCGAGGTCGATGCCGCCTCGCGCACCAAGGTCGACGATACCCGCGAGCTGCTCGACAACGTGCAGTACACCCCGGCGCGCGGCCGCTTCAAGGTGTATCTGGTGGACGAAGTGCACATGCTGTCGGCGCACTCCTTCAACGCGCTGCTGAAGACGCTCGAGGAGCCGCCGCCCCACGTCAAATTCCTGCTGGCAACCACCGACCCGCAGAAGCTGCCGCTGACGGTGCTGTCACGCTGTCTGCAGTTCAACCTGAAGCGCCTGCCCGCCGCCGAGATCGCCGCGCACATGCGCCACATCCTCGAGCAGGAAGCCATCGCTCACGACGCGGCGGGCCTCAGGCTCGTGGCGCAGGCGGCCGACGGCAGCATGCGCGATGCGCTCTCGCTCCTCGATCAGCTGATCGCTTTCGGCGGCGGCAAGGCGGGGGAGGCCGAGGCGCGCGCCATGCTCGGCACCGTTGCCCGCGACCACGTGGTACGCATCGCGGAGCTGCTCGCCGCGCTCAACCCGGCCGAGCTGCTGAAGGGCGCGCAGGCGCTCGAGGAGTTCGCGCCCGACTATGCGCAGCTCCTCGATGAGCTCGCGGGCCTGCTGGTGCGGATCGGGCTGCGCCAGGCGGTGAGCGACTACGAAGGCGATGAGCTGTTCGCCCCCGAGGTGATCGAGCGGCTGGCGCGCGTTCTCACGCCGGAGGACGTCCAGCTCTTCTACCAGACGGCGGTCACGGGCAAGCGCGATCTGCCGCTCGCGCCCGATCCCCGTACCGGCTTCGAGATGACGCTGCTGCGCATGGTGGCCTTCCGCCCGGCCGGCTCCCCGGCTGCCGCG
>DASXKA010000206.1:0-12773 GCA_036497085.1 Steroidobacteraceae bacterium | reverse complement strand
CCCCGCGGTCATCGACCAGATCGACGAGTGGCACACCAACCCCGACAAGCTGCGCGGGCTCCCGACCGGCTTCACCGAATTCGACAAGATCACCGGCGGGCTGCGCGGCGGGGATCTCGTGATCATCGCGGGCCGCCCCTCGATGGGCAAGACGACACTCGCCGTCAATATGGCCGAGTACGCCGCGGTGCACCCCGGGACGCGCGCCTCGGTCGCGTTATTCAGCATGGAGATGCCCTCCGAGCAGGTGATCACGCGCATGCTGGCCTCGGTGGGCGGCGTGCCCCTCTCGAGCCTGCGCAGCGGCCGCATTTCCGATGACGACTGGGTGCGCATTACGGGCGCGACCAGCCAGCTCTCGGAGGCGAAGATCTTCGTCGACGAGACGCCGGCCCTGAATCCCACCGAGCTGCGCGCGCGCGCCCGGCGTGTCAAGCGCGAGCACGGCCTGAACCTCATCGTGGTCGACTACCTGCAGCTCATGCAGGTGCCGGGCACGGTGGAGAACCGTGCCACCGAGATCGCGGAGATATCGCGTGGGCTCAAGGCGCTCGCCAAGGAGCTGTCGGTGCCGGTGATCGCTCTCTCACAGCTCAACCGCGGAGTGGAGCAGCGCGAGCACAAGAGGCCGGTGATGTCGGATCTGCGCGAAAGCGGCGCGATCGAACAGGACGCAGACATTATCCTCCTCATTTATCGCGACGAGGTCTACGACAAGAACACCGCCAAGAAGGGCATCGCCGAGATCGACCTGGTCAAGCACCGCAACGGCGAGATCGGCACCTTCCTGCTCACCTTCCAGGGTCAGTACACTCGCTTCGCCAACTACGTATCGGATTCCTACGCCGAGGGCGTGCTGCGGTGAGCCGGCTCATCCGGGCCGTCATCGAGCCCCGCGCCCTGCGCCACAATTTCAACACCATCCGCGAACGCGCCCGCCGCGCCCGGGTCATGGCGGTGGTCAAGGCGAATGCCTACGGGCACGGGCTCGTGCCCGCCGCCCTTGCCCTGCCCGAGGCCGACGCGTTCGCGGTGGCGCGGCTCGAGGAGGGCCTCGCGCTGCGCGCCGCCGGCATCACGCAGCCGGTCGTGCTGCTCGAGGGCGTTTTCACGGCGGAGCAGCTGCTGGAAGCGGCGCGCCACGGCTTCGATCTCGTGGTGCACGATGCCCTGCAGGTGGAGCTGCTCGAGGAGATGAGCGGCGCGCACCGTTTCGTGCTGTGGATCAAGATCGACACCGGCATGAACCGGCTCGGCTTCCCGCCGCGCGAGTTCGCCGGGGCGCTCCAGCGCGTGCGGCGCCTGAAGACCCCGCCGCTCGAGATCCGTCTCCTTACGCACCTCGCCTGCGCCGACGAGCTCGATAACCGCATGACCAATCAGCAGGTGGCGCGTTTCCGCGAGACGACGCGCGGCCTCGACTACTCGGTCAGTATTGCCAACTCCGCCGGCATCTTCGGCAGCGCGCAGCTCAAGTGCGACTGGGTGCGCCCGGGGCTCGCACTTTATGGGGCCTCGCCGTTCGCGGAGCGCTCGGCGGCGCAGCTCGGCCTCGAGCCCGTGATGAGCCTCGAGTCATCGGTGATCGCGCTGCGGCGCGTGACGGCGGGCGAGACGGTCGGCTACGGCGCCGCCTGGAGCGCGCCGCGCGATTCCCTGATCGCGATCATCGCCGCCGGCTACGGGGACGGATTGCCGCGTGGACTTCCCGGGGGCACGCCGGTACTCATTGCCGGAGCTCGCGCGCCAATCGTCGGGCGCGTCTCGATGGACATGACCGCGGTGGACGTCTCGCAGATCCCCGACGTGCGCGTCGGCACCAACGTGCTGCTCTGGGGCCCGGGGCTACCGGTAGAGGAGATCGCGCGCCACGCGGGTACAATCCCCTACGAGCTCCTTTGCAGCGTGAGCCAACGCGTCCCCCTCGAGCTGCGCTGAGTCTGCGCTCCGTCGCCTACGAATGAGTAATCCGCACTTCGTCGATCTGAGTCACGTGATCGAGGACGGGATGATCACCTACCCGGGGTTCCCCGCACCGCACGTCTGCGATTTCCTCAGCCGCGAGGCCTCGCGCAGCCGTTATGCGGCGGGGACGACCTTCCAGATCGGCCGCATCGAGCTGGTCGCCAACACGGGCACCTATCTCGACAGTCCCTTTCACCGCTACGAGGACGGGCGGGACATCTCGCAGCTGACGCTCGCGGAGCTCGCCGATCTGCCGGCGATCGTGCTGCACATCCAGGGCACGCGCTCGATCGACGTGCCGGCGCTCACCGACCTCAAAGTTCGGGGCCGGGCGGTGCTGGTGCACACCGGCTGGGCACAGCACTGGCGCACCGAGCGCTACGGGACAGGTCACCCGTATCTGACCGCGGCGGCCGCCGCGTGGCTCAAGGATCAAGGGGTGCGGCTCGTCGGGATCGATTCCCTGAACATCGACGACACGGCGACGGGCGAGCGCCCGGTGCATACGACGCTCCTTGGCGCCGGCATCCCGATCGTCGAGCATCTGCGCGGGCTCGAGCAGCTGCCGGATGCGGGATTCACTTTCAGCGCAGTCCCCCCCGCGATGCGCGGGATGGGCTCATTTCCGGTGCGGGCCTACGCCCGGATCTAATTCAGGAAGAAGCCCATCTTGACCCCGGCGAGCTGAATGACGTCGTTGTCGTTCAACTTGGTCGCCTGAGCGCCGATGGGCGTGCCGTTGAGCAGGGGGAAATCGCCGTCCTTGCCGCTGTCGACGTGTACGATGTAGTACGCCTCGGCGCGACGCGTGATGGCAGCGACCTGCACGCCGGGGCGGCCCAGGGTTGTGAGGGCCTTGCTGAGCTCGACCTCGCGGCCGGCGAAGGCGCCCGAGAGCACCTGCAGCTTCGCCTTCTTCACCGCCGCGGCGCCGTCGGCCAGTGCGCGCGTGCGGCCGGTGGCGCTCAGGGAGACCGAGACCTTGTTAGCTCCATCGGTCGCGGCGCGCACCTTCTCCACGGGCCGCGCGGAGGGCTGGATCACCATGGTCTTCTCGAATTCGTCCTGTGCCTCGTCGTCCTCGACGAAGCGCAGCTGGTGATGACCGACGGTGATCACGTCGCCATGCTGCAGAGCGTGCTTCTTGATCAGCTTGCCGTTGACGTAGGTGCCGTTGGTGCTGTTCAGATCCTCGAGGAACGAGTCGTTGAGGATGTTGATGATCAGCGAGTGGTGGCCGCTGACGGCAGCGTTGTCGATACGAATGTCATTGTCCGGGAGCCGGCCGATGGTGTACCGCTCCTTGTTCATGTTGTATTCCGCCATCACCTGGCCGTCCAGGCTCAAGACCAACCTTGCCATTTGTTAGCCCCTATCGCGTTGTCAGCCGAACCAACTCAGGATCTTGTCGAAAATCTTTGTGCGAGCCGGAAACGCATCCATGATCTGCGCCATCACGACCGAGATGTTGTCCCGGCCTCCATTGTCATTAGCCAGCTGAATCAACTGTTTGGCGACCGTATCCAGATTAGCACTAAAGGTGTTTATGGTTAAATGAATATCTTCATCCTCGACCATGTCGGACAGGCCGTCCGAGCACAGGACGAAGTACTCACCGCGGTTCACCGGATATTCCTGGATCTCGACGTCGACCTGGGGCTCGACCCCGAGCGCGCGGGTGACGTAGTTCTTATTCGACGCACGCTGCGCCTCTTCGGCGGAGTAGAAGCCGCGGTCGACCAGCTCCTGCAGCAGCGAGTGGTCCATTGTGACCTGCTCGAAGCGGTCGCCGCGCTGGCGATAAAGGCGCGAGTCGCCGACGTGCGCGACGGTGATTTTGTTGTCGAAGAACAGCGCCGCGACGACCGTCGTGCCCATGCCTTCGCATTGCGGCTGCGTACGTGCGGTCTGGTAGATGATCTTGTTGGCGCGATTGATGGCATCGCGCAGGATGATGTTCGGCCGCGACAAGCCCGACTCGCGGTCCGCGGCCGACAGGTCCTCGCGCTCCACATGCTCGCGTACCAGGTTGACGATGGTCTTCACCGCGATGCCGCTCGCCACTTCTCCAGCGTTATAGCCGCCCATGCCGTCTGCGAGCACCAGCAGGCCGATATCGGCGTCGACCGCGATGGTGTCCTCGTTGTGCTCCCTGACCTTGCCGGTATCGGTGGCACCGACGAAACGGAGCTTGTTTCGCAAGCTCATGCTGCGTCCTGACCCGCCTGCGGCCCACCAAGTGTGATGCGCGTCACTTTCCCGTCCCCGATTCGAGCCGCCATAAGCTAGCATCGCCCGCTTGGGTGTCCCGGTGATTGGTCACAAAAGACCGCTTTCAGTGAACTCCCCGGCGCGAATCCTAGCCGAAAGTCGACCGATCTCGCATTGATGGCTCGTCTGAATCCCGTGTTCGTATGCACCTCCTGCGGGGGCGAAACCCTCAAGTGGCAGGGGCAGTGTCCCCTGTGCGGCGAGTGGAATTCGCTCGAGGAGCGCCGCTCTTCCGGCGCCCGTGCCGCGCCCGCCGCCGCGGCGGTGAGTCTCGCTCCAGGAGCCGCCCTCGGCGGTAGCGGCGAGCGGCTGCCGAGCGGCCAGGCGGAGCTCGATCGGGTCCTCGGGGGCGGAATCGTACCCGGTTCGGTGATCCTCCTGGGGGGTGAGCCGGGAATCGGCAAGTCGACGCTTCTGCTGCAGGTGGCGGCGCACGTAGCCGCCACGCGCCCGGTGATCTACGCGAGCGGCGAGGAGTCGGTGGCGCAGGTGGGGCTGCGCGCCCGGCGCTTGAGTGTCGCCGCCGCGGCTCTCGGCGTCGTCACCGAAACCGACTGCCAGGCGGTCCTCGCGCTTGCGGCGGCGCGGCAGGCGGCGCTCCTCGTCATTGACTCGATCCAGACGCTGCAGTCGGGGAGCGTGCCGGCCGGCGCTGGGGCGGTGACGCAGTTGCGCGAGTGCACCGCGGAGCTGGTGCGCTTTGCCAAGTCCGGGGGCGCGGCGATCGTCATCGTCGGTCACGTGACCAAGGAGGGCGCGATCGCGGGACCGAAGCTGCTCGAGCATCTGGTCGACACAGTGCTGTACTTCGAGAGCGAGGCCGGCAGCCGCCACCGCATCGTGCGCGCCACCAAGAACCGCTTCGGTGCGGTCAACGAGCTCGGATTCTTTGCCATGACGGCGACCGGGCTGCGCGAGGTGAAGAACCCGGCGGCGATCTTTCTCGCGCGCGCCCCGCAGCCGGCCGCCGGCAGCATAGTCACGGTTACTCGCGAGGGCGGAAGGCCGCTCCTGATCGAGCTGCAGGCGCTGGTCGACCGCATGCGCTTCGGCGCTCCGCGGCGCGTCGCGCAGGGCCTCGATGCCAACCGCCTGGCGATGCTGCTCGCGGTAATGAACCGCCATGCGGCAGTTGCGCTCCAGGAGCACGACGTGTTCGTAAACGTCGTGGGTGGCATCCAGATCAACGAGACCGCCTGGGATCTGCCGGCGGTGATTGCGCTCGCCTCGACTTTGAAGAACGTCGCGCTGCCGGCGCAGCTCGTCGCCTTCGGCGAGCTCGGTCTGACGGGCGAGGTGCGTCCCGTGCCCTATGGCGATGAGCGGTTGCGCGAGGCGCAGGCGCAGGGATTTCGCGTGGCACTCGTCCCGCGCGACAACGCCCCGCGCAAGCCGCCCGCCGGCTTCACTGTGCACGCGGTCAGCACGGTGGCCGAAGCGCTCGCGGCCGCCTTCGCCCGTGCCCCCGGAGCGGCGACCGGAGCCTGAGCGGCGCCTCAGGAGGCGCCCGCCGCCGCTGCCTTCTCGGCGAGCGGCGCCCGCACGCGCACGGTACGAATGGCGTTGTCGGCCATCTGCAGCACTTCGAACTCGTAGTCGCCGACCCGCACCATGGTGCCGGGATCGGGGATGGTCTCGAGGTGCTCGAGCAGCAGGCCGTTTACCGTTTTAGGCCCGCCGGTCGGCAGCTGCCAGCCGAGGGCGCGGTTCAGGGCACGGATGGTGGCGCTCGCGTTGACGATGAAGACGCCCGGCCGCTCGGTGTGCACGTCCTTGTGGGTGATGGTGGCCGGGTCGGTGGTGAACTCGCCGACGATCTCCTCGAGGAGGTCTTCCAGTGTCACCAGTCCTTCGATGTCGCCGTACTCGTTCACGACGAAGGCATGGCGGCGGCGGTGGCGCTGGAAGTGCGCCAGCTGCACGTTGAGCGGTGTGCCCTCAGGAATGAAGTACGACTCGCGCCCGCGCGCCAGCTCCATGAGGCGCTCGCGCGTGAAGGTGCCGCGCGCCAGCTCGCGCGCCACGCGCTTCATGTGCAGCAGCCCGATGAGGTTGTCGAGCTCGCCCTCGTAGACCGGCAGCCGCGTGTGCGGCGTCTGCTTCAGATGATCGAGTATGTCTTCCCAGCTCTCGCTCACGTCGATCCCGTTGATCTCCTGGCGCGGGACCATGATGTCGTTCACGGTGACGCTCCCGAGGTCGAGGATCGAGAGCAGCATCTGCCGGTGGCGTACCGGAATCACCGGCGCGGCCTCGGTCACCACCGTGCGCAGCTCTTCCGCGGACAGCGCCTGACTGGTCTGTGCGGCGCGCCCTACGCCGAACAGGCGCAGAAACCCGTACGCCATGTGGTTGGTGAGCCAGAGCACCGGCCGCGTCACCAGCACCAGCACGCGATAGATGCCGGCGGCGTGCAGCGCCACGCCCTCGGGATTCGCCGCCGCGTAGATCTTCGGGGCGAGCTCGCAGAAGACGATCACGACGATGGTGAGCAGCACCTCCGTGACCGGAACTGCATACGGGTAGCCGCTGCGCTGCGCGAGGATGGTGGCGATGGCGGAGGCGAACACGCTCGCCGGGGCGAGGATCACGAGGTTCGCTCCGAGCCACTCGTCGGGCTTGGCGAGCAGCCGCTCGAGCAGCCGCGCCGACAGCTGCCCCGCCTGGGCGCGGTGTCGGATGCGATAGCGGTTGACCGAGAGCATCGCCGCCTCGGCCCCGGAGGAGAAGGAGGCGATGATGAGCAGCGCGAGCAGCGCCAGCAGCGGCAGGGGGGTCGAAGCGAGGTGCAAGGCGGCTCTCCGGTCTGTAGAAGGGCGGCAGTCCGGCGACTAGCATAGCGCGCGGGGATCGGTGATCCTGACTGCATGTTCGACCAGCTGACCGCGCGCTTATCGGCGACGCTCGAGAGCCTGCGCGGCCGCGGCCGCATCACCGAGGACAACATCGCCCAGGCGCTGCGCGATACGCGCATCGCGCTGCTCGAGGCCGACGTGGCCCTGCCGGTGGTCAAGTCCTTCATCGAGTCCGTCAAGGCGAAGGCGCTCGGCTCCGAGGTGGCCTCGAGCCTCACGCCGGGACAGGCCTTTATCGGCATTCTCAACGAGGAGCTCATCGCGCTCATGGGGGGCGGCGGCGCGGCCTTCAGCCTGCGCGCACAGCCGCCGGTGGTGGTGCTGCTCGCGGGGCTGCAGGGGGCGGGCAAGACGACGACCGCGGCCAAGCTCGCCCGCTGGCTCATCGAGAGCGGACGCGGGCGCGTGCTGCTCGCGAGCACCGACGTGCGACGGCCCGCCGCGATGCTGCAGCTCGAGCGCCTCGCCGGCCAGGTGAACGCCGAGTACTACTCGCCCGAGGCCGGGGCGACGCCTGAGGTCATCGCGCACGGCGCGCTCGCACGCGCACGCAACGGCGTCTTCGACGTGCTCATCGTCGACACGGCCGGCCGGCTGCACGTCGATGAGGAGCTGATGGACGAGATGCGGCGCATCGACGCCGCGGTGGGCTCTGCGCAGCGCCTCTTCGTCGTCGATGCCATGGCGGGCCAGGACGCCGTGAACGCCGCACGCGCCTTCGGCGCCGCGCTCGATCTGACCGGCGTCATCCTCACCAAGGCGGACGGAGACGCGCGCGGGGGCGCGGCGCTCTCGGTGCGGCAGGTCACCGGCCAGCCGATCGTGTTCGTCGGGGTCGGGGAGAAGACCGACGCGCTCGAGCCCTTCGACCCGGCACGCATGGCCTCGCGCATCCTCGGCATGGGCGACGTGGTGAGTCTGGTCGAGCAGGTGCACCGCGAGGTCGACGGCGAGGCGGCGGCACGGCTCGCTCGCAAGGTGGTCAAGGGCCAGGGTTTCGACATGGCGGACCTGCGCGGCCAGCTCGAACAGCTCCAGAAGATGGGCGGCGTCGGCGCGCTCATCGACAAGCTTCCCGGGGCGGTCGTGAAGAAGGGCGCGGTCTCGGCGGAGCAGGGCGACCGGGATCTGCGCCGCCAGATCGCCATCATTAACTCGATGACGCCCCGCGAGCGGCGTAGTCCCGGGGTCATCGACGGCTCGCGGCGGCGGCGTATCGCCGCGGGGTCCGGCGTGCAGGTCCAGGACGTGAATCGCCTGCTCAAGCAGTTCCAGGAGATGCAGCGCGTCATGAAGAGCATGAAAGGCGGCGGACTCCGCCGGCTCATGGGGGCCTTCAAGGGCGGGCTTCCGCCGGGCTTTCCGGGCCGCTAAGGGGCGGCCGCCCGCCAGCCTCCCCGGCTGCGGCCAGGCAGCTGCCACCGCTGCCCCGGCGCGCCCGCGCCGGGAGGGGGGCTGAGGCGGGAAAACTGGCGCAGAATTGAAGTGTTGCGTAGAATCCGCGCTCTTTTTTGGGCGGCCCGCGGGATGCGGGCCAAGCCCGCCGGAACGAGAGCAACACGATGGTTACCATTCGCCTGACGCGGCGTGGGGCGCGCAATCAGCCCTTCTATCACGTCGTCGTGACCGACAGCCGCAAGCGCCAAGGCGGCCCGAGCCTCGAGCACGTCGGTTTCTTCAACCCGATCGCCCGGCGAGGCGAGATCAAGCTGAAGCTCGATCTGCCGCGCATCGACTACTGGGTCGGCATGGGGGCGCACCCCTCGGACCGGGTGCGGACGCTGGTCGCGTCCTATCGCAAGCAGGCGACGGCCTGAGATTCCGGCGGCACGTCCGCGCGAACGTGCCGAGCGTGAGCAGCCGTGGCCTGGATCGAGCTTGGCCGACTGGGCGCGCCCTATGGCACTAAGGGCTGGCTGCACGTCGCCTCGTATACCGATCCGCCCGACGGGCTGCTGAGATACCGCGAATGGGCCCTGAGGCTCGCGAGTGGCGAGCGGGTCACGCGGCGGGTGGTCGGCGGACGGGGCCACGGACGAGGTCTCGTGGCACAGCTCGAGGGTGTGGCGAGCCGCGAGGGCGCGGCGGCCCTCACCGGCGCGACGGTCGAGATCGAGCGCGCGGCGTTCCCACCGGCGGGCGAGCGCGAGTACTACCGCGCGGACCTGGTGGGATTCGCGGTGCGCAACCTCGACGGCGTTGCGCTCGGTACGGTGAGCCATTTCGTCGACGCGCCGGCCGGAGCGGTGATGGTGACGAAGGGGCCGGGCGGGCGGGAGCACTGGGTGCTCGCCTCGCCGAAGTACCTGCGCACGGTGGACCTGGCACAGGGCGTGGTTGTAGTGGACTGGCCCGCGGAGCTGGAATAGCAGGCTTGGAGCTGCGGACGGCCATGAAGATCGAAGTCGTCACGCTGTTTCCGCGCATGATCGCGGGAGCGCTGGAATACGGAGTGGTGGGCCGCGCCATCGAGCGCGGGCTCGTCACCGTCGGGACCGAGGATCCGCGCATGCACACGCTGGATGCGCACCGGACGGTCGATGACCGGCCCTACGGGGGCGGTCCGGGTATGGTGATGAAGCCCGAGCCGCTGCTCGCGGCGATCCGTGCGGCGCACAGCCGGCTGCCGCCGGGGAGCCCGCGGATCTGCCTGAGCGCCCAGGGCGAGCCGTTCTGCGAGCGCACGGCGCGCTCGCTCGCGGCGCTTCCCGGCATGCTGCTGGTGGCGGGACGCTACGAAGGAGTCGACGAGCGCGTGGTCGAGATCGGCATCGATCGCGAGCTCTCGATCGGCGACTATGTTCTTTCCGGGGGTGAGCTGCCGGCGCTCACGGTGATCGACGCCGTGGCGCGGCTCATGCCCGGGGCACTGGGTGATGAGCGCTCGAGCGAGCAGGATTCGTTCACGCAGGGGCTGCTCGACTGGCCGCATTACACGCGGCCGGAAGTGTTCGAGGGCCTGGGCGTGCCGCCGGTGCTATTGTCGGGTGACCACGCCGGCATCGGCCGCTGGCGGTTGCAGCGCGCGGTCGAGCGGACCTGGCGGCGCCGCCCCGACCTGCTCGCCGGAGCGCGACTCGCCCCGGAGGCGCAGCGTGCGTTGAATGAGCTGCTGGCCGCGCAGGCGGTCGCACGAGAGGATCGAGGTACGTGACATGAACAAGATAATCCAGGATTTGGACAAGCGGCGCATGACCCGTAAGGTTCCGGACTTCAAGCCCGGCGATACCGTGGTCGTGCAGGTAAAGGTGGTCGAGGGTGACCGCGAGCGCGTGCAGGCCTACGAAGGCGTCGTGATTGCCCGCAGCAACCGCGGATTGAATTCCTCGTTTACCGTGCGCAAGATCTCGCACGGCGAGGGTGTGGAGCGCGTGTTCCAGACCCACAGCCCCGCGATCAGCGACATCGTGGTCAAGCGGCGCGGCAGCGTGCGCCGCGCGAAGCTGTACTACCTGCGCGACCTCGCAGGCAAGGCGGCGAGGATCGAGGAGAAGATCTGAAAGTTCGCGCAGAGACGGCCGGCGCTCGGCCGCTCTTCGCGCGCGAGGCGGTGAGCCCGTGAACGTGCGTTCGTTCCTTGCGGGCCTGTGGCACGGCCTGGACGGCCTGCGCAAGGTCCTGCACCTGATAGTGCTGCTGGTGATTTTCGGCACCGCGCTCGGGCTGCTGCTCTCGGGCGCGGCGCGCATCCCCGCGCGCGCGGCGCTGCTCGTCGAGCCCGACGGCGAGCTGGTCGAGCAGCTCTCGGGCGACCCGCTCACCCGCGCGCTGGAAGCGGCGCGCGGCGAGCGCCGCCACGAGACGCTCCTGTGGGATCTCACCGACTCGATCCGCGCCGCGGCCGCCGACCGGCGCATCCCGGCGATCGCGCTCGACCTCGACAAGTTCGAGGGCGGCACGCAGCCCTCGCTGGAAGAGCTGGCGCGTGCGCTGCGCGAGTTCCGTGCGACCGGCAAGAAAGTGGTGGCCTACGGCGGTGAGCTCGACCAGGAGGGTTACTACCTCGCGGCGCAGGCGGACGAAACCTACCTCGATCCGTTCGGGTTCGTGCTGATCGACGGCTACGACCGCTATCGAATGTATCTGAAGGAGGCGCTCGACAAGCTGGGCGTGGACATTAACGTGTTTCGCGTCGGCGAGTTCAAGAGCGCCGTCGAGACCTACACGCGCACCAACATGTCGCCGGAGGACCGCGAGGAGAGCCGCGCCTACCTCGGGGCTCTGTGGACGAGCTACCAGGAGGCGATTACCCGTGCGCGCAAGCTCGCCCCGGATGCGGTGGCGAAGTACGTCGGCGGCCTCGCGCGGACGGTTCCGGCCGCCGGCGGCAACGCGGCACACGTCGCGCTCGATGCCGGTCTCGTCAGCGGCATCAAGACGCAGCTCGAGGTCGAGAAGCGCCTGAGCGCGCTGGTCGGCGAGGACAAGTCGATGGGCTCCTTCCGGGCAGTCTCCGTGGCCGACTACCTGAGCTACGCGCAGGCTCAGCGCCGGCTCCATGCGAGCGGCAAGCCGCGCGTCGGCGTCATCATCGCCGCGGGCGAGATCCTCGACGGCGACCAGCCACCGGGCACGATCGGCGGCGACTCGACCGCGCGTCTCATCCGCCAGGCCCGTCTCGACTCCGATATCAGGGCGCTGGTGCTGCGCGTCGACAGTCCCGGCGGCAGCGTCATGGCGTCCGAGGAGATCTACCGCGAGCTCAAGGCACTGCGCGCCACCGGCAAGCCGCTGGTCGTGTCCATGAGCGGTTACGCGGCCTCGGGCGGCTACTACATTTCTGCGCCCGCGGACGAGATCTGGGCGAGCCCTGCGACCATCACGGGCTCGATCGGGATCTTCGCGATCATCCCGACGGTGGACCGCACGCTCGGCAAGGTCGGCGTGAGCGTCGACGGCGTCGGCACCACGGCACTCTCGGGGCAGCTGCGCATCGACCGGCCGCTCGGGGCCGAGGCGCGCGCCCTGCTCCAGTCGCAGATCGACCGGGGCTATGACGAATTCCTGGAGCGCGTTGCCAGCGGGCGCAACAAGACGCGCGCCGACATCAACGCGATCGCCCAGGGCCACGTATGGGCGGGAACCGACGCCGCGCGCTTAGGCCTGGTCGATCACCTCGGCTCGTTCGACGAGGCCGTGAAGGCCGCCGCCCGCCGCGCCAAGCTCACCGACTATGCGCCGGAGTTCATCGAGCCCGAGCTCACCTGGACGCAGCAGCTGGCACTCTCGTTCCGCACGCTGCTGGCGCGCGAGTTCTTCCGTGTGAGCGCCGATCAGCTCGCGCTCGGGCACCTCGCCGCGCGCCTCGATCCGATCACCCGCGAGGTCGCGCACCTGAGCCGCTTCAGCACGCCGAACCACGTGTACGCCTACTGCTTCTGCGAGGTGCGCTAGCCGCCTGCTGGCTACAGCGTCGACCAGTCGAGGATGACTTTCCCCGATTTCCCCGATCCCATGGTCTCGAAGCCTTGGCGGAACTCCTGGATCGGGAAGTGGTGGGTGATGATCGGGTCGATCCTGAGGCCCGACTGCAGCATGCTTGCCATTTTGTACCAGGTCTCGAACATCTCGCGGCCGTAGATGCCCTTGAGCGTCAGGCCTTTGAAGATCACCTGATTCCAGTCGATCGGCATGTCGCCCGGCGGGATGCCGAGGATGGCGACCGAGCCGCCGTGATGCATG
>DASXKA010000205.1:0-10672 GCA_036497085.1 Steroidobacteraceae bacterium | reverse complement strand
GCGTACTCGCCGATCGAGGCATAGCGATCGAGGTGATCGGCGCTGACGTTGAGGACCGTCGCCGCCCGGCACTCGAGCTGCGTCGTGGTCTCGAGCTGGAAGCTCGAGAGCTCGAGCACGTAGAGCGCGGCGCCGGGCGCGAGCAGATCGAGGGCCGGCTCGCCCAGGTTGCCGCCGGCACGCACCGCGAGCCCGGCGCGCTGCGCCATGCGCGCGAGCAGCGTCGTGACCGTGCTCTTGCCGTTGGTGCCGGTGACGCCGGCCACCGGCGCATCCACCGCGCGCGCAAACAGCTCGATGTCGCCCACGATCTCGAGGCCGCGCCGGCGCGCCTCGGCGAAGAACGGCTGCGTGAGCGAGACTCCCGGAGAGGCGACGACGCACAGCGCATCATCGAGCAGCGCCGCATCGAGCGCTCCCAGGCGCAGCGGGATGCCGGCATCGAGGGCGGCAAGCGCGGCCAGCTCGGGGGGCGCGGCGCGCGTGTCGGTGACCGCCAGGCGCCACCCGAGTCTGCGCAGGTACCGTGCCGCCGACAGCCCGGTGCGGCCGAGTCCCACGATCACGGCATAGGGGCGCTTGTCAGCGGGGGTCGTCATCGCAGCTTGAGCGTCGCCAGGCCCGAGAGCACGAGCAGCAGCGAGATGATCCAGAAGCGCACGATCACCTTCGGCTCCGCCCAGCCCTTGAGCTCGAAGTGGTGATGGATCGGGGCCATGCGGAAGATGCGCCGCCCCGTCAGCTTGAAGGAGGCAACCTGCAGGATCACGGAGGCGGTCTCGAGCACGAACACGCCGCTCATCCACAGCACCACGAGCTCCTGCCTGACGATCACCGCGAGCACGCCGATGGCCGCGCCGATCGCGAGCGCGCCGACATCGCCCATGAAGACCTGCGCCGGGTAGGAGTTGAACCACAGGAACCCGAGCCCGGCGCCGGCCAGCGAGGCACAGAAGACCAGCAGCTCGCCAGCGCCGCGGATCTCGGGAATCTGCAGATAGTGAGCGAACACCGCGTTGCCGCTGGCGTAGGCGAATATGCCGAGCGCCGAGGTCACGAGCGCCGCCGGCATGATCGCGAGCCCGTCGAGGCCGTCGGTGAGATTCACCGCGTTACTCATGCCGACGATCATCAGATACGCGAGCACGATGAAGCCGAAGGCGTTGAGCGGCGCGTGGAAGGTCTTGATGAACGGCAGGAACAGCGTGGTCTCGGCGGGCTCGGTTGCGGTGTAGTAGAGCGTCGCCGCGGTGGCGAGCCCGGCGACCGACTGCCAGAAGTACTTCCAGCGTGGCACGAGCCCCTTGGGGTTGCGCACCATGAGCTTGAGATAGTCGTCGTAGAAGCCGATCAGGCCGAAAGCGAAGGTGACGCCGAGCACCGTCCACACCAGACGGTTGTTGAGCTCCGACCACAGGAGCGTGCTCACGAGCGTCGTGATGAGGATCAGCGTGCCGCCCATGGTCGGCGTGCCCGCCTTCAGCAGGTGCGTCGGCGGGCCGTCGTCGCGCACCACCTGGCCGATCTGCCCGCGCACCAGCCGCTCGATCAAGGGCGGGCCGACGACGAGTGACAGCCCGAGGGCCGAGACCGTCGCCAGAATGGCGCGGAAGGTCAGGTACGCAAAAACATGCGCGCCCGGGACGTGGCCGAACTGCTGCGTCACCCAGTAGAGCATTCAGTGTCCGCCTGTAGATGGGGCCGGATCGCCCGCGAGTGCCTCGACCACGCGCTCGAGGCGGTTGAAGCGCGAGCCCTTGACGAGAATGCGCGCGTCGCCGCTCGTGTTGCCGAGTGCGGCGCGCAGCGCCGCGGCGAGCGCCGGCACGTCCGCAAAGGATTCGCCGCCCGCGCCGAAGGCCGCGGCCGCACGCGCCGCCAGCGGCCCCGTGGCGTACAGCCGCTCGATGCCATGGGCGCGCGCGAACTCCCCGAGTCCCACGTGCTCTTCGAGCGCGTAGTCGCCGAGCTCGGCCATGTCCCCGAGCACCAGCCAGCGCCGGCCCGGGAGCGTCGCGAGCACCTCGATGGCGGCGCGCACCGAGCTCGGATTCGCGTTGTAGGAATCGTCGATCAGCCAGCCGCCGCCGACCGCGCGGCGGAACTGCAAGCGCCCGGGAACGGCGCGCACGCGGGTAAGCCCGCGGACGATATGCTCGAGCGCGGCCCCGGCGCTGGCCGCAGCGGCCGCGGCGGCCAGGGCGTTGGCGACATTGTGGGCGCCGCCGAGATTCAGGCGGATCGCGGCACTGCCGAGCGGCGCGGTGAGGCGGAAGCTCGTACTGAAGCCCTCGGAGCCGACCGCGGCGGCAACCTCGGTCGCCGAGAAGTCCGCGGGCGCGTGCACACCGAAGGTGACGACCCGTGCGCTCGTCGAGGCACGCCACAGCGCAGCGTAAGCATCGTCGGCATTGATCACCGCGGTGCCCGAGGCATCGAGCCCCGCGACCATCTCGCCCTCGGCGCGCGCCACACCCTCGAGGCTGCCGAAACCTTCGAGATGCTCGGCCCCGGCGTTGGTGATCAGGCCGACGGTCGGGCGGGCCACGTCGACCAGATGCGCCACCTCGCCCGCCCGGTTGGCGCCCATCTCCACCACCGCGAAGCGCTCGACGCCCGTCAGGCGCAGCAGCGTCAGTGGCACGCCGATGTGATTGTTGAGGTTGCCGCGGGTGGCGAGGCACGGGCCCGCCTCGCCGAGGATCGCCGCGGTCATCTCCTTGGCGGTGGTCTTGCCGTTGCTGCCGGCGACGCCCACCACGGCGCCGGTGAACTGCGCGCGCCAGGCGCGCGCCGCGCCCTCGAGCGCGGCCTGCGTGTCGCCCACCACGATCTGGGTGAGCGCCATCGGCTGCTCGCGCTCCACCACCGCGCCGGCGGCACCGGCGGCGGCCGCGGCGGCCACGAACGCATTGCCGTCGAACTTGGGTCCCCGCAGCGCGATGAAGAGCTCGCCGGCCTGCAGTGCGCGCGTGTCACTCACCACGTTGGTGTAGGGGCGATCGGCGCCGGCGAGGCGGCCGCCCGCGAGGCGCGCGAACTCCCCGAGCGTGCGCTTCATGTGCTCGCCTCCCGGAGTGCATCCATGACCACTTGGCTGTCGCGGAACGGGCGGCGCTCGCTGCCGACGATCTGGTAGTCCTCGTGGCCCTTGCCCGCGATCAGCACAACGTCGTCGGAGCTGCTGCGGTCCAGGGCGAGGCGGATCGCGAGCGCGCGCTCGTGCTCGACCACGAGCGGCGCCTGCCGGGAGATCCCGGCGAGGATGTCCGCGACGATGCCCGCGGGGTCCTCGGTCCGGGGATTGTCGTCGGTCACGATGAGGTCGTCGGCGAGCTCGGCGGCGATGCGTCCCATGAGCGGGCGCTTGCCGGCGTCGCGATCGCCGCCGCAACCGAATACCACGCGCAGCAGCCCGCGGCAGTGCAGCCGCGCGGCGCGCAGCGCCTGCTCGAGCGCATCGGGAGTGTGCGCGTAGTCGACAATCGCGAGCGGCGTGCGTCCCCGCCCGCCGAACATCTCCATGCGGCCGCTCGCCGCACGGCAGCGGCCGAGGGCCCGTACCGCCGCGGCGAGCGGTACGCCCCACGCGAGCAGCACCGCGAGCACCGTCAGCGAATTGTCGACGTTGAACTCGCCCATGAGCCGTACCGCGAGCTCGGCCTGACCGAAGCTCGAGTCGACGGCGATCGTGAGCCCGGTCGGCTCGGGAGTCACGCGCAGGGCGCGCACGAAGTGCGCCGCGCCGGGCGCACGGACTGCACCCGCCGCGCGCGTCGTGACCGTGAGCTGCGCGGGCGAGGGCTCGGCCGCGAGCGCTGCCCCGAACGGATCGTCGATGTTGATCACGCGGTGAGCGAGGCCGGCGACGCGGAACAGGCGCGCCTTGGCGGCGCCGTAAGTCTCCATGGTGCCGTGGTAGTCGAGGTGATCGCGCGTGAGGTTGGTGAAGGCGGCGGTGTTGAAACGCACACCGTTCACCCGGCCCTGATCGAGCGCGTGGCTCGATACCTCCATGCTCACGCACTCGGCGCCGAGCGCACGGAGCGCGGCGAGCTGGCGCTGCACGCTGACCGCGTCGGGGGTCGTGTGCACGGTCGGCGTCAGGTTGGACGGCCGGCCGAAGCCGAGTGTCCCCATGTAGGCGGCGGGCTTACCCGTCGCCTCGAGCGCCTGCGCCAGCAGCCACGCGCAGGTGGTCTTGCCGTTGGTGCCCGTGATACCGGCGACCGTGAGCGTGGCGGAGGGCGCGCCGAAGAAGCGATCGGCGATCACCCCGGCGTGCTCGCCCAAGCGCGCGAGGGCCGCCACGAACACGCCGGCGGCCGGCTCGGGAGGCGCATCATCCACGCCGTCCGGGTCGTAGAGCACGGCGCGCGCGCCGCGCCGCAGCGCCTCGGTCGCGAAGCGCATCCCGTGATGCGTGCGCCCGCGGCAGGCGAGGAACAAGGCCCCAGGCGTCACGGCGCGGCTGTCCGCCGTCACGTCGCTCACCAGGAGCCGCGCGGGTGCCGCGAGCATTCCCGCGGTGAGCTCGGCGATGGAGCGGTTGGACAGGACCGTCTCGCGCTGCGGGCTCATCGGAGTGCCGCCGTGCGCAGATTGTCGGGCGCGGCGCTCGAGGGCAGCTCCTCGGGCGCGTTCACGGGCTCATCGGGCGCAACCGCGAGGAAGCGCAGCGCTCCACCCACGACCCGGGAGAACACCGGCGCCGCGACCTGCCCGCCCATATGCTGGCCCGCGCTCGGCTCGTCGATCACCACGACGGCGGCGAGTCTTGGCGCAGTCTCGGGAGCCACGCCGCCGAACACCGCCATATAACGATCGGTCGAGTAGCCTCCGGCGGTCGCCTTCCACGCGGTGCCCGTCTTGCCGGAGACGCGGTAACCGGGAATCGCCGCGAGCTTGCCCGTCCCCTCGGCCGCCACCACCGATTCGAGCATGGTGAGGAGCTCGCGGCACGTGGACCCCTCGAGCACGCGCGTGCCGGCCGCCGGCGCGTCGGCCGCGAGAAATGACACCGGGCGTGCGACGCCGAGCGCGCCGAGGGTCGCGTACGCATGCGCGAGCTGCAGCGGGGTGACCGAGAGGCCGTAGCCGTGCGACATGGTGACGATGCCGATCGGCCGCCATTGCGAGTAGGCGGGCAGCAACCCCGCGGACTCGCCCGGATAGCCGCTGGTGCTGACCTCGCCGAACCCGAGCCGCGTGAGCGTGCCCCACACCTGCTGGGGTGCGAGCGAGAGCGCGATGTGGGCCATGCCGACGTTGGAGCTCTTGGCGAGCACCGTGGCGATGTCGATGCGTCCGAAGTTGTGCTCGTCCTCGAAGATCTTCACCCCGACCTTGTAGAACCCGGGCGAGGTGTCGATGACGCTGCGCGCGTCGTACCTGCCGGCAGCCAGCGCTGCGGCAACCCAGAATGGCTTGATCGAGGAGCCCGGCTCGAAGATGTCCGTGGCGGCGCGGTTGCGATAGTCGGCGGCCTGGATCTGCTCGCGGTCGTTCGGGTTGTAGGCGGGCTGGTTCACCATGGCGAGCACTTCGCCGGTGGTGACGTCGAGCACCACAACCGAGCCGGCGCGCGCGCGCTGATCGCGCACCGCCGCCTTGAGCTCGCGGTAGGCGAGATACTGGATGCGCAGGTCGATCGACAGCACGAGGTCGCGCCCCGGGCGGGTGGGCCGGATGCTCTCGACGTCCTCGACGATGCGCCCGTAGCGGTCCTGGATGACGCGCTTCGCGCCCGCCTCGCCGGCGAGCCAGTGGTCGAAGGCGAGCTCGAGCCCCTCCTGGCCGGCGTCGTCCACGTTGGTGAACCCGAGCATGTGCCCGGTCACTTCGCCCGCCGGATAGTAGCGGCGGTACTCGCGCGACGTGTACACGCCCGGAATCGCGAGCGCCTTGATCTCGGCGGCCTCGGCCGGCTGGCGGCCGCGCGCGAGATAGAGGAACTCGCGGTCGAGATTGCTGGTGACGCGCCGCGCGAGCTCCTGGCGGTCGAGCCCGAGAGCGCTCGCAAGGCGTGGAATCTGCTCGTCGGCGAGCGCGAGCTCGCCGGGGTTCACCCAGATGGAGTCGACCGGAGTGCTCACCGCCAGCGGCTCGCCGTAGCGATCGGTGATGGTGCCGCGATGGGCGGCGATCTGCAGTACGCGCGAGAAGCGTGCGTCCCCCTGACGGGCGAGAAAGCCGTGATCGACCAGCTGCAGGTCCACCGCGCGCCACAGGAGTGCCGCGCAGGCGAGCGTAAGAGCGGCGAGCAGGGTGCGCGCGCGCCAGCGGAACGAGCGCGGCGCCGGGTCGCCACGTCCGCGGCCCGCCTTCATGGCGCGACCACCACGATGCTCTGCGGCGCCGGCATCGCCATGTGCAGCCGCGTGCTCGCAACGCGCTCGACGAACGCGTGGCTCGACCAGGCGCTCTGCTCGAGCTGCAGCTGCCCCCACTCGATCTGCAGGTTGTCGCGACGCCCGTTGAGCGCCTCGAGCTGAATGAAGAGCTCGCGCGCACGGTGCTCGCAGTAGATGGCGCCGGCGGCCGAGACCAGCACGGCGAGCCACAGCAGCGGTACCGCGATCGCGAGCGCGGCGCGCCCGCTCACTCGAGCTTCTCCGCCACGCGCAGCAGCGCGCTGCGCGCGCGTGGATTCCTCTTCAGCTCCGCGTCCGCCGGGCGCGTCTTGCGGCCGATGACCCGCAGCCGGGGCGCGGCCCGCGGCGGCAGTATCGGCAGCCGCGCGAGCGCCGGATCGGGCTGCGATTCGCGCTGCATGAAGCGCTTCACCACCCGGTCCTCGAGCGAGTGGAACGTGATGACGACGAGCCGCCCGCCTGAGCTAAGCGTGGCGAGGGCACCGGCGAGGCCTTTCCCGAGCTGCCCGAGCTCGTCGTTGATGAACATGCGCAAGGCCTGAAAGGTGCGCGTCGCCGGATGCTTGCCGGGCTCGCGCGTGCGCACCGCGTGCGCAACCACCTCCGCGAGCTGGCCGGTGCGAGTCAACGCAGCGTCGCGCCGCGCCTCGACGATCGCGCGGGCTACGCGGCGCGCGAAACGCTCCTCGCCGAAGCTCGCGATCACCTCGCGTATCTCGTCGATGCTCGCCCGAGCGAGCCAGGCCGAGACCGGTTCGCCGCGTGTCGGGTCCATACGCATGTCGAGCGGGCCGTCGGCGCGGAAGCTGAAGCCGCGCCGCGCGTCGTCGAGCTGCGGCGAGGACACGCCGAGGTCGAAGAGCACGCCCCGGCAAGCACGAGCTTCTGCGTGTAGCGGCACGAGCGCGCCGAGATCGGAAAACGACGCGTGGACGAGCGTAAGCCGCACTTCGTCGGCAAAGCGCCTGCGCCCGGCCTCGATGGCCTGCGGATCGCGGTCGATGGCGAGCACGCGACCTTCTCGACCCAGGGCCTGGAGAATGAGTGCCGTGTGGCCGCCGCGCCCGAACGTCGCATCGACATAGTAACCGTCCGCTTCCAGGGCCAGGCCCGCTAGCGCCTCCGCGGCAAGCACCGGTGTGTGCTCATCCCCCATAGGAGCGGCGTGCCTTTGGCCCAAATCCACTTGGGGCGGCAGCCAGGCCGCCCCTCGTCTCGTCTCATCGCGGCCCCATGGCCGCCCCTACAGCGACAGCGACTCGAGCTCGGACGGCAGATCGGTCGCCACCTCTTCATTCTTGAGCCACAGGTCGCGCCGTTCGTTCCATCGCGACTCGTCCCACAGCTCGAAGCGGTTGCCCTGGCCGATCAGCATCCCGTGCCGCCCGAGCTTCGCGAACTCGCGCAGCTCCGGTGGCAGCAACACCCTGCCGTGTCCATCGAGGGGCAGATCGGTGGCATGCCCAACCATCAGGCGCTGCAGCCGCCGGGCCGTTGGATTGAGGCTCGGAAGGCTCATCAGCTTGCGTTCGATCTGCTCCCACTCGGGCAATGGATAGATGAGGAGGCACTGGTCCTTATCGACGGTGACGACCAGTCGCCCTTGGGCGAGGCCCGCGATTTGATCGCGGTAGCGGGTGGGTATGACCATCCGCCCCTTCTCGTCCAGGGTGATCTTTGTTGCACCGCGAAACATGGCCTGTACGGCTCACTCGCCGCCCATTCCCCCCCACTTTTTCCCACCGGCCGCCACTATGGAATCGGCGGTGAACTATGTCAATTGAAAAAAGTGAGAAATTCGTCGCAGTCACAACGACTTATGTAGAAAAGACCCGTGACTGAGGGTGCGTCCAAGCCAGCCCGGCATCTCGGCAGCGGACGTTTCAGGTATACCAATCAGCGGCTTGCCGAGCGAACCTTGTACAGGGGTCGAGAAGGCCGCCGACTGGACAATCCCGCAGGGCCGGCGGGGACATTCCCTGGGCGCAAAGTTCGATGGCGGGCTGGAGCCTCACGCGCTCGCCTCGAAGGCATGCCGGATCCACTCGATCCGCGGCTCACGTGCAGCAAGATCGGATACCACGAGCACGTCGAACCGGACAGGCAGGCGCGCGAGCTCTGCGCGCTGCTGCAGCAGCTGCTGTGCGGCGCGTGTGATGCGCCGCTGTTTGCGCCGATCGACGCTCGCGGCGGCCGAGCCGAAGGCGGTATGCGCACGGGTGCGCACCTCCGCAATCACGAGCACGTCGCGCTCGCGTGCGACGAGGTCGAGCTCGCCCAGGCGGCGACGGTAGTTGCGCTCGAGGATCTCGCAGCCCTGCGCGCGCAGAAATTCCGCCGCCAGATCCTCGGCGCGTTTGCCGCTTCGTTGTCGCGGCGTGAGCATCGCAGGGCCGCCTGTCGCCGCTGTCAGCTCGCCGCGGCCATCACGGCGATGCGCCGGGCAACGCGCGCAACTCGCCATCGTGCAGCTGCGCCCAGTTAAGCTCGCGGCGGATGCGCCGCTCGGAGTCGAAGCTCAGGCGTCCGGTGAGTCCATCGATGTTGACGTCGCCGCGCGCGTTGCGCAGCGCCAGCGCGAGCCGATAGGCGTCGAAGCCGAAGGCGAACAGGCGGCTGCGCTGCAAGCCGCTGTTGGGCCAGGCATCGCGCGTCGCCGCGCGTACCGCCTCCGCGAGTTCGCCGCCGAGCATCCACGGCATGTCGGGAAACATGAGGCCATCGAGATCCTGGTTGGCACGCACGTCCGGCTCGAAGGCGCTCGAGGTGGCGTAGGTCGGTATGTCGCCGGCGAAGTGAAAACGCAGTTGCGGGCGCAGCAGCCGCTCGGTGTTGGCAGGCGCCGGCGAGAAGATGAAGCCGAGGTCGCCGCGGCGCCGCGGCTCGAACTGCAGCTTGGTGCCGACTACGCCTTCCAGCCGCCGGTAACGCGCCTCACTCTCGCTGATGCCGAGCGTCTGCGTCACCGCCTCGGAGTAATCGGTGCGGCTCGGATCGAAGGTGGCGGTGGCGATCAACGCGCCGCCATCGCTCTCGAGCTCCTGGCGGAAGGCCGCCAGCACGCGTGTGCCCCACTCGCCCGCCGGCACGAGGGCAATGCCGCGCCGGTGATGATCGGCGACGATGCGCCGTGCCACGAGCCGCGCCTCGTCCTCGGGCGAGAGCGCGTACTGGTAGAAGCGCGGCGGCGGCGGCGTTTCCGGTGGCAGGAAGTTGAGCGCGAGCAGCGGCGGGCGAGTGTTGATGAACTGCGCCGCGGCGATCACTTCCTCGCGCGTCAGGGGACCCACGATGAGCTCGGCACCCGAGCTCGAGGCGCGGCTCAGCGCCTCGGTGACGCTCAGAGTACCGGTATCGTATATGCGCACCCGCAGCCGCCCGGCCGCCGGGGCCTGGTAGTAGGCGGCGAGAAAGCCGTCGCGCACACTCACGGCCGCGGACGCCGTGCGGCCGGTGACCGGAAGCAGCAGTGCGATATGCGGCAGGCTCTCGGGCAACTCGCGCGCGAGCTGCCCCGCGCCTTCCGGGCGGCCTGGGCCGAGCGCGGCCCGTGCCTTCAGGTCGCGGTAGCGCGCCGCCTGCGCCGCGTTGGCGGGCATCGGCATTGCGCTCAGCTGCCGCAGGGCCTCCTGTGTCTGGCCGCGCTCGAGCGCGATCTCCACGCCAAGCAGGCCCCGCTCGGTCTGCTGCTCGGCACTAAGGCCCGCTTCCAGGCCCGTCAGTACCCGCGCCGCCTCGTCGGCGCGATGCGCACCGATCCAGTCGCGCGCCGCGTGCAGCAGGTAGGCGTTGCGGCTGGCGTCGGTGTTCTGTGCGGCGAGCGCCTCATAGACACGCGCAGCGCCCGCCGCATCTCCCGACTGCTCGAGGGTCGCCGCGCGCTCGGCCGAGGGCGGGGGGCTCACCGTGGTCAGGCTCGGGCATCCGCTCAACGCGACGGCCGCCGCGAGAGCGGCACAGCACTTGAGCAGGCGGGCGAGCGGCATCGGTTGAAGGGCCTTGTCTTGGGCGTGCAGGATGAATGAGGCCGGAGATATAAGGCGCAACCAAGGCCGGGGTCAACCGGATACTGTATGGATAGAGTGCCTGCCCGCGGTTTCCGCAAAACTCCACGGAAATGAACCGTATGAGCCGGCGCCTGACGCTGCCTCGAGCGGTAGACTTGAAGTGGTGAGTGCAAAAAACAAAACGCCCGCTGAGGAGGACTACCTCGAGCGCACGCTGCACCTTCGGGTGCGCGACAAGCACGCGCGTTTGCTGATCGAGCAGGCCCGATGGGTCAACTTCGTCTGGAACTA
>DASXKA010000204.1:0-7302 GCA_036497085.1 Steroidobacteraceae bacterium | reverse complement strand
TCACGATACCGCGGACTTCGCGGCGAAGATCGTCGAGCTCGTCGATGATCCCGAGCGCCGCGCCGCCATGGGCGCCGCCGGCCGCGCCCGGGTGGAGACGCAGCTCGAGTGGAGTCACCAGGCGCCGCGGCTGCTCGCCGCTTACGACGCCCTGTGGCGAGCCGGCACAGGAGCGCTGTCGGCGGCCGGCGGCCGCACGCACCTCGACAGCCCGGGATCGGCGCAATGAGGCTGCGGCCGCTCGCCACACCCGCTGACCTGGAGCTGGCGGTAGGCTGGTTGCAGCGGAAAGAGAACCGTCAGTGGCTGGACTTCGGCAGCAGCTACGAGCGCATCACGCCGGCGCTGCTGCGGATCATGACGCAACGGGACTCGCACTACCTCCGCCTCTATTCCATCCACGGCGATGACGATCCGATCGGCATCGTGGCGCTCGGCAACCTCGACCGCCACATGCGTACCGGCACTCTGTGGGGGGTCGCGGGCGAGAAGGCCTTCCGCTACCGCGGCTGGAGTCAGGTCGCGGCCTCATGCCTGCTGACGCTCGCATTCCAGGAGCTGGGACTGCACTCGGTAAACACCTGGGTCGTAGCGCACAACCCTTCGCAGCGGGCCGCCGCGCGCCTCGGGTTCCGCTACATCGGCAGGCAGCGGCAGTGCCATTTCATCGACGGGCAGCCCTACGACCGGCTGCTCTACGATCTGCTCGCGCGCGAGCATCGCGAGCTCGACCATCCCGCCCGGCCTGCCGCCGCCGGACGCAATGCCGCGGCGACACTCGAGAGCGGGATGGCGGTCTGACCCACGCGGTCCGCCCCCTTCCGGGCCTTTCCGGCCCTTCGGCGTAGTCCTTTGGAACTATGGCACAGCTGCAAGTCGGCGCAGGCTTGGTATTGCAAGCTCGAACCAGAACGTACTCCGGCCGTGGCAGATCAGCGGCGCTCCGCGCGCCGGGCGTTCGTAGACCTCAGTTGCCAGCGGGTGAGCGCAGATGCCAGCGCCGAACGTCCTCTTGATCGGACCGTACGATCCACACTGCGGGGAGTACACGTTCCTCGCTCCTCCGCTCGGGGTGTGGCGCCTCGCCGGTGTGCTCGAATCCGCGGGCGTTACGGTCAGGGTGTTCGATCCCAACTGCTGCGCCCAACCGGTGCAGCGTGCGCTCGAACGTGAGCTGCTGCGCTGCCCCTGGGACGTGATCGGGGTCTCCACCACCGGCATGACCCTGCGCTTCGATCTCGAGCTCGCCCACCTGGCGCGCCGGCTGGCCCCGCGTGCGCTGCTGGTCGCGGGAGGGATGGAGGCCACCTTCAGGCCCGAGCTCATGTTTCGTCTCGGTCCCTTCGACCGGGTCGTGCTCGGGGAAGGGGAGCGTCCGCTGCTCGAGATGGTGACGCGGCTGCGCTCGGCGGCGCCCTTGGGCGGGATCAACGGGACCGTGGAGCGCCGTGCCGACGGGGGATGCCTCAAGTTGCCGCAGCCCGCGCTCGAGCGCGAGGAGCTGCGCGACGCCATCTTCAGTACCCCCTACGCGCGCATGCCCTATGGCGCGTACTGGGAGCGACTCGAGCGGGCCTACCGGGTCGGCGCGCTGCCGACCAAGGCCGCCCGTGAGGCGCTGCTCGCGGAGATCCGTTCGGTGCGGCTCATCACCCTCAACTACTGTCCGATGGGCTGCAGCTTCTGCTCCTCCACGAACTTCCTGCACGAGGCACAGGGAAGCGTCGCCGGTATCGCACGCCTCGATGCGGACGAGTGCCTGACGATGCTGGAGCGCATCGTCGCGGCGCACCCCGGGGTGCGCACGGTCATTTTCCAGGACGACATCTTCGTGTTCACGCAGGACCGGCGCGTCGTGCCGCTGTGCGAGCGCATCGTCGCGGCCAAAGAGAGCGGCGCGCTGCCGCGCACGCTGCAATTCATCAGCACCAACCGAGTCGATGCGATGACGCCCGAACGGCTGACGGCCATGCGCCGGGCCGGCTTTCGCGTGCTCGGCTTCGGGATCGAGAACTTCTCGCGCAATGTGCTCAGGGAATTCAACAAGGGCCGGATCTACGATCACATCGAGCCCATGCTGAGTACCGCCTGCCGCCTCGGAATCACGCCATTTCTGGACCTGATTCTGACTTCGCCGCGGGCGCGGCTCGTCGATCTCGCCGAGACGCTGCGCCAGGCCTACCGCTGGTTGCAGCGCGGCTGCGAGGTGGGGCTGTACCCGTACGTCATCCCGTTCTCGGGTGCACCGATGGCGGCCGATCCGGCGCTCAAGCCCTTTACGGTCTGCGAGCGCCGCGAGATTGCCGGCACCGGGATTGCGTGGGAGCAGCCGGCCAAGATCCTGCCCATGGACCCGGTGGTGCGCGAGACCATTCTCGCCATCGAGAGCGACGTCGAGGAATTTCTCGCGCAGGCGCAGGCAGATGCGGCCCATCTGCCGTCCCGGTTGCGCTCGCTCGTCTGGATATTGTGCTCGCTGCCACATATGGCGGAGCGGGGAATGCCGATCGCCGATGACGAGGCGGTACGCCGTGAGCTGGCCGCGAGGTTTCCAAGAGCGCGGCCGCAGGTGCCGGCAGTGGGAGCTGCGCGCGCATGAACGCCGCCTACTGGGAAGAACGTGCGTCGCGCTTCGCGGTCCGGGGCGACGGGCTCGCCGCCGTGTGCTCCTACGGGATGCCGGCCTTCTACAACCGCCTGATCGACGGTTGTCAGCGTCTCGCCCTCGGCAGGTGGCTCAACGTGCGTCCCGGCGCCCGTGTGCTCGACGTGGGCTGCGGCGTCGGTCGCTGGAGCTGCCGGCTGGCGGCAAGGGGGGCGAGTGTCACGGGTGTCGACTTGAGCCCCACGATGATCCTTGAGGCCGGGCGGCGCGCCGCGGCGCAGGGCGTCGGCGCGCGCTGCCGCTTCGTTGCGCAGAATCTCGCCACCCTGGAGTTGGAGGGACGCTTTGATCTGATACTCGGCGTCACGGTGCTGCAGCACATTCTCGAGCCCGAGGCGCTGCGGTCGGCGGTGCGGCGCCTCGCCTCTCGCCTGGCGGCGGACGGCACGCTGATTCTGCTGGAGGCGGCTCCGGAGCGCGCCGTCACGAGGTGCGACAGTCCGGTCTTCCGGGCGCGCCAGCGTGCCGAGTACCGGCGGCTCTTCGAGGCCTGCGGCCTCACGCTGCAGGCCGTCACCGGCGTCGATCCGGCGCCGTTCAAGTCCTGGTTACTACCGTGTCTGGCACGGATTCCGCGCGCACTGCGCGCTCCGGCGCTGGCCGCCGTCACGTTGCTCTCGATCCCGATCGACCTGCCGTTCGGCCGCATCGCGGTGAAGCATTCGTGGCATGCGGTTTTCGTCCTGAGGCGTGCCGGGGAGGGGTCGTGAACCCGAAACAACAGATCTCCTCTGCCGTGATTACCGCGGGGATGCTCGCCGTCATCGCCGTCGGCAGCTGGTGGTACCACTCGCGGCATCCCGTAGCCGTAGCCGGGGCAGGTTCGGGCGAGGCGGTCGTCAGCGTCACCAGCCCGGATGACATGGGGCCGGGCTCACTCAGGGAGGCGCTGTTCGTCGCCGCCGCCGCCCGGGGCCGGATCAGCGTGCTGCTCTTGGCGAGGAAGGTCACGCTGAAGACACCGCTCCCGCCGCTCATGAATCCCTACGGGCTGCGGCTCGTCGCACAGCCAGCGGGTGCCGAGATCGATGCGCATGACCTGCCCGGCGGCGCCGTGCTCGATGTGGCCGGGCCCAACACCTCGATCGAAGGCGTGGTGGTGCGCCATTGCCCCGGGGCGGCCGTGCTGCTGCGCGCGGCGCACTTTCACATGCACGCGAGCGTGGTCGACTCCTGCGACGTGGGCGTCGAGGTCGCGGCGAATGCGGCGGATGTTCTGCTGGAAGACGACCGCTTCGTGAATGACCGGGTCGGAGTGCGCTTCGGCGCCCCGAACAGCAACACGGCAGTGGTGCGTAACACCTTCGCGCACGACACGGCGGCTGGACTCTGGGCGGTGCGCGGTGACACCGGCGCGCCGGGCGGCGGCGACGCCATTCAGGTTCGCGACAACCACTTCACCGACAATCACGCCGGTGTGGTCGCGGGCAACGTCCCGATCGTCATTGAGCACAACGAATTCTCCGCTAACGCGCCGCAGGCCGCGGTCCACCTGATCGGCGCGGGCGGGGTGATCCGCAGCAACCGAATCGCAGGCCCCGCGCCCCAGGGGATCGTCGCGGAAAACGCCCGCGACGCGCTCATCGAAGGCAACGAGCTGCACGGGCTGAGCTCTTACGCTCTCATGCTGCGCGGCTCCGCCGGCGCCATGGTGCGCGGCAATCGCGTAGCGGATTGCGCCTCTGGCATGGCGTTCGTCCTCGGCGATCCGGAGCACCCGAGCAGCGCCGTCAGCAACACCATCGCCGATCCGAGGCTCAACGCGATCGACGTCATCGGCGACTCGCCGGTCCTCACGGACAACGAAGTCTTGCGTCCGCGCGCCCTGGCGCTGCGCGTCACGGACTATGCCCAACCGGGTGGACGGAACGTGCGCGCCCATCCGTCCCTCCACGGAAACAACTTCCGCGCCAACACCATCGGAACGGTCGCGCCCGAGCCGGCGACCGCGGCGGTCGGCAGGCCATGACGGACCACAATCCGACCCAGATCCTGCCGGTGTACAACTGGCTCGATCCGCGCGCGCACCCGCTCGGCGACACCTGGCTCCTCACCATAGTCACGCTGCTGCTCTCGATCGGCCTGCCGCGCGTCGTCGGTGGTGTGCAGATCGACTTCGCCGTCTGCGCGCTCGGGTTGCTGACGCTCGGGGTGATTCATGTCGGCTTTGCCGTCGTCGCCGCACGCCTCGCGACCCGGCCGCAGCTGCGCACGCGGCTGCTCACCGCCCTGCACCTGCTCGGCGTCCTCACGGTTGCGTTCATATGGCAGCGCGCCGGCGGAATGCAGAACCCCGTCCTGCTCGGGGCGTTCGTGCTGCCGGTCATCGGCGCAGTCTTCATCTCGCGCTGGCAGTCGTACGTCACGGCGGCGCTCAGCGTCCTGACAGTGGTGGCGCTCGCCTCAGGACAGGCGCCGTCGGTGACTGAGCCACACTGGTACGTGCCCGGGCTCCATGCCGTGGCCGACGGGCTGAGCTCCATAGCCCGGCTGGCCGCTGGCGGAGAGCGGCCTTACACGGCCTTTTATGCGCCTGCAGGCTACTACGCCATGCTGCTGCAGGTATTCGCGGTCGTCATTTTCGGCTGCGCCGTGGCTGCGGAGTACCTGCGCACGGTCTACGACCGGCTGAACGCTCACGTGGCCATGGCCCGCAGCGAGACGTTGCGCAGCCGTGGGCTCTGGTCGGCGCTGGTGGAGGAGCTGCCGCTGCCGGCGGCGCTCGTCGACGCCGAGACCCAGGAGATTCTCTGCGCGAGCGCCGTCGCCATTGACACCTGGGGCGCGGGCAAAGCGATCGCCGGACGGCGATTCTTCGAGGTGGTGCGGTTCTCGTACCCGGAGGCGATCGAGACGCTGATCGGCGGGCGCGACGGAGGCGAGCCCCTGAGCATGGTCCACCTGGGCGGGCAATTGCTCGCCACCGAGGTCCGCGTACGACACATCGCCCAGGATGGCCGCCGCCTCGCACTCGTGACCGTCAGCGACACGACAGAGGCCTTCTGCGTGCGCGCGGCTCTCGATGCCGCCGAGCACGCGGCGCTGATCGTGAACGCCTCCGGCCGCGTGCTCGCGCTCAACCGGCCCGCGCGGGCCGTGTTTCCCGAGGCGCATCCGGGCGGCGAGGTATCGAAGCTCTTGCCGGAGGTCACTAATGGGCAGGCCTGGTGGGATCCGGGCATGAGCCGCTGCAAGAAGATGCATCTCACCGTGGCGCGGCGCGTGTACGAGGTCACGGCTACCGCGGTGGCGCTGCCCGGCGAGGAGGAGCGGCTGCACGTCGTCGCGTTGCTACCCACGCGAACCTTCGCAGGCGCGGAGCGCGACGGCGCCGTGCGCGCGACCCTACGCACGGCGGCCCTCGCCGGCACGGATCTCGACGCCACACGGGTGACCGCCATCAGGAGGAGACGAACGTGAACGCGCGGGCTCCCGCGCTGGGTCTGATCCTGCTGGCGTGCGCGCGGCAGGTGGCAGCGGCGGACCAGACACAGCAGGCGCCCGCGCCGGCCTCCGCCATCGAGGATCGCCTGCTGTTCAGCGCGGACGGAGCCTGGCTCACCGGGGGCATCGGCGGCGGTGGCGCCTCGGCGCTCTGGTCGCATACCTTCGCGCCGCAGGACGTGATCAACGTGGGCGCCGAGTATCAACAGGTTTCCAATTCGCATTGGACGAACGGGATTCTGAGCGGTTCCTTCGGACTGGGGAGCGGCACTCCCGCCACGGCGATCTACTTCGAAGCTCATGAAGGCGCAGGCGATTTGCCCGTGCGCAGCTTCAATTACTCGGTGGTGACAGCGGGACTGCTCAATGCGCCGACCGAATGGCTTACCGTGCAGCTCGAGGAGCGGCGGATCGACGTCGACACCAGCCACGGCAACCTGCCGAAGCTCGGCCTGTCGTTCCGCGTGGCGAAGCCCCTACTGCTATCTGCGTCGTACGCGGATACCGCGGGCGGCAATCTTGGAACGCAGCTCACTACCTTGCGCCTCGACTACGCCGGGCAGACGTCGACAGCCCTCGCCGGCGTGGCCCACGGCCGCGCCGCCCCGGCCGTTCTCAACCTGCTCGGTCAGATCGTACGACCCAGCCCGACGCTGACCGAGGTGTTCGCGGGCGCCGGGCGATCCTTCGGCCGGGCTGACTGGCAGCTGCTCGCGGACTATCAGGACATCGAAGGCTTCAAGCACACCACCGTCTCGTTGCTGTGCACGCTGCATCTCGAGGGCGGCAGTCGCTCGCCATGAGGCTCGCCAGGCGCAAACGCCCCCCCTCCTGGATGCCGGCGCTCGCGGTCGCTGCGGTCGTGGTGCTCGCCGGGGCGCGCCTCATTACCCTGAGCGTACGCGACCACGCGACGCAGCTGCGCGGCACGGCTCAGAGCGCGGTCTCCCAGCAGGCGCACGCAATCGAGGTCGAGCTGCAGGCGCTGCTCGAGCGCGCGCGCGGCGAGGCACGCCGCGCCGCCGGCAGGGCCGAGGATGGCAAGCGGCCGGTTCCACCATTGACCGGTGTCCCGTCGCACAATGCCTTCTGGGTCTCGGGCGCCGGTGTACTGCTGCGCAGCGGCGACGTCGATCCGACGATCAGCCGCGACCTGGCGAGCGAATGGGCAGCCGCACGGCACGGCGCGCCGG
>DASXKA010000203.1:0-3841 GCA_036497085.1 Steroidobacteraceae bacterium | reverse complement strand
CTATTGGATCAGGCCTGGCGAACCGTGCGCGGCGCGGTGCACTGGACGCCTCTGCTGCACTCGGACTACATCGACTCCGTGGTCGGAGCGCGGGTGTTCCTCAAGGCCGAGTCGTTGCAGATCGGCGGCTCGTTCAAAATGCGCGGGGCCTGCTTTCGCGTCAGCTGCCTGTCGCCCGAGCAGCGCGGCCGCGGTGTCGTCGCATTCTCGTCCGGCAATTTCGCGCAGGCGCTGGCACTCGCCGGCCGCCGCGCCGGTGTGCCGGTCAACATCGTGATGCCGAGCGACGCGCCGCAGCGCAAGATCGAGCTCACCCGACGCGCCGGCGCAACGGTGGTGCTCACAGAGCACGGCACTCGCAACCGCGAGGAAGTGGCCAGCGAGCGCGCCCGCGCGCTCGCCGCAGAGCATGAGTATGCACTGCTGCATCCGTTCGACGATCCGCTGGTGGTCGCCGGGCAATCGACGCTCATGCGCGAGGTGCTGGTCGACGCCCGTCGCACGCGCTTGCATATCGACGCCGTGCTCTGCCCGGTGGGCGGCGGCGGACTCATCGCCGGCACGGCGCTCGCCGAGAAGTACTATGGCCAGGGCGCGGAGGTGATCGCGGTCGAGCCCGAGGCGTGCGACGACATGCGCCGCTCGCTGATCTCGCATCGGCGCGAGCGCAACGTCGGCACGCCGCAGACCATCTGCGATGCCATGCAGGCCGTCAGTCCGGGCGCGGTGCCGTTCGAGGCGGCCGAGCATCTGATCTCCCGCGGCATCACGGTCGATGATGCCGCGGTGCGCCGGGCGATGCGCATCGGGTTCGAAGAATTCAAGATCGTGCTGGAGCCGAGCGGCGCGATCGCGCTCGCCGCGGCCCTCGAGCGCCGCGCGGAGTTCGCCGGCCGTTCCCTGGTACTGCTCTGCTGCGGAGGCAGCGTATCGGTCGAGGATCTGTTGCGCCTCACGTCCAGCACGCACTAGGCGAGCCGCGCCAGGACATCAGCGAAGGTCTGGATCTCCGCGAGCGTGTTGTAATGGACCAGCGAGACGCGTACCGCACCACTCTCGAGACCCAGTCCCAGCCGTTTCATGAGGCGGGGCGCGTACATGTGTCCGTCGCGAATGCCGATGCCAGCGCGTGCGGCGGCCTCGGTGACGGCCGCCGGGGCCACGCCCGGCAGGTTGAAACAGACTGTCGGGACGCGCTGCGTCACCTGCGTTTCGTCGCTGACGCCATAGATCGTCGCCCCCAACCCGCGCAGCACCTGCAGCAGCGAGAGCGACAGGCCCTGCTCGTACTCACGGATGCCGCTCAGCGCGGTGTGGCAAGCCGCCTGCAGAGTGAGCGCCCCGCTCCGCCCGCTGCTCCGCGCAAGTACGCCTCCGAGCTCCGCCAGATAGTCGACCGCGGCGGCCATGCCCGCGACGTTCTCGTACATGAAGGTGCCGGCCTCGATCTTGCCGGGTGGCCGGTCGGGGATGAAATCCTCGCGGAAGGTGGGCAACGCTGCGAGCGACTCGTAACGCCCCCACAGAAACCCCATGTGGGGCGCGAAGATCTTGTATCCCGAGCAAACGAGGTAATCACAACCGAGTGCCTCGACGTCGATCGGCGCGTGCGGGGCATAGTGCACGCTGTCGAGAAAGAGCTCCGCGCCCGCCGCGTGCACCAGCTCGCCGGCGCGGCGGACATCGACCAGCGAGCCGAGCGCATTCGACGCGATGGTGCAGGCCAGGAGCCGGGTGCGCGGCCCGACGAGCGGCTCCAGGTCCTCGCAATGGAGCCGTCCGTCCTCGCGCACCTGCCACCAGCGAAAGCTGGCCCCCGCCGGAGCGAGCGCCAGCCAGGTCGCAATATTCGCCTCGTGATCGAGGTCGGTGACGATGATCTCATTGCGCGTACCGAGCCCCTGTCCGATGCCGAGGCTCACCAGCCGGATGAACGAGGTCGCGTTCATCCCGAACGCAACCTCCTCAGGACGGCGTGCATTGAGAAACGCCGCCACCTTCTCGCGAGCGTCCTGAATGGCGGTGTCCACCGCGATGCTCTGCGCATAGCGCCCGCCGCGCTGCACGTTGTGCTCGAGCAGATGCGCGGTCACGGCATCCAGCACGCGCTGCGGTACCTGCGCACCGGCGGCGTTGTCGAAAAAGATGCCGGCTCCCGCCCGTCGCAGCGCCGGGAACTGTGCCCGGAGCGCCGGCGCGGGAAACTCCGCGGCGCGCGGCTGAGCGGCGGTGCCCGGTCCGCTCATGCGCCCGGATGCCCTCCCGGGTGGTGCCGCGCGCGATGCACCCGGAGTGCCGCGAGCAAGCGCTCGATGTCATCCCCGGAATTGTAGAAATGCACCGTCGCCCGAATGTTGTCGTCGCGGAACGAAGTCACGATGTCCTGCTCCATGAGCACGGCAAACAGCCGCTCGGTGTCGCGCGCCGGCACGCAGACCATCGGGCCACGCCGCGAGTCCGCGGCCGGCGTGACGCTCCTCCAGCCAATGCTCTCGAGCCCCGTGAGGCAGCGGCGGGTGAGCGCGCGCACCCGTTCCTCGATGACGTCCGTGCCGACTTCCAGGATGATCTTGAGGCCCGCTTCGGCCGCGTAGCAGTTGACCACCGGCGGGGTTCCCGCCTCGAAACGGCGTGCGTTCGGCGCCGGCCGGTTGGCCGTGATGTCCATGGCGAAGATGTCCTGCTGCGCGAACCACCCCGAGTGCGTCGGGGTGAGCGTGGGAATCAGAGACCCGCGGACATAGAGAAAGCCGATGCCCGCGGTGCCGAGCAGGTATTTCAGCATTCCGCCGACGGCGAAATCGACGTCCAGCTGCCTCACGTCGACCGTGAGGCCTCCGACTGCCTGATAGCAGTCGAGCAACACCCGGGCGCCCCGCTCGTGTGCCAGGCGGACGATTCCCGGGATGTCGAGCTGGGCGCCGTTGCGGAAGCAGACCTGGGTCACGGCCACCAGCTGCGTCTGCGCGTCGATCAGCCTGGCAAAGCTCTCGAGCGGAATGTCGCCGTCCGCTGTCTTGGGCACGTGGACGATGCGCGCGCCTCGCGGCTCCTGGGCGTGCCAGATCTGGGCGTTGGTCGGAAACTCGAAATCACTCACCACGACCTTGTTGCGCGGCGTGCTGAAGTCGAGCGCGCTTGCCAGCGCATTGAGTCCGGCAGACGCCGAGGCGGTGACCGCGATCTCATCGGGGGTCGCCCGCAGCACCGCCGCCATGGCCCGGCGCACGGCCTCGTTCTTGGTGACCCAGACATCCCAGTTGGCGCCGACCTGCAGGCGATCGTCCATGTACGCGTTGATGGCGTCGCGGACGCTGTCCGCGAGCGCACAGTAAGACCCGCTGTTGAGGTAGGTCTTGCGCTCGAGCACCGGGAAGCGTCGCCGCAGCGCGGTGAAGTCAGTCATGCGTGAATCTCACGCCGGTGGCGCGGCGCGCGCTGCCGCGCGCGGGGCACCGGCACGGCGGCGGTGCGCCCGCCAGAGGAAATACGCCGCAGAGATCATGATCAGCCAGGGTACTCCGTACACCCACGAGACGTAGAGGTTGGGATCCAGGCCCATGGTAACCAGGATCGCGGCGAGCATCACCAGCCCCGCGCACTGCAGCCAGGGAAACAGCGGCATGCGCACCGGCAGCTCGCTCGCGGCGTGTCGACGACGGAAGCTCAGGTGGCTCAACAGGATGATAATCCACACCAGTATGGCGTCGAACAACGCGACGCCGAGGAGATAGCCGTAGGCGTTGGGCGTGTAGATCGAGACGCCGGCCGAGACCAGGATGCCGGCACCGGAGACCAGGACCGCGGCGACCGGCGTGCCGCGGCCGCTGAGGCTGCCGAG
>DASXKA010000202.1:0-13507 GCA_036497085.1 Steroidobacteraceae bacterium | reverse complement strand
AAATTCGGCAGCATCTGGTAGAAGTCGTACTTCTCCGAGCCCTTGGCGAGAGGCGCCGCGCCCGGGTCGCCGTTCGCCTCGCGCGCGCGGTGCGGATCGGGGTGGGGCGCGTCGGCGAGCTCGGCGGCCCGGTGGGTTCTGCCACCGGCATAGACGAACGCCACGCTCGCGAGCGCGGCCCCGGCCAGCAGCCCGAAGCCGAACTCGCGCCAGCGCGAGATGACGAGCGGGCGGCGGGTGGTCCTCTTGTAGTCGCGGGTGGTGAGTTTCGCCATACGCTCCGCGGGTGCGCGCCTCACATGGTCTCGGGCGCGGATACGCCGAGGAGCGTCAGCCCGTTGCGCACCAGCTGCTGCACACCGAGCACCAGCGCCAGGCGCGCGTTGCGCAGCGGCGCGTCCTCGACGATGAACGCCTGCGCGTTGTAGTAGGTGTGGAATGCGTTGGCGAGCTCGCGCAGGTAGTGCACCAGCGCGTGCGGCGCGCGGTTCACCGCCGCCTGCTCGAGCACCTCCGGGTAGCGGGCGAGCGCCTGCAGGACCGCCTGCTCGTGGGTGGCGGTGAGCGCGGCCACGGCGGCGAGCCCCGCCGAGCGGTCGAAGGCGAGGCCGCGCGCGGCGAGCTGCTTCATGACGCTCGCGACCCGCGCATGCGCGTACTGGATGTAGTACACGGGGTTCTCGTTGGTGCGCGACTTGGCGAGCTCGAGATCGAAATCGAGCGGCTGATCGTGGCTGCGCATGAGATAGAAGAAGCGGCAGGCGTCGTTGCCGACCTCGGCGCGCAGCTGGCGCAGCGTGACGAATTGCGCCTCGCGCTTGCCCATGGGGATCTTCTCGGCGCCGCGGAACAGGCTGACGAACTGGATCAGCATTGCCTCGAGGGATTCACCCGGCTGGCCCATGGCCATGAGACCGGCGCGCACGCGCGCCACATAGCCGTGGTGATCGGCGCCCAGCACGTCGACGAGGCGCGCGAAGCCGCGCTCGCGCTTGCTGAGGTGGTAGGCGATGTCGGAGGCGAAGTAGGTCTTCTGGCCGTTCTCGCGCACCACCACGCGATCCTTCTCGTCGCCGAACTCGGTGGCGCGGAACCACAGCGCGCCGTCCTGGCGGTACAGCCGCCGCTGCGACTCGAGCACCTCGAGCGCGTGATCGATCGCGCCCGAGTCGACGAAGGCGCGCTCGGAGGTCCAGTGATCGAACAGCACCCCGAACTGCCCGAGATCCTCGCGAATGTCGCTGAGCATCGCCTCGAGCGAGAGCTCCAGCACCTGGCCGAAGCCGTCGGCACCCAGGAGCTCGCGCGCCCGCCCGATCAGTGCGTCGACGTAGGCGTCCTTGTCGCCGGCCGGCGCATCGGGCGGAAGATTGGCGAGCACCGCGGCCGCCGGCCGGCGCAACGTCGCCGCGCCGGCCGCGGCCTTCAGGTCCTGCGCCAGCACCCGCACGTAATCGCCGCGGTAGCCGTTCTCGGGGAAGGGCAGTCGCTCGCCGCACAGCTCGAGATAGCGCACCCAGGCGCTCACCGCGAGGATGTCCATCTGCCGCCCGGCGTCGTTGACGTAGTACTCGCGCGCGACCTCGAAGCCGACGGCCGCGAGGATGTTGGCGAGCGTGGCGCCGTAGGCGGCCTGGCGGCCGTGGCCCACGTGCAGGGGCCCGGTGGGGTTCGCCGAGACGAACTCGACCAGCACGCGCTCGCCGCCGCCGAGACGGCTCTCGCCGTAGCGCGCGCCGCGCTCGTGGATGGCGGCCAGCTCGCGCGCATAGGCCTCGGGCGCGAGGTGGAAGTTGATGAAGCCGGCGCCCGCGACCTCGGTGCGTGCCACCAGGACATTCGGCGGCAGGGCCGCGACGATCGCGGCGGCGAGCTCGCGCGGGTTGCGACGCGCGGCCTTCGCGAGCCGCAATGCCACATTAGTCGCAAAGTCGCCGTGCTGCGCCTCGCGGGTGCGCTCGACGATGACGGCCGCGGCGGGCGGTGTTTCATTCAGCGTGCCGCCGCCAGCGAGCTTCGCGAGTGCGGCCAGCAGCAGCTGCTCGAGTTCCTGCTTCAAGGGTGTATTTCGGCCGACACGAAAACGCGCGCGCGGCGCCTCTCGGGAAGTTTACCCGAAGCGCCGGTGCAGGTTCGTCGCGGGGCTCAGAAGAGCTCGAGCGGATCGACGTCGAGCGCCCAACGCAGGCGCTGCGCGCTCCTGAGCGCCTCGACCTGCGGCAGCCAGCCGTCGAGGAACTGATGCAGGGCGCGACGCTCACGACTCTCGACCAGGAGCTGCGCGTGGTAGCGGCCCGCGCGCTTCGCCATGGCCGCAGGCACGGGGCCGAGGAGCTTCAGGCCGCGCGCCGGCGCGCCGGCCGCGGCGCGGGCCTCGGTCAGGAATCCGAGCGCCGCCTCGCGCGTCTTTCCCGAGGCGCGCAGCGCCGCGAGGCGGCTGAAGGGCGGCCAGGACGCCTGCAGTCGCTCGGCGAGGGCCGCTTCCGCGAAGCCATCGTAGCCGCGCTCGAGGAGACTCACGAGCAGAGGATGCTGCGGGAATTCCGTCTGGATGAGCACCTCGCCCGGCTTGTCGCCCCGTCCCGCGCGGCCCGCGACCTGCACGATGGTTTGCGCGAGGCGCTCGGGGGCGCGGAAGTCGGTGCTGAAGAGCCCCTGGTCGGCGTTGAGCACCACGACCAGCGTGACGTTGGGAAAGTCGTGACCCTTGGTCACCATCTGCGTGCCGACGAGGATCCGCGCCTCGCCCGAGGACATGCGCCGCACGACCTCATCGAGATCGCCGCGGCGCCGCACCACGTCGCGGTCGAGGCGCACGATGCTGACGCCGGGAAAACGCGCGCCGAGCGCCGTCTCGATGCGCTCCGTGCCCTGGCCCACCGGCTTCAGCGCAAAGCCGCACTGCGGGCAGCGCGCCGGGAGCGGCGCATCGGCGCCGCAGTGATGGCAGCGCAGCCTCGAGGCCCCGAGATGCACGGTGAGGCGCGCGTCGCAGTCGCGGCAGGGCGCGACCCAGCCGCACGCCGTGCACAGCAGGGTCGGGGCGTAACCGCGGCGGTTGAGGAACACCAGCACCTGGGCGCCGGCGGCGAGGTGGCGCTCGATCGCGAGTGCCGCGGGCGTGGAGATGCCGGCGTCGACCGCGCTCACGCGCAGGTCGATGAACGAGAGGCGGGGCGGTTGCGACTCGCCGGGCCGGCGCAGCAGGCGCAGCCGTGTGTAACGCCCTGCGGCTGCGTTGTTGAGCGTCTCGAGCGAGGGCGTCGCGGAGCCGAGCACCACCGGCACCTGCGCGAGGCGCGCGCGCATCACGGCCAGGTCGCGTGCCGAGTAGCGCAGCGCCCCCTCGTGCTGCTTGAAGGAGGGATCGTGCTCCTCGTCGACCACGATGAGCCCGAGATCGGCGAGTGGTGCGAACACCGCCGAGCGCGTCCCGAGCACGATGCGCGCCCGTCCGCTCCACGCCATGCGCCACGCAGCGAGGCGCTCCTGATCCGTGAGCGCCGAATGCAGCACCGCGAGGGGCGCCGCGAAGCGCTCGCGAAACCGGCCGACCAGCTGCGGAGTGAGGCCGATCTCCGGCACCAGCACCAGCACCGCGCGTCCCTGCCCGAGCGCCTCCTCGGTGAGGCGCAGGTACACCTCGGTCTTGCCGCTGCCGGTGACGCCCTCGAGGAGAAAGGCAGCATAGGCGCGCCCGGCGGCCGCGACACGCTCGACGGCGTCACGCTGCTCGGGCAGGAGAGTGGGTCCCGCGGCGCGCCCGCGTGCCGGCTCCGGAGCCTCGACCAGCGCCACCTCGACGCGCGCGAGCCAGCCGCGCTGCTCGAGTGAGCGGGCCGCGTCCCGCCAGCCTGCCGCATGCTCGCTCAAGTCGCCGGCGGCGGCGCCGTCCCGCGCGAGGAGGAATTCGAGGAGGGCGCGCTGTCGCGGCGCGCGGCGCGGCTCGCCCGCCGCGGCGGCTTCCCTGCCCGAGCTGGTCACTGTCCAGCGCTCCTCGGTGGCGGCGACGCCGGCGCCGTGTCGCAGCAGCACGGGCAGTGCGGTCGCGAGCACCTGGCCGACGGGATGGTGGTAGTACTCCGCCGACCACTGGATGAGCTCGAGGGCCGAAGCCTCGAGCGCCGGCGTTGCGTCGAGCACCTCGAGGATGGGCTTCAGCCGCTCCGGCGGGAGGTCCGACCGGTCGGTGACGGCCATGATCATCCCCACCAGGCGGCGGCGCCCGAACGGCACGCGCACACGCATGCCGGGCTTTGGCTCGGCGGCGCCCTCGGGTAGAGCCGGCGGGAGGTAGTCGAAGAGCCGCCGCAGGGGGGTGTCGACGGCCACCCTGAACAAAGTGTGAACGGATCCCACCGTATTAGCTAAATCAATGGCTTGCGATGATTGAGAGCGTCAACCGGGCAGGGTGCGCGCGCGTTATACACGCCATGCCCGAGTTTGCTACGCTCGCTTCGCCTTATAGCATGCCGGCCGCACTGCACGGCGACGTGGACCTGACGGACCCCGAAGAGCAAACACAAACCCGAGCGCTGAACCAGTTCCTGGCCGGCGTCGAGCTGAAGGCATTCAAGATCGCCCAGGCCGCACTGCGGCACGAGGACGACGCCCTCGATGCAGTCCAGGACGCGATGCTGCAGCTGGCACGGGCCTATTCCGACCGTCCGCCCGGGGAGTGGAAACCGCTCTTCTACCGGATCCTCGAGAACCGCATCCGTGACATGCAGCGCCGGCGCACGGTGCGCGGCCGCGTCATGGCCTGGCTGCCGCTGCGCGGCGAAGACGACGACGATGATTCTGACCCGGTGGCGCAGGCGCCGAGTCTCGAGCCGCAGCCGGTGCGCCGGCTCGAGCTCGACGAGGCGATGGAGGCGCTCGAGAAGGCGCTCACCCGGCTGCCGCCGCGGCAGCAGCAGGCATTCCTGCTGCGCACGCTCGAGGGGCTCGACGTGGCGGAGACGGCGCAGGCGATGGGCTGCTCGCAAGGCAGCGTGAAGACTCATTACTTTCGCGCAGTGCAGGCACTGCGCGCGCAACTCGGAGAGCTGTACTTATGAGCGGCGGTGGATCACCGACGGAGTTCGAGCGCAACGCGCGCATCGTGCTCGAGGAGAGTGTGCGGCGGATCGACGCCCGCACGCGCTCGCGCTTGAACCGGGCGCGCCATGCCGCGCTCGCCGCCGCCGGTGGTCGCCGCCGCGCCTGGTGGGGCAGCCTCACGTTGATGCCGGCCGCGGGCGCGGTGGCCGCGGCGCTCCTGGTCGCCGTGGTGCTCTGGCACCGCGAGCCTGCCCACACGACGCCGCTGGCGCTCGATGGCCAGCATCCCGCGGTAGAGGACATGGAGTTGCTGACGGACAATGACTCGATTGACCTGATGGAGGAGTGGGACGGCTCGTTCTACGAATGGGCCGCCGCGCAGTCCGATGCCGGTGCCGCGAGCAGCTGATGTGGCTCCAGCGCGCCGCTGCGATCGCGGTGCTGGGCGCGCTCACGCTCGGCAGCGCGACCGGCCGCTCGGACGATGCGAGCAAGGCGCCGCCGCCGCCGCCCGCGGCGGGGTTCCTCGAGTTCCTCGGCAGCGTCGACCGGCTCTCGGAGGTGAATCCCAACTACCTCTCGCAGCCGGTGCAGGCGAAGGGAGCGCGGCCCGGCGGTACGAGGCCGCCGCCTGCGCCGCCGCCGACTCCCCCCGGAGACAAGAACAATGGCTAGCCCGATAACAACCAAAACCCGGGTGTCTGCGCTGCTCGCCGCGCTGCTGTTGGCCGCGGCCGCGCCGTGCCTCGCTCAGGAACTGCCGCCCGCTGCACCCGCCGCGGCGAGTCCGCCCGCGCCGGTCTCCTGGTCGAGCCTCTCGGCCGAGCAGCAGAAGCTCCTCGGCCCCATGGGAAGTCAGTGGGGGAGCCTGCCACCCGAGCGGCAGCAGGCACTCGCCCGCGGCAGCGAGCGCTGGCTGGGGATGTCGACCGAGCAGCGCGACCAGGCGCACGATCGCTTCTCGCACTGGCAGTCCCTGCCCCCCGAGCAGCGCCATGCGCTGCGCGATCGCTGGCAGCGCTTCCAGGCGCTGCCGCCGAAGGAGCAGGAGGCGGTGCGGCAGAACTATCACCGCTTCCAGCAGCTGCCGCCGGCCCAGCGCCAGCAGCTGCGCCAGCAGTGGCGCAACGCCAGTCCCGAGCAGCGTCAGCAGATGGTGGAGCACGCACGCCAGCAGCACGAAAAGCGCACGCAGCAGCCGCAGCGCGGCGGCGCGGGACACTCGTCCCCGTCCCCGCACCCGCGTTGAACGGCCGCGCTAGCTAGCGGCTGTTGGCCTTCGCCTCGCGCACCGGCACCGGAATGTTGCACACGTCGATCCGGCCCGCCGGCACCTTGAACCATTCCTCGTGGCGGTTGCGCCGCGCTTCGACGTAGGCCGCGAAAGTCGGCGTTTCGGTGCGCAACTCCTCGAGCGCCGTGCGCTCGCCCTCGGGGAGATCCGCGGCGAGGCGCAGCGAGCGGATCGGCATGCCGCTCTCGGAAGGCTGGTAGAAACCGAGGGCGCCGTGGCCGCGCGGCAGCACCGACAGCAACTCCATGCCGCGTACCACGCGGCCGAGCAGCGTCACGTTACGATCGAGATGCCGCGGCGCCTGGCCGATGACTGCGTAGAGCTCCGTGCCGCCGCCCGAGTCGACGTCGTTGTCGCGCCCCGCGCCGACCATGCCGTAGCAGTGCACGAGCCAGGCGCGTGCGAGCTGCGGATCCGCAGCCACCGGGAAGCCGTCGAGGAATCCGACCATGGGAGCATAGGTGTCGGGATCGGTGATGCGCGCGATCGTCAGCCCGCGCAGCGGCCGCTCGAACTCGGCGGGGAGAGTGCGCACCGCCTTGTGCAGCGGCTTCTTGCCCTGCGCGTCGCCCCACTGCACCACGTAGTCGTCCTGCGAGCGCATGAACGCCAGGCCGTCGAAATAGCCCTCGCGGACGAGCGCGGTGACGTTGGCGACGTGATTCGGCGCGAACACCGGAGCCATTTCGATGATCACCCGCCCGGCGGGCAGCTCCAGATAGAGCGTGCTCTGCGGATCGAGCGGCCGCCAATCCGAGGGCGAGGAGGAGCTAAGCACCTCCGCGGTGCTGAGCGGCTTGGGCGCCGCGGCGGGCGGGGTGGCCGGCGCCGCCGCCAGCGGGCGCGGCGCTGCGCAGAGGATCAGCGCCGCCGTGATCACGGCGAGCGCAACCCGGATGTGCTCTTTCATCAATTGCTCCTCAGCTGCTGAGACGAGTGAAGCCGTCCGCGCTCCAGTGCTCGCTGCCCACACCGTGATGCACGATGAACAGGCCCTCGGGGTCGTACTGCTTCTTGACGCGCAGCAGGCGCGGGTAGTTCGAGCCGAAGTACGCCTCCTGCCAGCGCTCGTTGAAGAAGTTGCTTTCCGAGAGGTACGAGCCCGCTTGCGGCACAGCCTTCCTGAGCTCCGCGGTGGCCGTGTCGATGGCGCGGGCGTCGCGGTGGGCCGCGTCGAGGTCCATCGGCGGCCGCGACTCCCCGGGATACGAGGGGCGCTCGCCGTCGGCGATGATGGCGAGCGCGAACGCCTCGGTGACGCCCGGGTTCATGGCGGTGTCGAGAGAGGCCTTGACGGCGGCGGCAGGGGCGAACGCGAGGCCCTTATTGATGTGGAGCTCTACCTTCTTGTGGCGCGAGGCGGCGTAGAGCGCCTCGGCGAGGCGCGGCTGTGCGGTGGGCTCGAGCAGCGCGGCCGGCAGCCAGAGCGAATCGTAACCGTGGAGGAAGGCGCCCACCTGGTCCTGATCACCCCGCCAGTAGCCGTGATCGGGAGAGGCGCCCGGCCGCTGGTCGGGAATCATGCTCGGGTTGCCCTGAATCTCCCACCAGCTTCGCGCCTTGTGGCCGCCGGCGCCGAGCTCATCGGTCACCTTGAGGTCCGCGGAACCCTTCACCCAGTCGAAGAACGGCTGCCACGCGGCGAGCGCCTGCTCGCGGGAGAGCCCCTGCTGCGCCATCGAGATCTCGAGCGAGTTGCCGGGCTTCACCGCGATCTGCTCGCCCCAGTGAGGGTTGGCGAGCCGCTCGGCGTAGTGCGCGAGGAAGCGTGCGACGAGCCTGAGGAAGGCGGCATCGCTTGCGGCCTGGATGGCTCCCCAGGCGCCGCCGAAGAACTGCGGCAGTTCGTGAGTGCGGAGCGTGAGGCGAGTCACTACGCCGAAGGTTCCGCCGCCGCCGCCCTTCAAGGCCCAGAAGAGCTCGGGATCCTGACAGGCGTTGACGATCCGGACCTTGCCATCGGCCGTGACCACTTGCGCCTCGAGAAGTCCCGCGGCGGCGTTGCCGAAGCCCTTGGAGAAACTCCCGAAGCCACCCGACTGGACGAGCCCGGCGACGCCGACGGAGGTGCAGCCGCCCCCCTGTACGTAGCGCCCCGCGCGCGTCGTGACTGCCGCATAGGCATCGGCCCACATGCAGCCGGCGCCGAGCGACACGGCGGGCGTCGGGGCGGTCTTTCCCGCACAGCCCTCGCCCACGAACTCATCGTGCAGGCGGATGTCGGTGAGCGCTCGCGTCCAGATGAGGAGCGAGTCGGGAGCGTTGGATGTACCGAGATAGCTGTGGCCGCCGCCCTTTACTGCCACGCGCAGGTTGTGCGTGCGCGCGAAGTCGACCGCGCGCGCGACGTCGTGCGCGTCGCGGGCCTTGACGGCGCGGGCGCTCGCCGCGGGCGTCCAGGCATCGAGCCAGCCCGAGACCTGCGTGCCGCCCGGCTGGTCGCCGATCCAGAAGGGGTTGCGCAGGTTGTGCGAGACCGCGGCGCAGGCGGCGCCGCCGGCATCCGCATCGCAGGGGGCGAAGAGAGCCTGCGCCTCGAGCAGATTGCCGCCGACGGCGGCCTTGAGCTCATCCCACTGGGCAGCCGTCGGCCAGTACGGATCCGTGGGGCGCACTCGCGCGAATGGCGACATGACCCGCGCCACGAGACCCGCCGGCACGAGGAGCGCAAGCGGCACCGCCGCCCCGAGCTGCAAGAGACTTCTGCGCTGCATGGCGAGAGCCCTCCCTTGTGGCGCCGCGCCGCCGCCGCCGGATCAGCCGACCGCCTTCACCGCCGCGATCAGCTCCGCTGCGGCCTTCTGCGCGTCCCCGTAGAGCATGCGGGTGTTGTCCAGATAGAAGAGCGCGTTCTCGATACCGGAGAACCCGGCGCCCTTGCCGCGCTTGATGACGATCACGTTCTTCGCCTTGTCGGCGTTCAGGATCGGCATGCCGTAGATGGGGCTCGACTTGTCGGTGCGCGCCACCGGGTTCACCACGTCGTTGGCGCCGATGATGAGCGCCACGTCCGCGGTCTCGAACTCCGCGTTGATCTCGTCGAGATCGGCGATCAGGTCGTAGGGCACTCCCGCCTCCGCCAGCAGCACGTTCATGTGGCCCGGCATGCGCCCCGCGACCGGGTGAATCGCGAAACGCACGTTCACGCCGCGCTCGATCAGGAGCTGGCACAGCTCCCAGATCTTGTGCTGCGCCTGGGCCACGGCCAAGCCGTAGCCCGGCACCACGATGACCTTGGAGGCGAACGCCATCATCACACCGGCGTCGGCGGCCTCGATGGGCTTCAGGCTCCCGGTCACCGTGCCGGTCGCCTCGCCTCCCGTGTCGCCGAAGCCCGAGAACAGCACGTTGCCGAGAGAGCGGTTCATCGCCTTCGCCATCAGCTGGGTGAGCAGCGTGCCGGCCGAGCCCACCACGGTGCCGGCGATGATCATCGCCGCATTGTCGAGCACGAAGCCCTCGAGCCCGACCGCGAGCCCGGTGAGCGCGTTATAAAGGGAGATCACCACCGGCATGTCGGCGCCGCCGATCGGCAGCGTCATGGTGATGCCGAGCACGAGCGCCAGCACGAAGAAGCCGGTGACCACCGCGGGGCTGGCGTCGAGGTGTGCCGCCACCATGGCGCCGAGCACGAGCGCCGCGGCGAGGATCCCTAAGTTCAGGATCTGCTGACCCGTGAAGCGGAAGCTGCGCGTGATGAGTCCCTGGAGCTTGCCGAAGGCGATCGCACTGCCGGCGAAGGACACCGCGCCGATGATGCCGCCGAGGACGGCGAGCGAGCCGGTGACATAGCCCTCGGTCCCGCCGCGGTAGAGCTCGACCGCCGCGATCGCGGCCGCCGCACCGCCGCCCATGCCGTTGTAGAGCGCGATCATCTGCGGCATGTTGGTCATCGCGACGCGCTTGCCGCTCCACCACGCGAGGATGCCGCCCACGAGCATCGCCGGGAGAATGAGCTCGTAGTTGGACATCCCGGGATAGAGGAAGGTGACGAGCGTCGCGACCGCCATGCCGGCGCCCGCCCACAGGATGCCGCTGCGCGCCGTCACCGGGGAGCTCATGCGCTTCAACCCCATGATGAACAGCACCGCGGTCACGAAGTAGCTCGCCTGGATCGCCAGGCCCGCGGACAGCCAGCCCGGCATCAGTGAGTCCCCTTCTTAGCGCCGCGTTGCCCGCTCGATTTGAACATCTCGAGCATGCGCTCGGTCACGACGTAGCCACCGACGGCGTTGCCCGCCGCGAGGAAAACGCCGATGACGCCGATGACCTTCTCGAGCGGGGTGACGGCGTTGCCGAGCGCAACCATCGCGCCCACCAGCACGATGCCGTGCACAAAGTTCGAGCCCGACATGAGCGGGGTATGGAGGATCACCGGCACGCGCGCGATGACCTCGTAGCCCGTGAAGGCCGCCAGCATGAAGATATAGAGTGCCACCATTCCGGTCATGTCAGCCCCCGAGCGCCTTGGCCGTCGGCTCGTGCGTGATCGCGCCGTCGCGCGTCAGGCACGACTGCGCGAACACTTCGTCGTTCCAGTCGATCGCCAGCTCACCCTTGGAGAGGGCGGGCTTCAGGAAATTGAAGAGATTGCGCGCGTACATCTCGCTCGCGTTGTAGGCGAGCTCGGCGGGGAGGTTCACCGGGCCGATGATCTTCACCCCCTGGTGCTCGAGCACCTCGCCGGCGCGCGTCAGCTCGCAGTTGCCGCCCTGCTCGGCGGCGATGTCGACCACCACCGAGCCCGGACGCATGCGCTCGACCGCGGTGCGCGAGATGATCTTCGGCGCCGGCCGGCCGGGAACTGCGGCGGTGGTTACGACCGCATCGGCCACACTGATGCGCGCATCGAGCGCCTCCTGCTGCCTGGCCTTCTCTTCGGCGGTGAGCTCGCGCGCATAGCCGCCGGCCCCTTCCGCGCTCACCCCGGTCTCGACGAACCTGGCTCCGAGCGACTTGACCTGCTCGCGCGTCGCGCCGCGCACGTCGTAGGCCTCCACCACCGCACCGAGGCGCCTCGCGGTGGCGATCGCCTGCAGCCCGGCGACGCCCGCGCCGATGACGAGCACCTGCGAAGGGCGGATGGTGCCGGCGGCGGTGGTGAGCATGGGCAGGAATTTCTGCAGCTGGCTCGCGGCGATCAGCACCGCCTTGTAGCCGGCGACGGCGGCCTGTGACGAGAGCGCATCCATCGACTGCGCCCGCGAGATGCGCGGCACCAGCTCCATGGAGAAGGAAGTGAGGCGCCGCTCTCTGAGCGCGCGTACCTCGGCGGCACGCGCGTAGGGCTGCATGAAGCCGATCACCACGGCGCCCGGCCTGAGCTGCCCGATCTGCGCGACGGTGAGCGGCTGCACCGTGAGGAGCACGTCCGCGCCCGCGAGCACCGCGGCCGCGGAATCCGCCCATGTCACATTCTTGTAGGCGGAGTCGGGAAAGCGCGCGCGCTCGCCCGCGCCGCGCTCGAGCAGCACCCGTGCGCCTTCCTTCGCGAGCTTATCGGCAATCTCCGGAGTCAGACTGACGCGTGTTTCCTGCGGCGCGCTCTCGCGCAGCGCGCCTATCGTCGCTGGCATTCAGTGTCCCTCGCACCGTCCGTGGCCGGCCAGCCACGTGACTGAGAAATTTCAATTTAATTAAGATCTTGCGATGTTGAATTCTTGCACAAAAGTGCCGTATCTTACAGGGTTATGCACGGGATCGACCTCGATCAAGCCGACCACGGGTTTCTCGACGACCTCGTGGTGATCGCCACACACGCGTCGCGCGGGCTGTCGCAGCTCGTGCTGCGCACCGACGTCGCCGGGATGCCGCTCGAGTGGATCGACTACAAGGAAGCCGCGCGACTCTACACCCAGGAGCAGGTCGCATACACGTGCGGCTCGCTGCTCTACGAGCTGTACGGCGGCACCAATGCGCGCACCGGCCGCCGCACGGTGCTCGAGGTGAACTCCATCGTCGCCACGGTGGGTCACACCGGCAATCCCGGCAACACGCGCCACGACTACGTGCCGCCGCTCAACAACCAGACCCTGTTCCGGCGCGACGCGTTCCTGTGCATGTACTGCGGACTGCGCTTCGCCGCACGCGACCTGTCGCGCGATCACATCCGCCCCTTCAGCCAGGGGGGCACGGACATCTGGACCAACGTCGTGGCCTCCTGCCGCCGCTGCAACAACCAGAAGGCCTCGCGCACGCCCGAGCAGGCGCGCATGCAGCTGATCGCTGTGCCCTTCACGCCTACCTACGCGGAATACATTTTCCTCAAGGGGCGACGCGTGCTGGCCGACCAGATGGAATACCTCGTGGCGCACTTCCCGCGCACCAGCCCGCTGCACGACCGCATCCGCGCATATTTGTCTTAGCCCGCGCGTGACGGTCCGGGGCGTCGCCTGCTAAGGTCCGCGGCGTGATCTTCCTCGTCGACGCCTCGGTCTACGTCTTCCGTGCGTACCACTCGATGCTGCCCGACATGCGCGATGTGGACGGCAATCCCACGCACGCGGTGTTCGGTTTCGCGCGCTTTCTCGGCGACCTCATCGAGCGTGTGCGCCCCGCCCATATGGCGGTCGCCTTCGACCAGCGCAGCCCGCACTCCTACCGGCGCGGAATCTACCCGTCGTACAAGGCGAACCGCGAGCCGGCACCGGCGGCGCTGACGCAGCAGTTCGGACGCTGCCGCGAGCTGTGCCGGCATTTAGGTGTCGCTGAGTTCGTATATCCGGAGTACGAGGCCGACGACATCATCGGGACGCTCGCGGACCTGATGCGCGCGGCCGGTGTGCGCGCCGCTTTCATCACCCGCGACAAGGATCTCGCGCAGCTGATGCGCGATGGCGACCTGCTGTGGGATTTCGGCGCCCGCGGCCAGTTCGGCTATCACGACATCGAGCGCCACTTCGGCGCGGCTCCCGAGCGCTTCGCCGATTACCTGGCGCTTGCCGGGGACGAGTCCGACAACATCCCGGGCGTGCCGGGGGTCGGGCATCGGACCGCCGCCTCGCTCATGAAGGCGTTCGCCTCGCTCGATGACCTCTACGACGATCTCGAGCGCGTCGCGCGCCTCAAGATCCGCGGCGCCGGCACCCTCGGTGCACGCCTCGCCGAGCATCGCGAGTCGGTGTATCTGGCACAGCGCCTCACCCGCATTGCCTGCGACCTGCCGCTCGG
>DASXKA010000201.1:0-14304 GCA_036497085.1 Steroidobacteraceae bacterium | reverse complement strand
GGCACGCCCTGCACGGCGACTGGCAGCGTGATGGCGGGATGCCCGGAGAGATTGAACGGCCGTACGCACCAGCTCGAGTGAAGCGCGGCGCGTGCATCCGCGGCCGCCGCCAGCGTCAGCGGCAGATCCGGCAGCGTCGGCAGGGCAAGCGCGTCGAGGTCGCTCAAGGCCGCGTCGATCTCCGCACGCCACGTGCGGCGCAGCGTCTCCGCCGCCGTCACGTCACCGGCGGAAATCGCCTGCGCGGCCGCGAGCCGCGTGCGCACGTCCGGGCCCAGCTGCTGGCATCCGACCAGGTGGCCGAATGCCGACCAGATCTCCGCGCCGATGATCGTGAGTGCCGCCGAGAACGCCGCGGCAAAAGTCGGCAGTGCGACGCCGCGCACCTCGACGCCAGCACGCCCGAGTGCGCCGCGGGCCGCGCTACTCACCTCCGCACTCGCGCCCACCTGGACCCAGCCGACCACGGCGCGCGGCGGGGCGTCCTGCGGGCGGAAAGTCGCGTCGATCATCGCCATGGCGCGCTCGATCGTCGACACCTCGCGCGCCAGAGGGCCGACGCAATCGAGGCTCGAGCGCTCCGGGTGCACACCCGTGCGGCTGACTCGCCCGTAGGAAGGCTTCAGGCCGACGACACCACAGCACGCCGCGGGCAGGCGGATCGAGCCCCCGGTGTCATTGCCGAGCGCGAACTCCACGAGGCCTGCCGCCACTGCCACAGCCGATCCGCTCGAAGATCCGCCCGGCACCCGTGCGGGCGAGCGTGGGTTCACGGGGGTTCCGGTCCAGCGGTTGATGCCGGTCAGGCCGAAGGCGAGCTCGTGCAGGTTGGTCTTGCCGACGATCCGGCAGCCACCGTCGAGGAGCAATTGCACGACGGCGGCATGCCGTACCGCCGGCGGTGCATCCGCGAGACAGGCGCTCGCCATACGGGTGGGAAAACCGGCGACGTCGATCGAATCCTTGACGCCGACGCGCGGGCCGTCGTCGCCCAGCGCCATTCGCTCGACAAAAACGGCGCCGTCCTCCATCAGGGCACTCCGGCCGGCTGGGCGGCCGCGTCGCGGCCGCCTGCTTCGAGCGGCCTGCCGAGGAGCTTCAGCAGCGCGTAGACGGCCTCGAGAGTCGGCGTGGACACTTCCGTCATGTGCGCGAGCTCGAGCACCGAACCGAGCAGCGCGTCGGTCTCCATGACGCGGCCCGCCTCGAGATCCTGGAGCATGGAGGTCTTGTGCCGGCCGACGCGCTCGGCGCCTGCGATGCGCCGTTCGATCGGGACGCGAAACGTGATGCCGAGCTTCTGGGCCACCGTCTGTGCCTCCGCCATCATCGCTGCCGCCAGCTGGCGCGTCGGCGGGAACTGGCAGATGTCGGAGAGCGTGGCCCGGCTGAGAGCGCTGATCGGATTGAAGGTGAGATTGCCCCAGAGCTTGAGCCAGATCTCAGCGCGGATGTCATCGAGCACCGGCGCCTGGAATCCGGCGGCGGTGAGAGAGCGCGAGACCTGCCGCACCCGGCTGCTCGCCGACCCGTCGAGCTCGCCCACCGGAAAGCGATCCCCTTCGATGTGACGAATGACTCCGGGCGATGTCAGCACCGAGGCCGGATAGACCACGCAACCGATGACGCGGCTCGGCGGAATTCCCCGCAGGCACGCGCCGGCGGGGTCGACCGCGGCGACGCGCTGCCCTTCGAACGGACCCCCGTGCCGGTGGAAATACCAATAGGGAATTCCGTTCTGCATGGTGACCACGCAGGTCTGCGGCCCGAAGAGCTTCGGAGCCTCGCTCGCCACCGCGTCCACCTGATGGGCCTTCACGGCGAGGATCACCACGTCCTGGGGTCCGGCGGCCGAGTAGTCGGCGGTGGCCTGCACGTCGCGCGTCATGAGCTCGCTGCCGTCGCCCATGATGAGCCTGATGCCGCGGCTGCGGATCGCCTCCAGATTCGCCCCACGCGCTACAAACGTGACCCGCTCGCCGGCGAGCGCCAGCCTGACGCCGACGTAGCCGCCGACGGCTCCCGCTCCTACGATCGCAATTCTCATCGGGCGGCCTCTCCGTCAGGTGACGAGATTCTGCGGTTGGCCCCTCACGAACGCTTCGATGTTGTCGATCAGCTGATCGGCGAGGAACTGCATCGCGCCGTCGCTCGCCCAGGCCACGTGCGGGGTGAGTATGAAGTTAGGCGTGCGCAGGGTGAGCAGCGGATTGCCTTCCTTGGGTGGCTCCGTGGTCAGCACGTCGAAGCCGGCGCCCGCGATCAGCCCCTCGGTGAGCGCCTGCACCAGTGCCTGCTCGTCCACCAGTCCGCCGCGCGCGGTGTTGATCAGGATCGCCGTGCGCTTCATCCTGCGCAGCTGCTCGAGTCCGATCAGGTTGCGCGTCGCCGGGGTGAGCGGCACGTGCAGCGATATCACGTCGCTCTGCGCCAGTACCTCGTCGAAGGGCGTGAACACCACCCCCGGCGCCCTGGGCGGGGCGTGATCGGCGAACAGCACCTGCATGCCGAAGGCGCGCGCGATCTGCGCAGTCGCCTGACCGAGCACCCCCTCGCCGATGATGCCGAGGGTGGCCCCGTGCAGATCGCGGATCGGATGGTCGAAGAAGCAGAACTGATCGACCTGTTGCCACCTGCCCTGCTCGACGTCGCGGCGGTAGGCGAGCAGATTGCGCCGCAGTGCCGTGATCAGCGCGAAGCTATGTTCCGGTACCGTGTGCACCGCGTAGTTGCGGATGTTGGCGACCGCGATGCCGTGCGACCTGCAGAAGTCGACGTCGATGACGTCATAACCGGTGGCGGCCACGGCGACCATCTTCAGCTGCGGCAGCTGCTGCAGCGTCGCGGCGCGCAGTGGCACCTTGTTGGTGATGGCGACGGTCGCCTCGCGCAGCCGCGGCGCGAGCTCGCCCGGCTGCGTGACTGGGTATTCCTCCCAGGTGTGCTCGAAGGCGGGGCTGCGCACACGGGCCTTGAGTGTCGCACGATCCAGAAAGACGACGTGCTGAGGCATATCAGCCCTGAATCGACCCGGTTGAGTGGGATTCGTAGAACTGCTCCTGCTGACTGACCCTCTTTCTGGGAAGCGGATCGTGAGAGCGCCAGTAGTCGGAGGCGGCGGCCACGCCGCTTCCCGAGGCGACCTTGACGCCGACGTCGAGCATGGCCATCTCGGCGCCGGCCAGCGCGCCCATCAGCATCAGCTCGTTGAGGTCCCCCAGATGTCCGATGCGGAACACCTTGCCAGCGACCTTGGAGAGTCCTGCGCCGAGCGCCAGGTTGTAGCGGCGGAACGCCACGTCGATCACGTGCGCGCCGTTGATGCCGTCCGGCACGACCACGGCGCTCACCGTGTCCGAGTACCACTGCGGCTCACGTGCGCAGAGCCCGAGGCGCCAGCCGCGTGTGACGGCGGCGCGCACGCCTTCCGCCAGATAGTGGTGCCGGAAAAAGATCTGCTCGAGTCCCTCCTCGAAGATGAGGTCGAGCGACTCGCGCAGCCCGTAGAGCATCGGCAGCGCCGGCGTATAAGGGAAGTATCCGGTGGCGTTGGCCTTGATCATGTCGTTGAGGTCGAAGTAGCAGCGCCGCGAGCTGGCGCTCGCGATCGCGCCCAGGGCTTTCGGGCTCACCGCCAGGATGCCGAGGCCGGCGGGCAGCATCAGTCCCTTCTGCGAGCCGCTGACGGCGAGGTCGACGCCCCACTCGTCCATGCGGAAGTCGATGCTGGCGAGCGAGCTCACGGCGTCCACGAACAGCAGCGCCGGGTGTCCCGCAGCGTCGAGCGCGCGGCGCACGCCGGCGATGTCGCTGGTGACGCCGGTCGCGGTCTCGTTGTGGCAGGCGAGCACACCCTTGATCTCGTGGCTCTTGTCCGCGCGCAGGACTTCCTCGTAGCGGCCGAGCGGCACGCCCACGCCCCACTCGACGTCGAGCACCTCGACCTCGAAGCCGAGCCGCTGCGCCATGTCGACCCACAGGTGGCTGAATTGTCCGAAGCGCGCGGCCAGAATCCGCTCCCCGGGGGACACGGTGTTGGTGAGAGCCGCTTCCCAGGCTCCGGTGCCCGACGACGGAAAGATGAATACCTGTCCGCCGCTCGTCTTGAACACGCGCTTCAGATCGTGCAGCACGCTCATCGACAGATCGGGAAACCTCGAGGAGCGGTGGTCCTCCATCGCGACCAGCATGGCGCGCTGCACGCGGTCGGGAATGTTGGTGGGCCCCGGAACGAACAGGAAATTTCGGCCTGGCATGCGACGCTGCATTTGGCGCTCCCCTGACTATCGCACGGCCGCCAGTCTAGGCCTGCCGGTGCGGTTGCGGCAGTCGTCGCGCGTGCGTCGCGGGACGCAGCTCCCGGTCGTCCGCGGGCGCGAAGACGGACGCGGCACCCACGATGCCGCCGCGTGGCGGCGCGCACCGTGCCGAGTTGTCGCGCATAAGCCGCTGATTCGCCGGGAATGTACCTCGTTGCCCGCGGCCGCGGACCGCCCACGGGAGCGGCACGGCCGCGAGCACGCCGCCGGCGCAGGGATAAGAACGACCCGCCTGCTGCGATCAATAACTCAAATGAGTGGCGGCGGCAAAGGCCGGCGCCACGAGCGCGCTGTTAGAATCACCGCCGCATGCGTTCGGCTCAGACACCTGGTGCTTATCCGAGCACGCACGAGCTCGCCAGGCGCGCCCTGCTGGCGTTCATCGTGACCTTCATCGCCGCGCGCATCACCGTGCTCCTCATCATGGCGCGGCGCATTCCCAACCTCTACTTCTTCCTGAGCGACACGCACGTCCATCATCTCAACTACGGAATCTTCCTGCTGGCCGGGGTCGGCGCCTACACGCTGATGGCCACGCCGAGCGCGCTGGCGGCGCGCCGCGCCGCGTTCGTCTACGGCATCGCCATGGCGCTGACCTTCGATGAGTTCGGGATGTGGCTGCATCTCGGTGGCAGCTACTGGCAGCGCGCCAGCTTCGATGCGACGGTGGTGGTCGCCGCAGTGCTCGCCCTGCTCGCCTATGCGCGCTCGATCCAGAAATTCGAGGCACGCCACCGCAGAGCCTTCATCGTGCTCGGTGTGGCGCTGCTCGCGTTCGCCGCAGTGCTTTACTATGCATCCGTCTACCTCGGCAACGTGGCGGGCCCGCACCTGCGGGAGCTCGAGCTGGACTCCTCGCCCTGACCGCGGGCGTCGAAGCGGCTCAGCGGTAGAAGATGTGGTTGCCGATCGTGGCCACTGCGTGCCGGCTGTGCGCCCAATCGGGCCGCACACTGGTCGCGTGGTAGAACAAGGCCTCGGGTACCAGCGGTGGCGACAGCTCGTCGTAGGTCGCGTTGGCGACCGCCATCGCCTGCTTCCACGCGGGTCCGTCCTCCGGCGAAAGCGGGCCCAGCTCGGTCCAGGAGAAGTCGGCGGTGTGGCGCCGGCGTACCGGATCCCAGCGCCGCTCGTGGACCACTGCACAGATGGTGCGCGGAAAATTCCGCGCGTGTGTGCGGTTCAGGGTGACTTCCGCAACGGCGTACTGGCCCGCGATCGGTTCGCCGCGCGCCTCGAAGTAGATGTTCTCGGCCAGGCATTGCAGATCGTCTGCGCGCCGCTGCGCACGCGCCTCGTCGCGCTGTACGCCTTCGATGCGCACCGGCTCGATGCTGGTGCCGTCACGATAGGCAAGATAGATGACACCCGCTACCGCCAGCAGCAGCAGCGCGAGCAGCCCGACGAACCCCAGGTGCTCGTGCGCGCCGAAGCGCCACGAGTCGGCGAGCCGGCGCCGCCACATGACGGGCCAGAAGCGCGCTTCGAGAAGCAACGAGGTGCGCATGTGCTTCGTCCGGCCTCCCTGGACAGAGAACTAGAGCGGCGTCGTGCACGCGGGCCCACGATGCGCGAGGTTGCGCGCGACGCATGGGCGGGTCAAACCCCGCAGCGAGTTGTGCCTCGATTTTGCGGGGCGAGGGAAAATGCGTTTCATAAGTTGTGATCCGGTGCACAAAGCGTGCCGCCGGACATAAGGTTCGCGTTGACAGCGGCAGTGCGCGCGCTCACCCTAAACGCACGGTTGTAAGGGCACGTCTGTAAGGGCACACCTTTCGAAAGAAGGGGTCGCAAAGCCACCGGTCTCAAGGGTTCATCCAAGACAGCGGGGTTGCCAGCATGGAACGCAACAGCGCGCAGGTGCGGCTCACCCACCGCGCACAGTCATTCGAGGCATGCGCCGGCTGCGACGCGGCGTCGAGCCCGCGCATTCTTCCGCAACCGCGCGGCAACTAGTCCACTCATTCAAGTTCCTGTCGGTCAACCGACAAGCGAGTAACTCCCATGACTCTGTCCAATCTGCTGACGATTACTCCGTGGCCGGCGGTATCGGCTGCCATCCTGCTGCTGTTGGTGATGGCCGCCTTGTACTTCGCCAGGGGCACGGCTCATCAGCTGTTGCTGGCGGCGGCCGGCGCACTCTCCAAGGGACTGCGGGTCGCCTCGCACGCCATCATCCACGGGCAGGCGCGCCTCGCGGCGCGCAACCGCGAGGTGTTGCTCGCGGCAGGCCGCGAGTCCAAGGAGCGCATCGTCGAGCGCGAGTTCGCGCGTGTCGCCGACACGGTGCGCAAGGACCTCGCCGGCTATCCGGACATGCACCGGCGCCTCAGTGAATCGATTCAGCGCATCGAGGAAGACCAGGAAAAGGCCGCCGAGGTGCCGCCTGAAGCCCCCGGCTGGGCGCAGGCCGTCAAGGTCGTGGCCGACCTCGATAAGCGCAATTCCGGGGGAGGAGAGATCCTCGCCGACATTCACAAGTCGCTGGTCAAGGCTCACGAGGAGGCGATGGACATCTATCGCAAGGCGAGCGGCGAACGCCACGCGCTGCTCCGGCGCATGATGCCCGACTGGCGCCAGGTCCGCGAGGCGCTCGCGCATGTCGGTAAGAGCGTCGAGAGCGTCATCGGCCGCTCCCAGACCATCGACCGCCACATGCAGGAGTACGAGGCGATCGTGCGCGGCGAGGACCACGCCCTGTCGGTGCTCTCGTCCTCTTCGATCGTGTACTTCTTTATCTCTGCCCTGGTGCTCGCGGTCGCGACCGCCGGCACGGCTGTCAACTTCACGCTGATCGCGCGCCCCATGGCCGAGATGGTCGGCGGCACCAACTTCATCGGTGGGTTTCGCACCGCTGATATTGCAGCCCTGGTCGTCATCATGGTGGAGATCTCCATGGGACTGTTCCTGATGGAGTCACTGCGCATCACGCGGCTGTTTCCGGTAATCAGCGCGCTGTCCGACAAGATCCGTGTGCGCATGGTCATCGTCACGTTCCTCATCCTGCTGCTCATGGCGAGCATCGAAGCCGGGCTGGCCTACATGCGTGAGGTGCTGCTGCTCGATGAGATGGCGACCAACGCACTGCTGCGCGGCGATAACGCCGGCTCGATCGCGGGCTCGCACCTGTGGATCACCACCGCGGCGCAGATGGGCATGGGATTCGTCCTGCCGTTCGCTCTGGTGTTCGTCGCGATCCCGCTCGAGACCTTCGTGCACTCGCTGCGCACGGTGGTGGGTCTCATCGGCATCGCAGTGCTGAACGCGCTGGCGCTGGTGCTGCGGTTGCTCGGCAACGGCTGCCGCCACTTCGGCGCCCTCGCCTGCAGGGTCTACGATCTGCCGCTGTTCGTTCCGCTATGGATCGAGACCCGGATACTCGCCGGAAACGGCAATGGCCACGCAACGGCCGCCGAGGCCAAGGCGTGGAAGGAGGCACGGTCATGAAACGTCTGCTGCTGCTGCTCGCCGGCGCACTCGCGCTGCAGGGCTGCGGGCCGCCTGCGGCGCGCAACACCGGCGTCTACCTGCTCGTCGACACCTCCGGCTCCTACAACCGGCAGGTCGGTAAGGCCGAACAGATCGCGCTGTATACGCTCACGCGCCTGCAGTCTTCGGACTCGATCGCGGTGGCGCGCATCGACACGGCCAGCTTCACCGAGAAGGACATCATCGCCAAGGCCACCTTCGACGATCGCCCGAGCACGGCGAATGCGCAGAAGCGCGCGTTCGCAAGCCGCCTCGAGAAATTCATCGATCAATCGCCGCCGGCGTCCTACACCGACATCACCGGCGGCCTGCTGCAGGCGATCGAGTTTCTCAACGAGAAGCACCCCGCGCGCAAGGAGATCCTGATCCTCTCGGACATGAAGGAAGAGCTGGCCAAGGGCTACGTGCGCGACGTGCCGCTCGACTTCCGCGGCTTCGATGTCGTCGCGCTCAACGTGACCAAGCTGCGCGCCGACAACTTCGATCCGCGCCTGTACCTCGCCCGCCTCGACCAGTGGCGCGACCGCGTCGAGAAGGGTGGCGGCCACTGGCGGGTCATCAACGACCTCGATCACCTGGACGGGATGCTCTAGCCGAGCCGGCTACGCACCCACCAGCGCGGGCAGGTCCGCCAACGAAGCGACCTCGTGCTCCGGGCGTCCCGGCAGTCGCTCAGGCCGCTGACGCTGGCGACTACTGGCCGAGCCCGATCTCCTTCATGAACTCCTGGTTGTCCCAGAACAGGTACTCCTCAAACATGATTCCCTGTTCGTTCCAGTGCCCGATGGTCACCATAGGAAGGCTGTAGCCCTTGCCGGTCGGCTGAATGGTCTTTCCGCCGGGCAGCACCATCGGTCTGGTAAAAGTCCCCTCCATGCGCCCGATGACGGCAGTCCATTGCGCGTCGGCCGTCCCGAATCGGACCGGGTGCTCGCGGATACGGTTGTCAGGCGCAAAGCTGAACATGAATTTCAGATCCTCGATGTGCTTCTCGATGCCCCTGGTTTCGTGGCCGTCGGGCCAGTGAACGACGACGTCCTTGGTGTGGCTCTTGTGCAGGTCCTGCCACTGCTGGTTGGTGTATACGCGGAAATCGAGGTCGTCGAAATTCGCGAGGTTCCTGGCAAGCCCGGCTGGCATGCCCTGGACCATCGGCGTCGGCGTGCCGACCTGCGTTCCGGGCCAGCGGTTTTCATCGCCGGCGGCAGCTCGCGACATCAGCAGTATTGCTGCTGCCACGCAGAGGCTGGCAGCGGTATTGCGCTTGCTCATCATGACTCCTCCCTTATTGGCCGTTAGAGAAATCGCTGCAGCCAGTCGACCCAGCGCTGATAGACGTCCATCTGCCGTACCGGATCGCCGGGGAAGTGCCACCCGACGGGATGGCGTAGAACTCGGTTGTGACGTGGTTGTCCCTGAGCGCCCGATAGAGCCCGAAAGACTGCGTGATGGGAACGCGGAAGTCTCCCGTGTTGCACATGATGAGCGTCGGCGCCGTAATCTTCGTCATCGTGCTCGAAGGCGACTGGCGGCGGTTGACCGCCATGCCGTTGCCAACGTAGGGCGAGGCGCCGGTCGATTCGGCTTGCGCGACGTTGCCGTCGGACAGGTCGTACATCTCCACCCAGTCGGTGACGGCGGCGCCTGCGACGGCCGCTTTCCACACCGGATAGTGCCCCGCCAGCCAGGTGGTCATGAACCCGCCGTAGGACCAGCCGCTCACCGCCATGCGGCCCGGATCGACGAAGCCGCGGCGCTTGAGATACTCCACCCCCGACATCACGTCCTCGCCGGGTCCCTGGCCGGCATCCTTGTAGATCGAGGCGTAGAACGCGTTACCGCTGTTGTCGCTGCCGCGGTAGTTCGGCTCGAACACGAACCATTGATGGGCGGCCACGAGTTGCGGCAGCAGGCTGAAGCGCTCGCGTGAGGCTGAGTTCGGTCCGCCGTGCACGAGCAGCACGAGCGGGTAGCGCTGCCCCTGCTGGTAGCCGGCCGGATAGGTGAGCACACCATCGAGCGTCCGGCCGCCAGGCCCGCGCCACGTGACGGTCTCGCTGCGCGCCAGCGCGAGATCGGCCAGCGCGGCGTTCTCGTGCGTGAGCGCCTGCGGCGCGCCGCCGCCCGGCCCGATCAGGTACAGCTCGTAGGGATCGGTCTTGGTCTGGCCGACGAACACGATCTCGCCCTGCGCACCGACATCGAGGTCCAGCCAGTACCCGTTGGCGGGCATGACGCCTTCCATCGGAATCCGCACGGAGGATCCGTCGACTCCGAGCCGCCACAGCCCGACCGTCGTTCCGGTGTTGCCGCCGACGACGAGCGACTTTCCGTCCGGTGCCCACCAGGTGCCGAACACGTTCGCCTCGAGATGCGCGCTGAGATCGTGGCCGGCGCCGCCCGTGAACGGGGCCAGCCACACATCCTGAAACTCCCAGGCGTGCGCGTCGCGGTTGCGCCAGTAGGCGACGCTCGCGCCGTCGGGCGACAGCTTCGGGTACCCCTCGAGGGTGGTATCACCCGTGAGCGAGCGTATCGCCCCGCTGGCGACGTCCAGGACCTGCACACGTGCGAGCAGCTGATCGCCCGTCGAGGGCGTCTCCTGGCGCACAATCAGGATGCTCTTGCCGTCCTTCGACCAGACGATCGGCGAGCTGGGCGGGCCGGGCGGCAGGCTCGAGGGCAGTGACCAGTTGCCGCTGGTGAGGCGCTTCGCCTCGCCGCCCTGCACCGGCACCACCCACAGGTGCGTGGGCCGCACCCCTTCCGAGATCGTGAAGTCGTCGTTGCCGACCTTGAATTCGGTGCGGTACTTGTCCTCGCCCTTGAGCTCCGGCTTGGGATCCACGGTGGCGTACGCAATACTCGCCCCGTCGGGACTCCAGGCGAACTGCGAGACGCCGTCCTTGCCCCTGGTGAGCTGCAGCGCGTCGCCGCCCGCCATCGGCAGGACGAACAACTGTCCGTTCTTGTCGGCATCCGGGGCGACGAAACCGATGCGATCGCCCGACGGCGACCAGCGTGGCGAGCCGGCATGAAGACGCGCGCGAGTCAGCGGCCGGATGACGCCGCTCGCAGGATCGACCAGGACGATCTCGGAGCGAAACTCATCGCTCTCCAGGTCGGCGCGCGTCTCGACTACGGCAATTGTCTCGCCGTCGGGAGAGAGCTGCGGGTCGGACAAACGCACCTGGCGCGTGAGGTCGCGCACGGTCGGCGCTTGCGCCGCGTGCAGGACCGTCGTGCTGGCCGACAACACAGTGCCCACTGCCGCAACCCACATGGTCGCCTTCATCGGATCCCCCTCTTGGAGTTGTTGGGCGCTGGAACTATAGCCGACGGATCGGCCGTGTAAACTTGCCGCCCGCATCCGAGCGCTCCCGGACCAGACTGTGCTGCCCTCGACCCCGACGACCGATCCCCGGCACCCGGGCGCTGACGCAAGCCCCGGCGGCGTGCGCTTCCGTGCCTACCACGCGCGGGATCGCGCCGCAGTGCGGCGTATCTGCGCCGACACCGGCTTCCTCGGGCAGCCCATCGATCCGGTGTTCGAGGACCGCGAGCTGTTCGCCGACTACCTCACGGACTACTACACGTACTGCGAGCCGGATGCACTGCTCGTTTGTGAGGTGCGCGGTGAAGTACGCGGCTACCTCATGGGCTGCCGCCGGCCGCTGCTGAGGCAGGCCTACCAGTTCTTCGCCAACATCGCGGTGGCGGTCAGGGCACTGTGGCGCTGTTACGCCCGCCCATACCGGAACTCATCGCGAGCCTTTCTGCGCTGGGTGCTGCTCAACAGCTGGCGGGAAGTCCCGGTGGCGCCGCGCAACACGCCGCACTTCCACCTGAACATACTGCCCGACGCACGCAGCGTCAGGAACACGCGTGCGCTCATCCACTCGTTTCTCGACTTCCTGCGTGCGCACGGCCACCGCAGGGTGTACGGGCAGATGGTCACCTACGCCACCAGGCGCAACGAAGGCCTGTTCAAGCGCTACGGCTTCGAGGTGATCGATCGCGTGCAGGTGACGAAGTACCGCGCATTGCATCCGGAGCCGGTGTCACTCTCGACCGTCGTCAAGGACTTGCGGCCGGCCGCGCTCAGCGGAGGCAAGGAGCGCATGTAGCAGCGCCGGGCGCGCCAGAGATCCGGTCCGCTTGCGCGTCTGAAGGGCGAGGAGTCGCCTCAGGGCTTGTTGCGCACCGGCTCGGCGTGACGCACGCACGAGGGCCCGTCGCACGTCACGCTGAGCTTGAGTGCGCTCGGCCGGTCGTGCCGCGGCCGCGTCAGCGTCATCTCGAACTCCGTGCCATACCAGGGCACGGTCGGTACCCAGCCGACGATGTGACCGCAGGTGAGGTAGATGACGCGGCCGCTGCGGAAATCCACTTCCTCGTCGTCGCGATCATCCTGCGAGGGGTCGTAGCGACGGATGTTCCAGTCGCACAGGCTCAGCATATAGCCGACCGTGTGCAGGCCCTGGTTCGCGTAGGCATCGGCCGGCGAGAAGAAGTCCGCGAACTGCTCGTTGTGAGTCGAGCAGATGTGAGTGTGGAAGTCCGCCACGACCTCCGTGAGGTAGAACTCTCCGAGGTCCACGCCGAAGGGCTTCTTCGAGCTGAAGAGCGCCGAGGCCTCGTAGCCGTCCGGCACCCGGCGCACGACGCCGCCGCACTCGTAGCGCGGGTCGCAGACGGCCGCGGCGTGCTTCAGCGCATCGATCGCCGCTTCGTCCATGGTTGCAAATACCGCCAGTGCCAACAGGTTCACGATTGAGCGCTCCGTTGTCCGTCTGTTCAGTGGACCGGCGCCCGCCGTTTTGGTGCCTTCGGGCGCGCGCCTTTTTGTTAGCTATCACTCTGCATGAAATACCGGCCCGCGAGTCTCTTCATCTCTCGGTTTCTGCATGCGCGCGGGCCCGCTAAGTGAAATCGGCGGCGATCGTTGCGGATTCGTGACCCGAATCACACGGGCGTACACTAGCGTTCGACCCAAAAAGCGCTCGAGGAGATAGTGATGACTCTCAAGATTGGCGACGTCGCCCCGGACTTTCAGGCCGACACGACCGAAGGCCGGATTCGCTTTCACGACTGGATCGGGGATTCCTGGGCGGTGCTGTTCTCGCACCCGAAGGATTTCACGCCGGTGTGCACCACCGAGCTGGGCTATATGGCCAAGATCAAGCCCGAGTTCGACCGTCGCAACGTCAAGATCATCGGACTCAGCGTCGACCCGGTTGACAGTCACGCGAAGTGGGCGGGCGACATCAAGGAGACGCAGGGCTACGCGGTCAACTATCCGATGATCGGCGATCCGGACCTGGCCGTATCGAAGCTCTACGAGATGCTGCCCGCCAGTGCCTCCGGCGATCCGTCCAAGCGCACGCCCGCCGACAACCAGACGGTGCGCAACGTCTTCGTGATCGGGCCCGACAAGAAGCTGAAGCTCATCCTGGTGTATCCGATGACGACCGGGCGCAACTTCGACGAGGTGCTGCGGGTCATCGACTCGCTGCAGCTCACCGCCAGGCATCGGGTCGCCACCCCGGTCAACTGGAAGCAGGGCGAGGACGTCATCATCGCCGGGTCGGTTTCGAACGAGGAGGCGGCGAAGCTCTACCCGCAGGGCTGGAAGTCGCCGCGGCCTTACATTCGGATCGTGCCGCAACCGAGCTCGTGAGCCGCGCGCCCCCGGAGGAGCGGGCGTGATCTTTCGCCAGCTGTTCGACGCGGCTTCGAGTACCTACAGCTACCTCCTCGCCAGCCGGCACGGCGGGGAGGCGTTGATCATCGATCCGGTCATCGACCGGGTCGAGCGCTATCTGCAGCTGCTGCGCGAGCTGGATCTCAAGCTGGTAAAGGCCGTCGACACGCACCTGCATGCCGACCACATCACCGGTCTCGGGGCGCTGCGCGACCGCACCCATTGCATCACCGTGATGGGCGAGCGCAGCCGCGTCGACGTCGTGTCCATGCGCGTGGCCGACGGCGACCGGCTGCAGATCGAAGGGGTGGAGCTCGAGGTGCTCTACACGCCGGGCCACACGGACGACTCCTACAGCTTCCGCATGGCGGACCGGGTGTTCACGGGTGACACGCTGCTCATCCGCGGCACCGGTCGGACGGACTTTCAGAACGGCGATGCCCGCGTCCAGTACCAGTCGATTTTCGGGCGGCTGCTCACGCTGTCCGATGACACACTGGTCTTTCCCGGGCACGACTACAAGGGCGACACCGTGAGCACGATCGGCGAGGAGCGCCGCTGCAATCCGCGCCTGCAGGTGAAGTCGGTGGATGAGTACGTCGAGCTGATGGGAAACCTGAAGCTCGCCAATCCCAGGATGATGGACGTGGCGGTGCCTGCCAACATGAAGGTGGGACTGCATCAGGAGGAAGTCGCGCAGCGCGGCTGGGCCACGACCGCCGTCGAGGCGCGCGCGCTCATCGGCCGGCCGGACGTGGTGCTGATCGATCTTCGCGAGCGCGCCGAACGCGA
>DASXKA010000200.1:0-3417 GCA_036497085.1 Steroidobacteraceae bacterium | reverse complement strand
CGCGCCATCAGCGCCGCGCACGCCAGCATCACCACGATGGCGGTGAGCTCGAGCATCAGGCACAGCCGCACGCGCCGGGTGCGCTGCGCGCTCACCTCGGGCGCCGCGCCCGCCTTGAGGGCTCGGTTCCACGACAGGAAGACGACGGTCGGGTAGATCGAGATCAGGGCGGCGATGAGGAACGCGGCGAGCTTGGCGATGAAGAAAACATCGTGCAGGTAGTAGACGGCCGGCTTCTCGAAGTAGGCGACACGCAGCGCGCCGATCAGGAGCACGGCGGCGGCCGACAGCCCGAAGATGAGGTCGGTGCGCTGCAGGCGTCGCGCCTGCAGCGGCGAGAGAGGGGGCTTGAACATCGCGACCTCGACCGCCAGCGCCGCTACCACGGTGAAGGCCGCGAGATGGTGCAGAAAGGCCATCGCTGCCGACGAATACATCAGTACCTCCTCAAGATCGCTCAAGTCACTCGTCCCAGCGCGGCCGCCCGCGCAGCCGCTTGGCGCCCTTCACGCGGGTCTTGCTCTCGAGTCGCCGCTCGCGCGAGGCGCGGGTCGGCGCCGTGGGCCGGCGCGCCTTCGGTGGCTCGAGCGAGCGGCGGATGAGCTCCGCGAGCCGTTCGCCGGCCTCGCGGCGGTTCTGCTCCTGGGTGCGATGATTGCGCGCGACGATGAGCAGCGCCCCGTCGGCCGTTACGCGCCGTCCGCCCAGAGCGCGCACGCGCGTCTTGACGTCCGCGCTGAGCGCCGCGCTGCCCGCGAGATCGAAGCGCAGTTGCACCGCGGTCGCTACCTTGTTGACGTTCTGGCCTCCCGGCCCCGAGGAGCGCACGAAGGACCAGGACAGCTCGCCGTCCGGAATCGCGAGTTGGCCCTTGACCGGCAGCGGCACGGGCGCCCTGCGCGCCTTCAGTCCGCGGCCCGGTCGTGGGCGGCTACGCCGGGCGCCGCGCCGCCCGGCCGCGCGCTCCCCGATCGGGTATCGAGGACCCGCAGGTCGCGCTGCGGCACCGGGATGTGCACGCCGTGCGCGCGGAAGATCCGCCAGATGGCGCGGTTGACGTCCGAGCGTACGTTGTTGACCCCGTTCACGGGGTCGGCGATCCAGAAGCGCACTTCGAGGCGCATGCCGTTGTCCTCGAAGCTGATGAGGCGCGACACCGGTGGCGGATCGCGCAGGATACGCGGGTGGCCCTCGGCCGCCTGCAGCAGCAGCTGCAGCGCCACCTCCGGATCGTCGTCGTAGCTCACCGTCACCGGCAGTCTGATGCGGACCCGCTGGTCCGAGTAGCTCCAGTTGATGAACGGGCTGGTGATGAGATTCTGGTTCGGCACCAGCGTGTCGACCCCATCCCGGTCGCGCACCACCACGTAGCGGCCGCGCAGCTCCTGCACCCAGCCGAAGTTGCTGCTGCCGGTGTTGTCGCCCGTGTTTGCGGAGATGAAGCTGATGACGTCGCCCGGCTTGATGGACTTGTCGATGAGCAGCACGAAGCCGCTGACGAAATTGCTGGCGACCGATTGCAGGCCGAAACCGAGCCCGAGGCCGATGGCGCCGGTCAGCACGTTTAGGGTAGTGACGTCGACGCCCGCGGCGTTGATCCCGAGCAGAATGCCGAGCCCTACGAGGAGGAAATGCGTGGACTTCGAGACGCCCACGCGGGTGGACACGGCCAGCTGCTCGAGCCGCATGAGGTAGCGCTCGAGCGCGCGCGCCATGAGGCTCGCGACCACGACGAAGGCGGTCACGATCACCAGTCCCTTGAGCAACGCCCACAGGCTGAACTGGCTGCGGCCCGGTACGAGGCTGACGCGATTCAGGGCGGCTTCGATCGCGTCCAGCCATCCGAGCAGCGCCAGCGCCACGATGACCGAGAACGCCACCGTGATCGCGACCTGGCGGCTGCGGACCCAGGAGCCCGGGCCGAGCAGCCTGCCGAGCGCGTACACCCCGAGGCGCACGAGCACGAGCACGGCGGCGAGCTGCGCGGCGCCGTCGACCGTGGCCGTGCCGAGGGACGCAGCGGCGAGTACCGCGCGCGCGGCGAGCAGCGCGGCCAGGGCGGCCAGGAGCGGGGCGAGCACGCCGAAGGCATCGAGGAGGCGCTCGCTCCAGCGCCCGCGCGGCGCGGCCGGCGTCGGCGTGCGCCAGGACGCGCGCGCGACCGCGAACGCGATGACGAGCGCGATCAGGATCGCGAGCGTCTCGGCCAGAAACTGCGGGGAAGTGAGCCGGAGGATGAGGGCCTTTACGGCGTTTTCTCCATTACTCATCAGGCATTCAGGTCCGGGATCAGCTGGCTTTCCAGGCGTGCGATCTGATCCTTGAGCATCAACTTGCGCTTCTTCAGGCGCTTCAACTGCAGCTCGTTGACGTGCAGGTCGAGCGACAGCCGTGAGATGACCTCGTCGAGGTCGCGGTGCTCGATGCGCAACTGACGGAGCTTTTCCACGTTGCGGAACAGCTCGCGGTCGACGTTGTCTTCGATTTCCGCCATGCTTTTCGCCAGTTGTCGGGCAAGGAAGAACAGGCTGGACGGCCTCGGAACTGCTGGCGGCGGTCCCCAAGGGGGCGAGCTTAGCCGAGCGGCGCGCCGAGTGCCACGGGCGAAGCGACCGTCAGCGGCGGTCCCCTGAGGCAAGCATTTTCAGGCGCTTAGCGACCCCGGGCGTGGCGTCCAGGTTGGTGAGCCCTGCCACCGCGCGCACCGCCGCCCGGGGGGCCTCGCCGCGGGCCGTGCGGCCGATGGGAGCGGGGCGGCGGTCCGCCGGGGCGGACCTCCGTTGCGAGCAGGTCGGGCGCGATCGCGCCGGCGGGAATCTTGTGTCCGAGGTATTCCTCGATGTCCGGCAACGACACCGCGTACTCCTCGCACGCGAAACTGATGGCATCGCCCTCGGCGCCGGCGCGCGCCGTGCGCCCGATGCGGTGGACGTAGTCGGGTGGATCCTGCGGCAGATCGAAGTTGAACACGTGGCTCACGTCCGGGATGTGCAGACCGCGCGAGGCGACGTCGGTCGCGATGAGCACGGCGAGCTCGCCGTCATGGAAATTGCGCAGGAACTTCAGCCGCTTTGCCTGCGGCACGTCGCCCGAGAGCGCCTGGGCGTTAAAGCCGTTGGCCTTGAGCACGCTCTCGAGCCGCTCGGCGCCGCGCTTGGTGTTGACGAATACCAGGGTGCGGTGCGCCTCGCTCTGGTGCAGCAGCCCGATGAGGAGCGGCACCTTCTCCTCCATCGCCGGGTAATAGATGACCTGCCGCACGGCATCCACGGTGCGCTTGTCGGGCTCGATGCGCACCAGCTCGGGGTTGTTCATGTGCTCGTAGGCGAGCTCGAGCACGCGGTAGGAGAGCGTCGCGGAGAACAGCATCGACTGGCGCCGCTGCGGCGGCGGGAGCCGGCGCAGGATGTAGCGGAT
>DASXKA010000199.1:0-16276 GCA_036497085.1 Steroidobacteraceae bacterium | reverse complement strand
GTCGCGAGCGCGAGCTCCATCGTGTGGCGCATGCCCTCCTCGTCGATGAAGCGCATGTCGAAGACCTCGAGCCCGGCTTCGTGGACGAGGCGCTTCTCGCCCGCATCGACGCTGCGAATGCCGATCTGGCGTACCCACCTCGCGCTGATCGCCGGCACCTTGCCGCCGATCTCGGCCAGCTGCTTCGGCCCGTTGCCGCACAGGCACGCGACCGGCATGCCGTGGATGTTGCCGCTGGGCGTCAGCACGCTGTCGTTGAAGTCGGCGTGCGCGTCGAGCCAGAGGATGCGGAGCTTTTTCTGCGTCTCGCGGCAGTGGCGCGCGACGGCGCTGATCGAGCCGATGCCGAGGGAGTGGTCGCCTCCGAGGAGGATCGGCAGTCGTTGCGCACGCAGCTGCCCGTAGACGGCCTCGTGCACCAGCTCATTCCAGCGCACCACCTGCGGCAGGTGCCGGTACCCCTGCTGCGGGGGCTGCCAGGGATTCCCCGGGCCGCTGAGATTGCCGAGGTCGAGCACCTCAAGCTCGCGCTGCTCGAGCGCCGCGGCGAGGCCTGCGACGCGCAGCGCCTCGGGCCCCATCGAGGCGCCGCGATCGGCGGCGCCGACGTCCGTGGGTGCGCCGATGAGGCTCGCCGCACGCACGCCGCTCACGCCGGCACTCCGGAGTGCGCCGCGGACTTCACACCGCTGACGGCCAGCAATCCGAACAGGTCCTTGGGATCCTCCAGATCCGGCACCAGGTCGATCTGCCGCTCGCCGCCACGCTCCTCCTGGTGAATGCGCATGAGGTAACGCAGCGCCGAGAAGTCCTCGAGCGCGAACCCGACCGAGTCGAAGATGGTCACTTCGCGCTCACTGCCGCGGCCGGGCGCCCGGCCTGCGAGGACTTCGCTCAGCTCGCTGACCGGAAAGTCGGCTGGCAGCTGCTGGATCTCGCCCTCGATGCGCGACTGCGGCTCGAACTCGACCACCACGCGGGCGTCGGCGCGCCGCAGAATGTCGGCGTGCAGCTCGGTCTTTCCGGGGCAGTCGCCGCCCACGGCGTTCAGGTGCATGCCCGGCGCGATCATCGGCGCTGTCAGGATCGTGGCGTTACGCTTGTCCGCCGTCACGGTGGTCACGATGTCCGCACCGCAGACCGCAGCCGCCGTCGAGCCACAGCGCAGCACCTCGAGGCCGGGCAGGCGCAGCCGCGACAGGTTGCGGACCAGCTTCTCGGTGGCGAGCGCGTCGCTGTCGTAGAGGCGCAGCTCGCGGATGCCGAGCAGGTGGTGAAACGCGATCGTCTGAAACTCGCTCTGCGCGCCGTTGCCGATCAGTGCCATCACGCGGCTGCCGGGGCGGGCCATGTGGCGCGCCGCCAGCGCCGAGGTGGCCGCGGTCCGCAGCGCCGTCGTGAGGGTCAGCTCCGAGAGCAGCAGCGGGTAGCCGGTGGCGACGTCCGCGAGCACGCCGAAGGCGGTCACGGTGAGCAGCCCTACCCCGGTGTTCTTCGGGTGGCCGTTTACGTACTTGAAGGCATAGAGCTTGCCGTCGGAGGCGGGCATGAGCTCGATCACTCCGACGCTCGAGTGGCTCGCGTGGCGGGGGGACTTCTCGAACTCGCTCCAGCGCAGAAAGTCGCTCTCGATCTCGTGCGCGAGCTCGTCGATGAAGCGCGCCGCGCCCCGGCGGGACACCAGCTCCTGGATGCGCTCGATACCGATGAAATCCACCATGACTGCTCTCCGAATCCGCGCCCGGGACCCCCCGGACGTCGGCTGCCGAGAGCATGGTCGTGGCGTTCCAAACCAAAAGAAAGCCAGAAACCTGTACAGAAGTTCTAGCTTATTGATCAAATCGACAGGAGTTATTATTACTTTTGATATCATGCGCCCATGGACGACACCGACCGCCAGCTGATCGGCCTTCTGCGCAACGATGCCCGTGCCTCCGTGGCCTCTCTCGCCAAGACGCTCGGCGTCGCCCGCGGAACGGTACAGAACCGCATGGCGCGGCTCACCGCCAACGGCACGATCGTGGGCTACACCGTGCGGCTGAAGCCGGACGTCGAGGAGCAGCGCATGCGGGCCTTCATGACCGTCGCGGTCGAGGGCAACCAGGTCGATGCGGTGATCCGCGCGCTGCGCGGTGAACCGGCCGTGGCGGCGCTCTACAGCACCAACGGCCGGTGGGACATCGTCGCGGAGCTGCGGGCCGACAGCCTCGAGGGCTTCGACCGGGTGCTCGCGCGCATCCGTCTGATCGAGGGGATCTCGCAGACCGAGACCAGCCTGCTGCTGTCGACTTTCAAGTTCTGAGCAGGGCGAGCCAGTCGCGCCGCCGGTCGCCGTACGCAACGAAGAACGGGTTGAGAATCTCTTCGCGCCCGTTGTACCGGAGCGGCTGCCCGTCGAGCTCGACGACCGTACCGCCCGCGGCCACGAGCACCGCGTGTGCCGCGGCGGTGTCCCACTCACTGGTCGGCCCCAGGCGCGGGTAGACGTCGGCGGCCCCCTCGGCGATCAGGCAGAACTTGAGTGAGCTGCCGACCGCGCGGAGCTCGTGGGGGCCGAGCCGCGCGAGGAACCCCTCGAGTGAGTCGCCGCGATGGGAGCGGCTGCCGACCACGCGCACCGGATCCGCGGCGCGCGCCGCCACGTGCACCGCCTGCGCCGGCGCGCTGCCCACCTGACGCCAGGTCCCCGCTCCCGGGACACCCCGGTAGGTGGTATCGCTCACCGGCACGTGCACGACCCCGAGCGCGGGGGCATGCGCCTCGATGAGCGCGATGTTCACCGTGAACTCGCCGTTACGCGAGAGGAACTCGCGTGTGCCGTCGAGCGGATCCACGAGCCAGTGTCGCGCCCAGCGTGAGCGCTCGGCGTAGGGCGGCCGGGCCGCCTCCTCCGACAGCACCGGTACGCCGGGCGTCAACGCCGCCAGCGCGCCGACAATCAGCCGGTGCGAGCGCAGGTCGGCCGCCGTGAGAGGCGAATCATCCGCTTTCAGCGTCCGCGCGGTCTCGCCCTGCGCGTACACCTCGAGAATCTCCCGGCCGGCCGCCTGTGCGATCGCAGCGGCGCGCTCGGCCAGGGAGCTGAGCGCCTCGCTCATGCCGGGCCCGTCACTCCTGCCGCCTTGAGATGTGCCACCACGAGGTCGGCGGCCTCCTCTGCGCTCAGCCGGGTCGTGTCGATACGGATCTCGGGTTGCTCCGGCGTCTCGTAGGGCGAGTCGATGCCCGTGAAATTCTTGAGCTCCCCGCGACGCGCCTTGCGGTAGAGCCCCTTGACGTCGCGGCCTTCGGCTACGGTGAGCGGCGTATCGACGAACACCTCGAAGAACTCCCGGGTCTCGAACAGGCCGCGCGCCATGCGCCGCTCGGCGCGGAACGGTGAGATGAACGATACCAGCACGATGAGCCCCGCATCGACCATGAGGCGTGCAACTTCCGCGACGCGGCGGATGTTCTCCACGCGATCCTGGGCCGCGAAGCCCAAGTCCTTGTTGAGGCCGTGGCGCACGTTATCGCCGTCGAGCAGGTAGGTATGGCGGCCCTGCGCGGCGAGCTGCTTCTCGATGCGGTTGGCGATGGTCGACTTGCCAGCGCCCGACAGTCCCGTGAGCCACAGCACGCAGGCCCGCTGCCCTTTCTGCCGGGCGCGCAGCTTCTTGTCGACGTCGAGCGCCTGCCAGTGGACGTTCTGCGAGCGGCGCAGCGCGAAGTGAATGAGGCCGGCACCCACGGTGCCGTTGGTGATGCGGTCGATGAGGATGAAGCCCCCGAGGTCGCGATTCTCCGCGTACGGCTCGAAGGCGATCGGCTGGTCGAGCTCGAGCTCGCACACACCGATGTCGTTGAGCTCGAGCCGCTCGGCGGCGGTGTGCTCGAGCGTGTTGACGTTGATCTTGTGCTTCAGCGGCATCACTGTGGCCGACACGGTGCACGCGCCCGTCTTCATGAGGTAGGTGCGCCCCTGCAGCATCGGCTCATCGCCCATCCACACGACGGTGGCCTCGAACTGATCGGCGACCTGCGGCGCGGCATCGGCGGCGGCGATGACGTCACCCCGGCCCACGTCGATCTCGGAGTCGAGCGTCAACGTGACCGACTGGCCGGCGATGGCAGCTGCGGAATCGCCGTCGGCGGTGACGATGCGTGCGACCCGGGCTTCGCGCCCCGCGGGAAGGACGCGCACCCGGTCGCCCGGGTGAACGCCGCCGCTGACGATCCGGCCGCAGAAGCCGCGGAAATCACCGCTCGGCCGGTTCACCCACTGCACCGGCAGACGGAAAGCCCGCTCGGCGAGCAGTGCATCCACCGGTACGCTCTCGAGGTGCTCGATGAGCGTCGGGCCCTCGAACCAAGGCATGTTGGCGCCGTGCTGCGTGACGTTGTCGCCGTACACCGCCGAGAGCGGGATCGGCGTGATCTCGGTGAGCCCGATCTGCGCACCGAAGGCGCGGTACTCGGCCACGATCGCCTCGAAGACCGCGCGCTCGTAGCCCACCAGATCCATCTTGTTGACCGCGAGCACGAGGCGCGGGATGCCGAGCAGCCTTGCGAGATAGCTGTGGCGCCGCGTCTGGATGAGCACGCCTTTCCTGGCGTCGACCAGGATGACCGCGCAGTCCGCGTTCGAGGCCCCGGTCACCATGTTGCGGGTGTACTGCTCGTGTCCCGGAGTATCGGCCACGATGAACTTGCGCTTGTCGGTGGCGAAGTAGCGGTAGGCGACGTCGATGGTGATGCCCTGCTCGCGCTCGGCCGCGAGTCCGTCGACGAGCAGCGCCAGATCGGGCTCCGCGCCGCGCGTACCGAATCTGCGGGTATCCTCGTCGAGGGCCGCGAGCTGGTCGTCGAAGACACCATCGGACTCGTACAGCAGCCGTCCGATAAGGGTCGACTTGCCGTCGTCCACCGAGCCGCAGGTGATGAAGCGCAACAGGCTCATGCGGTCGTGCCCCCTGAGGTAGGCGCCGATGTCGCGCACTGATTCTGCCGGACGGCGTGCCATCAGAAGTAGCCCTCCCGCTTCTTCACTTCCATGGAGCCGGCCGCGTCGCGGTCGATGACGCGTCCCTGACGCTCCGAGGTCCGGGTGGCGAGCATCTCGGCGATGACCCCCTCGACCGTGTCGGCGTTGCTCTCGACGGCGCCGGTGAGCGGATAGCAGCCGAGGGTCCGGAAGCGCACCTTTTTCACCACCGGCCGCTCGCCGGGTTTCAGCGGCAGCCGCTCATCGTCCACCATGATGAGGGCACCGTCCCGCTCGACCACCGGACGCGGGGCGGCGAGGTACAGCGGCACGATGGCAATGTTCTCGCGCCAGATGTACTGCCAGACGTCGAGCTCGGTCCAGTTCGAGAGCGGAAACACCCGGATGCTCTCCCCCGGGAGTTTGCGCGCGTTATAGAGCGACCAGAGCTCGGGGCGCTGCTGGCGCGGATCCCAGCGGTGCTGTGCCGAGCGGAACGAAAAGATGCGCTCCTTGGCACGGCTCTTCTCCTCGTCGCGGCGCGCGCCACCGAAGGCGGCATCGAAGTCGTGAGCGTCGAGCGCCTGGCGCAGCGCCTGGGTCTTCATCACGTCGGTGTGTACCTGCGAGCCGTGCGTGAACGGGTTGATCCCGCGCGCCAGCCCCTCCGGGTTCACGTGCACGATCAGCCTGAGCCCCGTGCGCTGCGCGACCGCGTCGCGGAACTCGTACATCGCGCGGAACTTCCAGGTGGTATCGACGTGCAGCAGCGGAAAGGGCGGCGTGGCCGGGTAGAAGGCCTTGACCGCCAGGTGCAGCATTACCGCGCTGTCCTTGCCGATCGAGTAGAGCATCACGGGATGCTCGCACTCGGCGATCACTTCCCGGAAAATGTGGATGCTCTCGGCTTCGAGCCGGTCGAGGTGGGTGAGAGACTCGGCTCGGCTCATCTGGCTGCAGCTCCTCGCTCCGCGGTTCCCGGGCAGCTCGCCCGTGGCAAAGTATTGCCCAGCCCAGGCGCGCCACGGTAGCACCCTGCGCGGGCAGGCTTGCGGGCAATTGTAATGGGCTCCGCGCGGGACCGATCCGCGGTATTCTCGCGCCGTGATTATCCACTCGGGGCACGGGCGCTCTCCCCACGCACGCCGCGGCGCGCTGCGCCTGCGGCGAAGCGTTGCGGCGACGGCTGGAGGGGTCCCCCGCGCCGTGATCTACCGGCGCACGTGAACGGAGCTCGCCGGTCCCTTGTTTCGGCCTGCCTGCAGGGATTGCTGCTGGCTGGTCCCCTCACGAGCGGTCTTGCACAGGCGCCGCCGTCGCAGACCCATACGCCGCCCTCGCAAACCCCGCTGGCTACTCCGGCATTACCGGCCTCGGGGATCGCAGCCGCCGCGGAGATACCGACAGCGCCCGCTCCGGCATCGTCCACACCTGGGCCGCCGCCCGGGTCTGCTGAGTCACAACTCTCCGAGGTCGTGGTCGAGGCCCCGGAGCCGCGCTTCGTCGCGAAGACGACCCGCGACCGGATCGGCCGCATCTGGGCGCCGGTGCTGATCGATGGCAAGGGCCCCTTTCGGCTCGTGCTCGACACCGGCGCGAACCACTCGGCCATCATCCCCTCCACCGCCGCAGCGCTCGGCTCACCGGGCGCGGCCACCGCCGTGGTGGTTACCGGCTTCACTGGATCCGCCGTGGTACCGACGGTCTCCGTCGGACGCATGGAGGTCGGCGACCTGCTCCTCGGACCCACCATCCTCCCGATCGTGGCGGACGTGTTTGGAGGCGCGCAGGGTGTGCTCGGCAACGAGGGTCTGGCGGGCAAGCGCATCTTCGCAGACTTCATGCACGACCGGCTGGAGATCTTCTCCTCCCACGGCGAGCCGCCGCACATCGGCTTCAGCGTCGTGCCGCTGAAGGTGGTCGAGGGCGGACTGCTGCTCGCCGACCTCAAGGTGGGCGGCATCCGCTGCAAGGCCATCGTCGACACCGGCGCTCAGGGAACCGTCGGCAATCTGCCCCTGCGGGAGGCGCTGATGCGTCGTCCGCCACGCGATGCCAAGCGTGCCCAGATCGTCGGCGTGACGCTCGACGTGCAAAGCGGGGACAACGTGCCGGCGCCCCAGATCGAGCTCGGAGGTCTCACGATCACCGGCGTGCACATCGTGTTCGGCGACATGTACCTGTTCCAGCACTGGCACATGACCGACAAGCCGGTGCTGCTGCTCGGCATGGACCTGCTCGGTTCCTTCGACACCCTCATCATCGACTATCGCATGCGCGAGCTGCAGATCCGGCTGACCCGCGGGCAACTGCCACCCTGAGACTCAACCGGGCGCTATGACGTGCCCCGTCCGCGCGGTCCCATGCGCAGGAAGCGCCGTCGCTCGTTCCACTGGTGCCGCGCGTGCAGCCGCTCGGCCTCATCGCCCGCCTCGGACGGCAGTGACTGCAGCGCGCGCAGCGCACCGGCGTGCGCCATGGCGATGGCGGGGTCCGTCTGCAGCATCCCGCGGTACTGCTCGAGGAACTGCTGCTCGGCCGGTCCGCCGCCGCCCGTGAGCAGCTCACGCGCGTGCGCGCCGATCGCGGCGGCCTCGCTCTCCGGCAAGTCCCGCGCCACGGCGAGCGCGTGATCGACGTCGGCAATCAGGCCGTAGAGTGGCTGCAGCCACGCCCAGGCGGGGTCCGTGGTGATGTGCCTGAGCCGCTCGAGCGGCGAGGCAAAGGGTGCGAAACGCCGCTCCGCCTCGAGCAGCGCACCGAGCACGCTCTGCAGCGCCGCGCTCGCGTCCTTGAGTCCCGTGAGCCACGGGCGGTCTGCCGTCATGTCATCCCCTTCAGCCAGCCGTGGTCGTATTCGGCGAGCTCGCCGATGCGCTCGAGCGTGCGGTCGGCGCCCGGGTACGCCGCGAGCTCGCGTGGGTCGAGCGCATAGTGCCCCTGGCGCGCAAAGATCGTCGTCAGCCTCGCGCCCCAGGCCTGCTTCATCGCGGTCAGTATGCGCAACTTGTCGTCGATCATCACGTAGTGCTTCGCCGGATAGCGCCGCTCGACGGCATCGAGCATCTGCTCCTTGTGCAGGTAGATGAGCACGCGGCCCGACACCGCCGCCCAGAGCCCGGAGCGCTGCACCTTGCGGGGCTGGAAGACCACATCGCCGTCCGACAGGATGACGGTCTGTCCCCAACGGGCGCAGCACGCGAGCGCCGCCAGCGCACCGGGATAGAGCCGCTCGGCAAACGGATAGTCGACGAGGAACGCGGATACCTGCAGCAGCAGCGGATCGTCGAGATTCTCGAGACGGTAGCGCTGCAGGGCGCCGAGATAATCCGCGTAGCCCAGCTCGGTGCGCAGCTGCTGGAACAACGCCCAGTAGCGATCGCGGCTGGCGCGGCCGAACTCACGCTCGAGGTGCGCGCTCAGGTCGGCCTGCACGGCGTCGTTGTCGAGCAGCGTATTGTCCACGTCGAACAGGAAGACAGTTCCGGAATCTGCCACTTGCTTCACGTACTGCCCTGCCGCACTCGGGGCAGTGTACGCTCCCGGGGGAACGCCTTGACGCTTGGGGCGGTCAACCCAGCGCTCCTCAGCGCGTTATCCGCGTTCAGGGCGTATTTTGCACGGAGGAAAAGCACATGAAATCTGAGCTGTTCGTGAGCCACGCCGCGCGGGGCCGCCTGCGGCTCCTCGCCGGCGTCGCCGCACTGCTGCTCACCCTGGTGAGCTGCGGCGGCTACGACGACAATTACTGCGGCGGGGGATGCTTCATCGGGCCGCAGCCCCCGGTCAACGTTCCCAACTCCATCGCAATCGCCGACGTCAACGGCGACGGGGTGCCGGACCTCCTGGTCGCCACCACGCTGGACTCGGGAGTTCTCAACAATTCTGGCTTCGCCAACGTCATCCTCGGCAGCAAGAGCTCGCCGGGAACCTTCGATGCCGGCGTGCAGTACGCCCTCACCGGAAGCAATCCCTCGGGCATGGCCGTCACGGATCTCACCGGGTCGGGCCATCTCGACCTCGTCGTCTCCAACTCGGGCTCCGGAAGTATCTCGGTCTTCATGCACGGAACGACTGCCGGAACCTTCCAGCCGGCGGTTAACATCGCGACCGGAGGTCAACCCAATCAGGTGGTCGCCGGCGATCTCACCGGTAGCGGCGCCAGCCGCGATCTCGCACTGGCGGACAACAGCGCCTCGGGCAACGCCATCATCCTGGTGCACGATGCGGCGAATCCCGGCCAGTTTCTCGCACCCATGATGCTGCCGACCAACCACTTCACGCCTTCAGTCGCGATCGGCAGCATCGGCAACGGCAAGGTCGCCGTCGTGGCCGCGACCTACGACAACAACGGCAACAACGGTGCCGTCTACGTCTTCGTAGAGACCTCGACCTCGCCGGTGACGTTCGCGGCCCCCGTGACATTCCCGGCGGGCGCTCAGCCGCAGGCGGTGAGAATCGCAGACGTGAACGGCGATGGCCTGCCCGACCTCGTGGTTGCCAACTACGGGCCGGGGACCGACGGCACCGGCATGCCCGGCGTCTCGGTGCTGCTGCAGAGCTCGACCGCTGCCGGCACCTTCCTCGCACCGGTGAGCTATGCGACGCCGGACGGCGCGGTGGATGTGGCGGTCGCCGACCTGAACGGTGACGGCCGGCCGGACATCGTGGTCGCAAGTCTCGATCCCGACTTCACCGGCGGCGTGTCCGTACTGCTGCAGAATGCCGCTCCGGCGCAGGCCGGCACGTTCGGCACGGCCACGGTCTACGCCGGGATGGGCCAGCCCCTGAGCGTCGCCATCGCCGACTTGAACGGCGACGGTCACCCCGACATCGCGGTCGCGGACGGCACGAGCGCCACCGTGCTGCTGCAGAACGCGAGCATGCCCGGGACCTTCGCCAGTGCCGTGCAGGTGGGGAACTGATCCGGTAGATGAATAAAAACGCGCCCGGCAGCAAGCCGGGCGCGTCGGGTCTGTCAGCGGTCAGCGCGCGCTGTAGCCGCGCGCATCGAGACAGGAAGTCATCGCGCGCCGGTAATCGTCGCGATTGCCGGACTGCTGCCCGCCGCGCGTCGGATCGAATCCCGTCTGACCCACGGCCCAGCTGTGGCACTCATACCGGTCGTTAGCCATCTGCTCGTCGCTCTGCCCGTTGCGCGGATAGAGGTAGACGCCGGCAGACGGCCCCGGGGGTGCGCCTGCAGTGCCGCCCTGGTCGGGCTCATCGCCGGCCGCCGGTGGCGGCTCGGTCACGACGTAGCCGTTGTCCGCGGGGCTCCAGGTGTAGTAGAGGTTGTCCGAGTAGTAGTAGGGCATCCCGCCCCACCAGAAGGTCGCGTAGCCGAAGGGCAACACGGGCAGGAACCAGGCAAAGCCCGGGTAATACCAGCAGCGCGGCCAATAAGCGCCGCGCCAGTAGCCGCCGGCCCATGCGCGCCCGGCCCCCGGATAGAACCCCCGCCCACCCGCGTAGGTATGGGCGCCGCCGCGCGCCGTCACCGGGGCAGCGACCCGACCGGCGGTGTAGCCCGCACCGTAGTGGGCCGCCGCGTAGCCGCGTGCGCCGGAGTAGTAATGCGCCCCCGCGGCGTTGCCGCCGACGAACGCGCCGCCGTGACTCAGGGAGTGACCGCCCGCGGAATAGCCGCCGAAGTGCCCGCCGCCTGAATAATGGCCGCCGCCGGAGAGGTGCCCCCCGCCGCCGCCGCCGAAATGCCCGCCGCCTCCGCCACCGAAATGGCCTCCGCCACCGCCGCCGCCGGAATGGCCGCCACCGCCGCCACTGGAATGGCCGCCACCGCCGCCGCTGTGCTGCGCGTAGCTCAACGCCGGCACCCCCGCCACTACCATGCCCAGCACCAGGGCACCCAGCGTCCGGATAAGAGGTCGTACGTTCAGTGTATTCACAGCCCTCACCTCAGTTCATTTTGCGGCTCAAGAAACGGCCCGTTCTCCCGAGGTCCTCTCGTGTGAAATTAGACTCCCAGTGCACGGGGTCGTTCAAGCCTACGCTCATTAAAACGCAGTCACCTCAGACTCCGTTGACCCTTTGTCAGAATGGGGTGCCCGCTGCCTGTTCCCAAGGTCTGCGTCACACTGCCGGGGCGCATCACCCGCTGAAAACAGGGGTCCGGCGGCGCCGTTTTAATCTGGCGTTAATCTTCAGAAAACCATATTGATCGCGGCCGCGGTCGTGACGCTCGAGCCGGTGTTGCGCCCGGCGACGAAAATGCGCGCGCCGACGATGACGCCCACCCGCGAGCTGAAGTTGTACTCGACCGCCGGCGCGACGGCGCGATACTCGCTCGAGCCCGACTGCGTGTCGGTGAAGGCAGGGCCGCCCGCCGCCGGCCCGCCGCCGGTGAGGCGGGTGCTCGAGTTGTGCACCCAGACGAGATCCGTCGCCAGCACCCAGTTGCGCGTGAGGCTGTACTCCGCCGCTGCGTCGGCGGTGAAGGAATCGCCCGGATGCGCGTGGCCGCGAAAGCCGACGGCAGAACCGTAGACACTCTGATCGGCGATGCTCGCCGAGCTCGAGATCGCGTAGGTCAGATCGAGACGTACGCGCAGAATTCGCCCGTTCGGAAGCCACAGGAAGTCCTGCGAATACCACGACAGGGAGGCGCCGTAGACGCCCGCACCGAATCCGTCGGCGGGATTCGTGAGGCGATCGTAGCGTCCGGTGGGTAATGTCGCTCCCACCACCACCGCGGTCGCGGGCACCCAGCTCCCCTCGTGAAAGCTCGTCAGCCCGACCTGCAGCTGCGCCCCGAGATCGCCCACACCGGGAGATGAGCTGTTGCGTACCCCCGCAGGCTCGTCGTAGAAAAAGCGCGGCAGCAGGCCCACGGACACCCGGTCGGTCAGACCGTAGATGAGATAGGTGAGCGATCCGAGCTCGTGTCCGCCTGCCGCCGGCTCGTGCCTGCCGCTGCGGTCGTACTGCCCGTTGTCGTTCACGTCGAAAACGTAGGTCTCGACGAGCGCGTGACCTGCCGGAAAGGTCGAGGCATTGGGTGCGAGCAGCGGCCCGGTCCACCAGGCGTCAGCGCGCTCCTGCCGTACCGGCTCGGCGGGCGCATCGTCGGCCGCCGACACCGCGCTCGCGATCAGCGTGAGGCTGAGGAACAGCCCTCGTGTTGTGAACTGCGTCACACCGTGTCCGCCGTTAACTTTCCGTAACAAACGTCAGCGCGCGTAAAGCTGCGACGTTGGTAACGCCCAGTAAGCCGGCGTTCCGGCTGAATAGCGACCGCTTAAACAACTTGCCTCGAGGAGGATAGACCGATGAATTCGATTCGTAGCGTTCTGATCGCCGCCGTCGTCGCCGTGACCCTCGGCGCCGTCGCAGCGCCGGCCCTCGCCGACGACACGCAGTGGCAGAAGGACCACCCGCGCCGTGAGCAGGTCAACAATCGCCTGAAGAACCAGAACAAGCGCATCAGGCAGGAGCGCAAAGAAGGCGAGATCACCAAGGCGCAGGCCGGGCAGCTTCACAGCGAGGATCATGCGATCCGCCAGGAGGAGCGGACCATGGCGAGCACCAATGGCGGCCACATCACCAAGGCCGAGCAGAGGGCCCTCAACCAGCAGGAAAACCAGGTCAGCAAGCAGGTCGGCAAGTAAGCTGGAGTCTGGGGTGTCACCGGACGGAGCGTAGCGAGCACGCTCCGGTCCGGCGACCCGATACTTGCTGATCCGGCTCCGGCGTTCATGCCCTGAGCGAGAAGGGCGTGAAGTCGGTGTCGCGATCGTAGTAATCCTCCTGCTCGGCGCGCTTGAGGAAGGCGACGATCCTGTAGGTGGCGGGCGTCGCGATCACTTCCCACAGCGACTTCAGCACGTACTGATCGAGGGCGACCGAGATCAGGTCGCTCATCGCCCACAGTCCACCGAAGGCGATCGTGTAGAAGAGCGCCGTATCCACCAGCTCTCCGCATACCGTCGAGCCGATCAGGCGCGTCCACAGCCAGCGGCCGCTCGTCCAGATCTTCAGCTTCGCCAGCACGTAGCTGTTGACGAACGATCCGCACCAGAAGGCGATGATCGAGGCGCAGATGATACGCGGCGTGTTGCCGAACATCGCTTCGATCGCCGGCTGCCGGCTGCGCCAGAAGTCGGCCGGCGGCAGATGCACGATCACCGCGGACATGAGCGCCGCAAAGGCGAGCGCCGCAAATCCGCTCCACACGACACGCCGGTCGCGGGCGTAGCCGTACACTTCGGTGAGGATGTCGCCGAAGAGGTATGAGATCGGGAAGAACAGCACCCCGGCCATGTAGGTGCGTGGCCCGAGCCACGGCAGCGTGACGACCGAGACCTTGGCGGCGCCGATCAGGTTCGCGCACAGCAGCACGCAAACGTAGGCGCCGAGAATGAGGTCGTAGTAACGATAGCTCTTCACCGGCGTGCGCGCTTCAACGCGACGCGGCCGCCGGCAGCACGGTGCCGGTGAGCTCGCCGAAACCGATGCGCCTGAAGGGCGGCCGCTCGCACCAGGCGCGGAAGCTCACGCGGTCGCCATCCTCGAGAAAGGTACGCTGCTCGCCGTCCGCGAGCGCGATGGCCCGCTGGCCGCCGCCGCTCAGCTCGAGGAGCGAGCCGGCCTCGCCGGGCGCGGGGCCCGACTGCGTGCCGCTGCCGATGAGATCGCCGGGCTCGAGGTTGCAGCCGTTGACCGTGTGGTGGGTCACCATCTGCGAGACCGTCCACCAGGAATCGCGGAAGTTCGAGTGCGAGAGGCGCTGCGGCGCGAGTCCCGCCGCACGCATGCTCGAGGTGTCGAGCCACACCTCGAGCTCGAGGTCGAAGGCGCCCGCATGCCGCACCTGCGCGCCGTCCAGGTAGGAAAGCGGCGGCGGCTCGCCCGGCGGCCGGGTCCAGGGGGCGCGAAAGGGCGCGAGCGCCTCGAGCGTCACCACCCAGGGCGAGACTGTGGTGCCGAAGTTCTTGGCGAGAAACGGCCCGAGCGGCTGGTACTCCCACGACTGGATGTCGCGTGCCGACCAGTCATTGAGCAGGCAGAGTCCGAACACGTGTCGCTCCGCCTCCCCGATCGGGATGGGCGCCCCGAGCTCGTTACCGCGGCCGATGAAGACCCCAACCTCGAGCTCGTAGTCGAGGCGGCGGGTCGCGGCGAGCTCGGGCACCGCACTGCCCGACGCCAGCAGCTGGCCGACCGGCCGGACGACGTCAAAGCCCGACACGCGCAGCGACGAAGCGCGGCCGTGGTAGGCAATCGGCACCCATTTGTAGTTCGGCAGCAGCGGATTGTCGGGGCGAAACAGCCGGCCGACGGCGGTGGCGTGATGGATCGAGGCGTAGAAGTCCGTGTAGCCGCCGACGTCGGCGGCGACGGCGTACTCCGCCGCGCGCTGCGGCACGAGCAGCCGTCGCAGCAGCTCCTCGAGCGGGCTGTTGGCCCGCAGTGCTTCGGACAGCGCCTGCCGCAGCGCCGCCGCCGCCTCGCGCCCGGCAGCCATCAGGGTGTTCAACGGCGGCAGCGCGGCAGCGGCGAGCGCCTGCCCCGCGAGCCCGCTGAAGGGCTGCGCGGCAGCGAGCGCGCCGAGGTCGACGATCTCCGCGCCGATCGCGACGCCGCCCCGGAAGGGCTCGCGGCTGCCGGCGCGGCGAAAGACGGCGAACGGCAGGTTCTGGATGGGAAAGTCGCTCGCCGCGGCATTGGCGGAAGCCACCCAGCTCGTGAGCTGCGGATCGTGGGTCGCGTCGACTGCGGCCATGGCGGCTAGGAGAAACCCTTGGGCAAGTCCCGCCAGACGCGCTGGTAATCGCCCTGCAGCTGCGGCGCCTTGAGCGCAAAGCGCGTCGGACGTATCACCGTGCGCGTCTCGAACATGAACGCCATGGTGTTGGCGATGTGTACGGGACGGGAGGTGTCGGCCCGGGTCGCCTTCGCGAAGCTCGCCGCGTCCGGCCCGTGACCGCTCATGCAGTTGTGGAGCGAGGCACCGCCGGGCGTGAAGCCCTCGGCTTTGGCGTCGTAGCTGCCGGTGATGAGACCCATGAACTCGCTCGCCACATTGCGATGGAACCAAGGCGGCCGGAACGTATCCTGCATGACGAGCCAGCGCGGCGGAAAGATCACGAAGTCGATCGTGTCGACGCCCGGGGTGTCGCTCGGGGACTGCAGCACGAGGAAGATCGACGGATCGGGGTGATCGTAGCTCACCGAGCCGATGGTGTTGAAGCGGCGCAGGTCGTATCTGTACGGGGCATGGTTGCCGTGCCAGGCGACCACGTCGAGCGGTGAATGTCCGATAGACGCGCTCCAGAGCCGACCGGCGAATTTCTCGACAAGCTCGAAGTCGCCTTCGCGGTCCTCGTACCAGGCTACCGGGCTCTCGAAGTCGCGCGGATTCGCGAGACCGTTGGAGCCGATGGGACCGAGGTCCGGCAGGCGGAACGGCGCGCCGAAGTTCTCGCACACGTAACCGCGCGCCTCGCTTCCTGCGAGCTCGACCGAGAAGCGCAGGCCGCGCGGAATGACCACGATCTGCTGCGGCTCGGCGTCGATGATCCCGAGCTCGGTATTGAAGCGCAGCGCACCGAGCTGCGGCACGATGAGCAGCTCCCCGTCCGCGTCGCAGAAGAAGCGCCCGCGCATCGAGCGGTTGGCGACGTACCAGTGAATGCCGCAACCGCTTTGCTGATCGGGCGAGCCGTTGCCGGCGATGGTCACGAGCCCGGCGACGAAATCGGTCGCCGCGCGCGGCACCGGCAACGGATCCCAGCGCAGCTGGTTGGGCGAGGGCGCCACCTCGTCGAATCGCCCGACGAGCCTGCCGGAGTCGAGCGGCGCGAAGCGCTCGTGCACGGCCGCCGGACGCATGCGATAGAGCCAGCTGCGCCGGTTGGCGTGCCGCGGGGCGGTGAAGGCGGTGCCCGAGTATTGCTCGGCGTACAGCCCGTAGGCGCAGCGCTGCGGCGAGTTGCGGCCCTCAGGCAGTGCTCCCGGCAGTGCCTCGGTCGCGAAATGGTTGCCGAATCCCGACTGATAGCGCAGCGCCGCGGCGGCGGCCGGCGCTGCGGCCGCGGCCTCCGGGCCACCCGTGGAATCATCTGCCGCCCTGCTGCGTCTCGCCATCGGACCTCTCGCTGCCGCGGCGCGCCGCGCGCCGCTCGCTATTTTGCACCGGCGCACTCCCGAGTTGTTAGGCGATCGACCTGCTAACATGAAATGCGTGGGCAGACTCCTGGCATTGACCGCCGGCGCGCTGGCGTGCGTGGCGCCGGCGCTGGCCGACTCGCCCGCCAGCGCCGCGTTCGCCCCGGTGGCGCACTCGGCCCTCGT
>DASXKA010000198.1:0-1722 GCA_036497085.1 Steroidobacteraceae bacterium | reverse complement strand
GCGCGCCAGCGTCGGGATCGCCTTGCCGGGATTCAGGAGCCCGGGCGGGTCGAAGGCCGCCTTCACCGCAAAGAACGCGGCGCGCTCGGCCGGCGAGAACTGCACGCACATGGGGCTCAGCTTCTCGACGCCGACGCCGTGCTCACCGGTGATCGTGCCGCCGAGACGCACGCACAGCTCGAGGATCTCGATGCCGAAGAGCTCGGCGCGCTCCCACTCGCCTTCCCTGTTGGCGTCGAAGAGTATGAGCGGATGCAGATTGCCGTCGCCCGCGTGGAACACGTTCAGGCACTTCAAGCCGTACTTCTGCTCCATCGCCTCGATGGCCCGCAGCACCGCCCCGAGGGCCTTGCGGGGAATGGTGCCATCCATGCAGTAGTAATCGGGCGAGAGTCGCCCGGCGGCGGGAAAGGCGTTCTTCCGCCCCGACCAGAAGCGCAGCCGCTCGTCCTCCGAGCGTGAGACTGAGATCGCGGTGGCGCCGGCGGCGCGCAGCACGGACTCGAGCGCTGCAACTTCCTCCGCCACCTCATCGGCCGTGCCGTCGGATTCCGCGAGCAGGATCGCCGCGGCGCTGAGGTCGTAGCCCGCCTTTACGAAGGGCTCGACCGCGGCGGTCGCCTGGCGATCCATCATCTCGAGGCCCGCGGGGATGATCCCGGCCGCGATGATCGCCGCGACGCCCTCGCCCGCCTTGCCGACATCGTCGAACGATGCCATGACGACCTGGGCGCGCTCAGGTCTCGGAATGAGCTTCAGCAGCACCTCGGTCACGACCAGCAGCAGGCCCTCGGACCCGAGCGTGATCGCGAGCAGATCGAGGCCCGGGGCGTCGAGGGCCGCGCCGCCGAGCTCGATGATCTCGCCGGCGACGGTGCAGCCCCGAACGCCGAGCACGTTGTGCACCGTGAGGCCGTACTTGAGGCAATGCACGCCGCCGGAGTTCTCCGCCACGTTGCCGCCAATGGTGCAGGCGAGCTGGGAGGAGGGATCGGGCGCGTAGTACAGACCGAAGGGTGCGGCGGCCTCGGAGACCGCGAGATTGCGCACGCCCGGCTGGACGCGCGCCGTGCGCGCCAGCGGGTCGATGTCGAGAATGCGGTCGAGGCGCGCGAGCGACAGCAGCACGCCGGCGGCGTGCGGCAGTGCACCACCCGAGAGCCCGGTGCCGGCGCCGCGTGCGACGAGCGGCACGCCGAGCCGGTGGCAGGTGCGTACCACGGCGCAGACCTGCTCCTCAGTGCGTGGCAACGCCACCAGCATTGGCTGCTGGCGATAGGCCGCGAGTCCGTCACACTCGTAGGGCCGCAGCTCCTCGTCGCGGCTCAGCAGGCAGTCGGGAGGCAGCAGCCCCGCGAGAGCGCGCGCGACCTCGCCGCGCCGCGCGCCGCTTGCGGCGCCATCGCCCGCAGCCGGCCCGCCGGGGCGCCGGTCAGGGGATGCGTCGGGGGCGGTGGCGTGCACGCGACTATGCTAGAGCCCGTTCTTGATCCGCGTCCAGGTGCGGGTCTTCAGGCGCTGGTAGCTCACGTCGAACTCGGCCGGCAGGAACAGGCGCGCCCGCACCGCGGGCGGCGGATAGATGGCCGGATCGTCGTGGATCTCCGCGTGCACGAAGGGCCGCGCGGCGCGATTGTCGTTGCCGTAGTGGGTGTAATTGGTGATGTCGGCGATTACGTGCGCATCGAGCAGGAAGTTGATGAAGCGGTGCGCGGCGTGCCG
>DASXKA010000197.1:0-13662 GCA_036497085.1 Steroidobacteraceae bacterium | reverse complement strand
CGCCGCCTGTAAAGCAGCAAAGCGCGAGTGTCCCGGGCGGGCATCAGGCCGATGCCGGCGCTCGGATCTCGTAGCAGCGGTGGATGCGCGGATTGCGGGCGAAGTCCTCGGGCAGCGTGGCCGCCGAGACGTCGAGGACCGCATAGCGCTCGCTGAGCTCGGGCGCGATCCGGAAGCGCTGCGCGTTGGTCGAAAACACGAGCAGCCCCCCCGGAGTGAGCAGCCGCACGCACGCATCGATGAGCTGCGCGTGATCGCGCCCGAGGTCGAGCACTCCTTCCATGCGCTTGGAGTTCGAGAAGGTCGGCGGATCGAGGAATATCAGATCGAAGCGCGCAGTCCGCCCGGCGGCCTGCGCGAGCCACTCGCGGCAGTCGGCCTGCACGAACCCGTGGGCGGGACCCGCGAGCGCGTTGAGCGCGAGATTCTGCTGCGCCCACTCGAGATAGGTGCGCGACAGGTCGACCGAGAGGCTCGTGCTGGCGCCGCCCGCCACCGCGTACACCGTGGCGGTTCCGGTGTAGGCGAACAGGTTGAGGAACGCCGTGCCCCGGGCGGCGCTGCGCAGCCGCGCGCGCGTCAGGCGGTGATCGAGGAACAGGCCGGTGTCGAGGTAGTCGTCGAAATTGACCCGGAACCGCAAGTCCGCCTCGGCCACCACATGAAAGCGCTCGCCCTCGCCGAGCTTGCCGTACTGCTCACCGCGCGGCGTGCGCCGCCGCGTGCGCACGCGGGTGCGCTGCGGGGGAATCTGGGTCACGCCGGGCAGGCTCGCGAGCACCTCGCCGCGGCGGCGCTGCACCGCCTCGCGCTCGATCTCGGCCGGCGCCGCGTACTCCTGCACGCACAGCCAGTCCTCCGCCGGATCGACCGTCCGGTAGAGGTCGATCGCGAAGGCGTACTCGGGCATGTCCGCATCGTAGAGCCGGTAGCAGGACACCACGGAACGCTCGGCCCAGGCGCGCAACTTCTTCAGGTTCTTGGTGAGGCGGTTGGCGAACATGCGCGCACCCGCGCTGTCCTTGAGGTGCGCCACTCCCTTGCCGAGCGTGCCCGGCTCGCGCTCGCTGTCGGGGCCCACTTCGATGCGCAGCAGCCGGCACTCGATCGAGCCGTTCCACAGAGTGTGCGTGCGGTAGGCGCGCAGCCCGAGCTCCATCCCGAGCTCGGGCGCGCCGGTCAGCACCGCGGCGCTCCATCCGCCAAAACGCGCACGCAGGACCGCGCCGAGCTCGCGGTGTAGCGCGCGCGCGCCGGCGCGGTCTTCCAGGCGCACCCCATACGGCGGATTGGTGGCGAGCAGCCCCGGTCCATCCGGGCTGCGACCGGCGAGCGGCGCGGCCTCGGCGAGCTCACCCACCTCGAGCTGCACGCGCGCGCCGACGCCGGCACGGTTGGCGTTATCACGCGCCGTGCGGATCGCGTGAGCATCGCGATCCCGGCCACGCACGCTGGCGGTGCTGGCCTCGCCGGTGCCCGCACGCGCGCGCGCCTCGGCGCGCAGCCGCTCCCACAAGGGTGCGTCGTGCCCGCGCCAGCCGAGGAAGCCGAAGTACTCGCGGGTCAGCCCCGGGGCGCGATCGCCGGCGATGAGCGCGGCCTCGATACACAAGGTGCCGGATCCGCACAGAGGGTCGAGGAATTCGGCGCCCTGCGCGGCGAGCGACTCCCACCCGGCGCGCAGCAGCATGCCTGCGGCGACGTTTTCCTTGAGCGGCGCCTCACCCGCGGCGCCGCGGTAGCCGCGCCGGTGAAGGCTCTCGCCCGCGAGGTCGAGGGCCACCGTGAGATGCGTGCCGTGGGAGTGGGCGTGGACGCGTACGTCGGGGCGCGCGAGCGCGACATCGGGGCGGGAGCCGGTCGCGGCGCGCAGCGCGTCGACGATGCCGTCCTTGAGCCTGAGGGCACCGAAGTGGGTATGCGTGATCGCCGGGTGGCGGCCGCTGAAATCGCACGCCAGCGTGGCTCCCGGTGCCAGGTGCGCGCACCAGTCAATCGCACGCACCGCGGCATAGAACTCCTGCGCATCGCGCGCTTCAAACGAGCCGAGCTCGAGAAACACGCGGTTCGCGGTCCGCGACCAGAGGCAGGCGCGATAAGCGCTCTCGAGCGCGCCCGCGAAGGCGACGCCGGTCGAGCGCTCGCGCAGCTCGCGCGCACCGCAGTCGGCGAGCTCGCGTGCCAGCAGGTCCGATAGTCCGCGCGGCGCGCTCGCCAGGAACTTGAGCGCCGCTGCAGTCACGTCAGATGGAAGCGGCCGGCAGCGCGCGGCGCGGCAGGTCGCCGGGGGGACTCACTCCTGCGCCAGATCGATCCACGTCGACTTGAGCTCCGTGTACTTCTCGAGCGCGTGCAGCGACTTGTCGCGCCCCAGGCCCGACTGCTTGAAGCCCCCGAACGGCACCGTGAGGTCGTCGGCGTCGTAGCAGTTGACGTACACGGTGCCCGCCCGCAGCGCGCGCGCCACGCGGTGTGCAGTGGTGAGGTCGCGGGTCCAGACTGCGGCGGCGAGGCCGTAGATCACGTCGTTGGCGATCGTGACCGCCTCGTCGACCGTCTTGAAGGTGATCGCCGACAGCACCGGCCCGAAGATCTCCTCGCGCGCGATCGCCATGCGCGGCTGGACCTGGTCGAACACCGTGGGCTCGATGAAGTAGCCGCCGCTGTCCTCGCGCACCCGCCGTCCGCCGAAGCGCACCTGGGCGCCGTCGCGCCGGCCGGAGTCGATGTAACCGAGCACGCGCTTCATCTGCGTCTCGTCGACGATGGCGCCGAGGCGCGTGGCGGGATCGAGCGGATCGCCCGGCTGGAGCTTGCGGCCCACGGCCTGCACCTTCTCCAGCACCGCGTCGCGGATGCTCTCGTGCACCAGCAGGCGCGAGCCCGCCGAGCACATCTCCCCCTGGTTGAAGAAGATGGCGAACGCGGCCGCCTTGGCGGCCCGGTCGAGGTCCGGGTAGTCGGCCAGCACGATGTTGGGAGATTTGCCGCCGCACTCGAGCGACACGCGCTTGAGGTTCGACTGCCCCGCGTACTGCATGACCTGCTTGCCGGTCGCGGTCGAGCCGGTGAAGGCGATGCAGTCGACGTCCATGTGCAGCGCGAGCGCCTTGCCGGCCGTCGGGCCGAGTCCCGGCACGACGTTGAACACGCCCGGTGGCACGCCCGCCTCGACGGCGAGCCCGGCGACCCGGAGCGCCGTGAGGGGCGACTTCTCCGAAGGCTTGAGCACGAGCGAGTTGCCGGTGGCGAGCACCGGTGCGAATTTCCAGGCCGCCATGAGCAGCGGAAAGTTCCACGGCACGATCGCGCCGACCACCCCCACGGGCTCGCGGGTGATGAGTGCGAGCGCCCCCGGCCCGGTGGGTGCCACCTCGTCGTACACCTTATCTATGGCCTCGGCGTACCAGCGCAGACAGCGCACCGCGCCCGGGATGTCGACCTTCAGGCTGTCGGTAATCGGCTTGCCCATGTCGAGTGTCTCGAGGAGCGCGAGCTCATCGCCGTGTCCCGCGATCAGCTCGGCGAAACGCAGCAGGATCTGCTTGCGCTCCGCGGGCGTGCGCTGCGCCCAGACGCCGGCGGTGAAGGCGCCGCGCGCCGCCTTCACCGCGCGGTCGATGTCCAGCGCGTCACCGGATGCGACGCGTGCCAGGAGATTGCCGGTCGCGGGGTTGATCGAATCGAAAGTGGCGCCCGAGGCGGCCGCGACGTAACGCCCGTCGACGAAGGCCTGGGTGCGGATGGAAAGCGCGCCGGCGCGCTCGTGCCAGGATAGCGGAGCGGGTTGTGCGTTCATGGGACGCTCTAAATCCTTCAGAGGGTCGCGGGGGTGCTGGCGCTGATGATCTCACACGCCTCGCGCCCGACATTGCGAAAGCGATGGGGCAGCTGACCGGCAAAATAATAGGCCTCGCCGGGCCCGAGCACCCGCGTCGCGCCGCCGACGGTGAGCTCGATGCGCCCGCGGATCACGACGCCGGCCTTCTCGCCGCGGTGCGCCTGCAGGTCCTCGCCGGTGCCGGCCCCGGCGGCGTACCGCTCGTGCAGCAGCGTCAGCTGCCGGCCGGCACGCTGCGCGGCCACGAGCCGCAGCGACACCTCCGCGTTGCCGAGCTCGACCAGATCGTCGGCGCCGAAGAACGCCTGCGGCGCGGCGCTCAGGTCGAGGGTGAAGAACTCGGCGAGCGACATCGGTACGCCGTCCAACACCTTCCTCAGCGAGCTCACCGATGGGCTCACCCGGTTCTGCTCGATGAGAGAGATGAGTCCGTTGGTGACGCCCGCGCGGCGCGCGAGCTCGCGCTGCGACAACCCGAAGCTGGTGCGGACGCTGCGCAGCCGCGCACCGACGTCGATGCTCATGGTGTTTAGTATCTTAAACGAGAGGCGCGTGAATATGGGTCTGGTGGCTTGGTTTGTCCACTTTATTTATCATCCGGGCCCCCCAAGTCCGCCCCACCGAGAAGACCCCATGGCCCTGAGCGAAGCGCTGAAGCGCAGCGAACTGGAAGCGTTGTGGATGCCGTTCACCGCGAACCGGCAGTTCAAGGCGGCACCCAGGCTGCTCGCGCGCGCGAGCGGCATGCAGTACTGGACCGCCGACGGGCGCGAGATTCTCGACGCCGTGGCGGGACTGTGGTGCGTCAACGCCGGACACGGCCGGCGCGAGATCACCGCGGCGGTCGCCGCGCAGCTCGAGAGCATGGACTACGCGCCGCCGTTCCAGATGGGACATCCGGGTGCCTTCCAGCTCGCCAACGAGCTGGTGAAGCTCGCCCCGAGCGGGCTCGATCACGCGTTCTTCACCAACTCGGGATCGGAATCGGTCGATACCGCGCTCAAGATCGCCCTCGCCTATCACCGCGTGCGCGGCGATGCGGCGCGCACGCGCCTCATCGGCCGCGAGCGCGGCTACCACGGGGTGGGCTTCGGGGGCATCTCGGTCGGCGGCATCTCGCCCAACCGCAAGACGTGGTCGGCCTCGCTCCTGCCGGGCGTCGATCACCTGCCGCACACGCACGACCTGGCGCGCAACGCGTTCTCGCGCGGCCTGCCCGAGCACGGCGCCCATCTCGCCGATGAGCTCGAGCGGCTGGTCGCGCTGCACGACGCCTCGACCATCGCCGCGGTCATCGTCGAGCCGCTCGCGGGCTCGACCGGCGTGCTGCTGCCACCGCGCGGCTACTTGAAGCGCCTGCGCGAGATCTGCGACCGGCACGGCATTCTCCTCATCTTCGACGAGGTGATCACCGGGTTCGGGCGCACCGGCTCGCCGTTCGCGGCGCAGGAATTCGGCGTGACCCCTGACATGATCACGCTCGCCAAGGGAATCACCAACGGCTGCGTGCCGATGGGGGCGGTGCTGGTGGGCAAGCCGATCTACGAGGCCTTCATGCAGGGCCCGGACGGCATCGAGCTGTTCCACGGCTACACGTACTCGGCGCATCCGGTGGCCTGCGCGGCCGGGCTCGCCGCGCTCGGCATCTACCAGCGCGAGGGACTCCTGACGCGTGCACGCACGCTCGCCAAGGAGTGGGAGGACGCGGCGCATGGCCTCAAGGGCCTGCCGCACGTCATCGACGTGCGCGCCTATGGGCTCATCTGCGGACTGGAGCTCGCGCCGCAGGCCGGCAAGCCGGGGGCGCGCGGCTACGAGGTGTTCGTGAAGTGCTTCGAGCGCGGCGTGCTGGTACGCCAGACCGGCGACATCATCGCGCTGTCGCCGCCGCTCATCGTCGAGCGCGCGCAGATCGAGCGGATCTTCGGCACGCTCGGCGAGGTGCTGCGCGCGCAGTGACCACGGCTCCCGGAGCGGTGCGCGCGCGGCGCGCCGGCGCGGTCCTCCGGCGGCGGGATCCTAGGCGTGCGGCTTGCCGCGGAAATGCCTGACGCGCGACAGCACCGTCCACGCGACCAGCGCGACTACCAGCGCGCTGCCGATCAGCATCTCCATCTCGGTGAGTCCAAAGCCGCCGCGCGATGCGACCACGGTTATCGTCTGCATAAGAGCCTCCAGGAGCAACAACACCCGACAAGAGTCAAGGAAGACTCTCATGGGCGCGGCGCACGGAGAAGGAAGCCGTCGCGGATCTGCGACGGGGTTCAATGCGCAGCGATGTTATGTCAGCCGGGGGTGGGCTCGAAGATCGCGTAAATCTTGGTGCAGTCCTCCAGCACCTCCCAGGTGCCGGAGAAACCCGCGGGCACGACGAATGCGTCGCCGGGCCCGAACGTGCTGCGCTCGCCGGAAGAGCTCTCGATCACCACGCGCCCGGCCGTCAGCACGCACAGCTCGTTCTCCGTATAGCGCACCCGCCACTTGCCGCGCGTCGCCGCCCAGCGCCCGGCAAAGAACTGCTGCGTGCCGTCCGTGTAGTAGTTCTGCACGCGCAGCTCCGGTGCGCCCGCGACCAGGCGGTCGGCCGGCGGCTCGGAAACGTCCGCGGCGAGAGTGGCGTCGAGCCGTACGATGGAGGTGCTCATGTGGGCGCCGCGCAGGTGCTGGTGCCAGCAGATTCTAGCGCGAAGGTGCGCCGCGGACCCGAGCGTCCGCGGCGCATCCGGGCGCAGGCCCGCCGAGCTCCTCACGGACCGGTTCCGGGAAGCGGCCCGCCGGTGCTCGCGGCCGTCGCGCCAGCCGGCGGCGTGAGCGTGGCGCGCTCGAGCCGCACCGTGACCCGCCGGTCGAGCGCGTAGGCGTCGAGGTCGCCGGCCGCGCTGCTCGACTCGCCCGCGCCGTGACCCTCGACGATGAGCCGCTCGCGCGCCATGCCGGCGCAGACCAGGGCAGCGGCCACCGCCGCGGCGCGCCGCTGCGACAGTGCCTCGTTGTAAGCCGCATCCCCCCGCGGGTCGGCAAAGCCCGCCACGCGCAGCGTCGCGTCCGGGACGGCCGCCGCAAGGGCGCCGAGCTTCAGCAGCGGCCCCATGTCATCGGCCTTGATCGAGGTGTCGTCGGTGCGAAAGCTGACGTCCATCCCGACTGCATCGACCGCGGCCAGCGTGTGCTCGAGCTGCGCGCCGTGGGTGCGCAACTGCGCCAGCGAGCCGTTGAGCTCGGTGATGTTTGCGGCGAGCCGGGCGCGCTCGGCCTCGCTCTTGCCGAGGTCCGTGCCCAGCTCGCGCGCGGTCTGCTTCTCGCGGGTGTAGCGATCGCCCATGAGACCGCCGGCGGCCGCGCCGATCACGGCGCCGATCGGCCCGCCGGCCGCGGCTCCCACGGCCAGCCCCGTGACGATGCCGATGTCCTCCGCCTTGGCGTTGCCGTCGGGCGCGGCGCCGGTTCCCGCCCACACCGGTGTCCCGGCAAGACAGGCCGCGGCCGCGAGCCCGCAGCCAAGGTATCTTGAGTTCCGCGTAGTCATGTTGCCTCCTCTCGTTGATGGGTCGGTCGACCGCAACCGAAGCGGTCCCGTACGAGAGACAGTTCAACGCAGACGCGGGCCGCGCCGATGATGCAAAGGCGTCAGTGGACGGGATGCTTTGTGGCAAAAGATGGCGGCGGCCGCGCTCAGGTCGCGTGCCGAGCGCCTTCGCTATACTGCGCACCCCCCCGCTACCGGAAGTAGGCACGCATGCGGCCCCTCCTGATCGCCTCGCTCGCCCTGGCGGCTGCAGCCGCGCCCTGCGCCGCGGCCGCAGCCGACGGCGAGGTACTGCGCGCCACGCTCGCCAACGGGCTGCGGGTCATCGTGGTGCGCAACTCGCTCGCGCCCGTGGTCACGACCTCCGTCAACTACCTGGTCGGCTCGGATGAGGCGCCGGTGGGCTTCCCCGGGACCGCGCACGCCGAGGAGCACATGATGTTCCGTGGCAGCCCGGGGCTCACCGCCGATCAGCTCGCCGACATCGGCAGCGTTCTCGGCGGCGACTTCAACGCCGACACCCGCGAAGGGCTGACGCAGTACCTGTTCACCGTGCCCGCCGAGGATCTCGACGTGGCGCTGCACATCGAGGGGCTGCGCATGCGCGCGGCGCTCAACAGCGCGAAGGAGTGGAGCCAGGAGCGCGGCGCGATCGAGCAGGAGGTCGCGCAGGATCTGTCCGAGCCCGGCTATGTGCTGTACTCGAAGCTGCGCGCGCGCCTGTTCGCCGGCACGCCGTACGCGCACGACGCGCTCGGCACGCGGCCGTCGTTCGAGAAGACCACGGCGGAGATGCTGCAGAGCTTTCACCAGACCTGGTACGCACCCAACAACGCCATCCTCGTGATCGCCGGCGACGTCGATCCGCCAGGGGCGCTCAGCGAGGTGAAGAGCCTGTTCGGCGACATCCGTGCGAAGAAGCTGCCGGCGCGGGCGGCGGTGCACCCGCGCGCGATCGCACCGGGCTCGTTCACCGTCGACACCGATCGGCCGAGCGGCACCCTGATGGTCGCGCTGCGCACACCCGGCCCGCGCTCCGACGACTTCGCCGCGCTCGAGGTCCTGGCGGACGTGCTCAGCAACCGGCGCTTCGATCTCTACGGGCTCGTGCCCGCGGGCAAGGCGCTCGCGGCCGAGTTCTCCCTCGACCCGCTGCCGCAGGCCGGGGTGGCCTACGCGGTGGCCTCCTTCAACGCGGGCAGCGATCCACACGCGCTCGAGGGCGAGGTGCGCGCGATACTCGCGCGCGTCGCGCGCGAGGGCGTACCCGCCGAGCTGGTGGACGCCGCCAAGCTCCAGGAACGCAGCGATGCGCAGCTGCAGCGCAACTCGATCAGCGAGCTCGCCGCGGTATGGTCGGATGCGGTCGCGATCTTCGGGCTCGAGTCTCCGGACGATGACCTGAAGCGCATCGAGAAGGTGACCGTCGCGGACGTGAATCGCGTGGCACGGCAGTACCTCGACCTGAGCCACGCCGTCACCGGGATCATGCTGCCGCACGGCTCGGGCCGGCCGATGCCCGGCGGCGGAGGCTTCGGCGGGCACGAGGCGATCACGCTCGGGGAGGCACATGCGACCGCGCTCCCCGCGTGGGCCAGCAAGGCGCTCGCGCGCCTGGAAGTGCCGCCGTCAACGCTGCATCCGGTCGTCAGCACGCTGCCGAACGGGCTCACGCTGATCGTGCAGAGCGTGGACGTCAGCGACACGGTGAGCGTATACGGCCACATCCGCAACCGCCCCGAGACCGAGGAGCTCGCCGGGCAGGAGGGCGTGAGCCAGGTGCTCGAGCGGCTGCTCCCCTACGGCAGCGAGCAGCTCGACCGGCTCGCGTTTCAACGCGCCCTCGATGCCATCGGCGCGCGCGAGCACGCCGGCACCGACTTCTCGGTGCAGTCACTCGCCGAGCATTTCGACCGGGCGCTCGAGCTGCTCGCCGACAACGAGCTGCATCCGGCGCTGCCGTCCGCCGCCCTCGAGGTGATCCGCGCCCAGGTCGCGCAGGGCGTGGCCGCCCGCAACGTGAGCCCGGGCTTTCTCACGCAGCACTCGCTGCGTGCGGCGCTGTTTCCCGCGGACGACCCGAGCCTGCGCATGGCGACGGCGGAGTCGGTGCACGCGCTCACCGACGCCACCGTGCGAGCTTATTACCAGAAGGTGTTCCGCCCGGATCTCGCGACCATCGTGATCGTCGGCAAGGTCACTCCCGAGGCCGCCGCCGCCGCGGTCGCCCGTTATTTCGGCGCCTGGAGCGCGAGCGGCCCGGCGCCACCGATCGAGCTGCCGTCCGCGCCGCCGAACCACGCCGGAGTCGTCGCGGTACCGGACGCGAGCCGCGTGCAGGATCGGGTGGTGCTGGCGCAGAACCTCGCCCTGACGCGCGCCGACCCCGACTACTACCCGCTCGCGCTCGGCAACGCGGTGCTCGGGGGCAGCTTCTACTCGACGCGTCTCAGCGTCGACCTGCGCAAGAACGCCGGCCTCGTGTACGGGGTCGACTCGGTGCTGCAGGCGGGCCGCACGCGCAGCGTCTATCTGGTCGAATATGCGAGCGACCCCGAGAACGTCATCAAGGCCGCCGCCATGGTCGCGCGCGAGCTCACTACCATGCAGGAGACACCGGTCGGCGCCGACGAGCTGACGCGTGTCAAGGCGTACCTGCTGCGGCAGATGCCGCTCTCCGAGGCCGGCGTCGCGGAGATTGCCCGCGGCATGTTGGGACGGCGCGACGCAGGGCTGCCGCTCGATGAGCCGAGCAACGCCGCCCGCCACTATGTAGAGCTCGAGCCGGCGGCCGTGCAGGCTGCGTTCCGCAAGTGGATTCGCCCTGCCGACCTGGTGCGGGTGAGCGAGGGACCCGCGCCGCCGTAGTCTTTTCGCCGGCTGCTCAGCGGAAGATCGCCAGCGCACGGACCTCGATGCTCTCGCGCGGTGCGACCCGCGGATGGCGCGGATCGGTGAACGCGCTGTGCGGCGCGGCGCTGGCGTGCTCCGCGGACGCAGAGTCGAAGTTCTTGAACAGCCAGGCCTCGTCGGCCCCCATGTCCGAGGCGAAGTACCAGCGCTGCCCGGGCTGGTGCACGAGGTAGCAGATCTCGCCCGTTCGCTGCGGGTAGCGCAGCTCGACGGCGCGTAGCGCCTGCGGTGCGACGCTCGCGCCGTCGCAGAGCGCGAGCGGCGCGTCCCGCACCGGGCCGCGGATCGGCCGCCACAGGTTGACCTGCACGAAGCGCGACAATCCCGCCTCCGCGTGAGGACCGAGCTCCTGGCGCAACCGCTGCAGCGCCGAGCCTGGCGTGTAATCGGTATGGGCATGGCGCACCGGCCGGCCGACGGCGTGTCCGTGGTCCGGCAGCCCGGCCGCACCACCGCGGCGGACGTTGTGATCGAACACTACGACCCGGTCGGCGCCGAGAGCCGCCCCGATGATCTCGGCACTCTCCGGGTAATAGCGCGCGCGCACCTCAGCGTCGTCATCGAAGCGCCGCACCTGGGTCGCCCAGCGCCCGAGCGTCGCGCCGGCCTCATCGAGCCGCAGCGCCTCACCGCCGCGCACGTCGCGGATCCCGACCCCCCGGCTCGCGAAGCGCGCGGTCTCCGGCTCGCCCCCAGGCGGAGCCTCGCGCGCATAGGTGAAGGGACGTCCGGTCCCCGGGACGAGAAACTCGATCTCGGCGTGGACTTCCATGGCAGGGCCCCTCAGGCGCGCAGCGTCAGCGCAGCGGACGCCCGCTCGTTGCCGCCCGCAACCTTGGTAAAGAGATAGTTGATCCCTGCAAACCCACCCAGCGAGATGGCGAGTGCTATCATCAGGACTACTAAGTTGCTGGTTTTCATAAAGAACACCTCCTACTTGATGGCGCACAGTGTCGGCGGGAGGGGGATAAGCAGCAAACGCAATGTCTAAGAGGTCCTTAAGAAAAACTAAACGATTGCCGGGGTTCGAGAGGCTGCCCCTCAACGGGCTGCGCGTCTTTGAGAGCGTCGCCTCGCACCTGAGCTTCACGGAAGCGGCCGAGGCGCTGCACGTGACGCCTGCGGCGGTCAGCCTGCAGGTACGCGCACTCGAGCAGTACCTGCGCGTGCCGCTCTTTCGGCGCAAGGGGCGCACGATCAGCCTCACGGCCGAGGGCGAGCTGCTGCTCCCGGGTGTGAGGCGCGGTCTCGGCACGCTGCAGCAGTCGATGCGACAGCTGCGGCAGGACCGCTCGAGCGGCGCGCTCAGCATCAGCACGCTCGCCTCGTTCCTGCAGAAGTGGCTGTTGCCGCGCCTGCCGCAGTTTCACGACCGGCATCCGGAGATAGAGCTGAGCATCCACACCTCGCGTACGCCCGTCGACTTCGCGAGCAGCGAGTTTCACGCGGCGGTGCGCATGAGCAGCGGCCCGACCGCCGGCCTCTACAGCGAGAAGCTCATGGACGAGTGGTTTCTGCCCGTGTGCACGCGTGCGCTGCTGGCGAAGCACGGCCCGCTGCGCGACGCCACGGATCTGAAGCGCTTCCCGCTGCTGCATACGTCCGATGAAGAGTGGTCGCAGTGGCTGCACCCGGGAAGCGCGCCCGCCTGGCAGGAGCGCGGCACCGCCTTCGACGATTCGCTCACCGTGCTGGCCGGCGCCGAGCAGGGAATCGGCCTCGCCCTGACGCGCTGGTCGCTCGCGGCGCAGGATCTGGCATCCGGGCGCATCGTGCGCGCGAGCGAGCGCACCGTGCCCTGCCCGCGCGCGTACTACTTCGTGTGCCCGGAAATGTACGTGACCATGCCGAAGGTGCAGCAACTGCTCGTCTGGCTGCGCGAGATGGCCGCGGCCTTTCCGCGCCCGTAGACTGTTGAATCGATACCCAGGGACACCCGCATGAACCGTATCCCCGCAGGAGCCCCGGCGCTCGCCCTCCTCGGCCTGCTGCCGCTTCTCGCTCTGGCTCAGGAGGCCACGACGACGCGCGGCGCAAATCTCAGGCGCGATCCGTCCGGTGCCAGTCCCATCGTCACCGTTTTGCACCGGGGAGCGAGGCTCACCCTGGTGGATGCGAGCGCGGACAGCGGCTACTACCACGTGCGAACAGAGGACGATCAGGTGGGCTGGGTCTACGCCAGGCTGCTCGCGATCCCGGCGGCGCCTCTCGTACGGCCGATGGAGCCGGGCGCGACGATCGGCCCCGGCGCTGCGCCCGGGGCTGCCTGCGACTCGACCCTGTGGAATCACGTCTACCATCCCACGCGGCTGATCGTGAGGAGCGCGTGTGTCACGGTCACGGGAACCCTCGTGGATGCAACCGCAGGCAGGCAACCCGACGGCGTCCGCCGCGAGGCGGACGGAGACACGCACGGCTGGCTGCAGCTGGATCCGCAGTTTCAAAGCATGTTGAACGCGGGCAACAGGAATGCCGAGGGCGGCAACCTGGTGTTCGAGATCATCTGCCGCTATCCGGTTACCCAGAAGGACGCGCAGAGTGCCTGCAGCGGCTACACCGATCACGTGCAGCTTCCGCCCGTCGGGTCACACGTGAGCCTGACCGGCACGTACGTGCAGGACACGTTCCACGCTCAATGGAACGAGATCCATCCGGTGAGCAGTGTCAGCGTCGCTCCGTGACGCTTTCGTGACGGGGAGGAGCAGCCCGCTCCGCCAGGGCATCGCGCCCTGACCGCGACGCCGGCCGGCGTCGCCGCCAAACGTCGCTGATGCCTCTATCCCGATCGGGAGATGGCCTCTGGACCGTCCAGACGGTAGGGTCTGCCGCCTTGCCTGGATTCCGGGGATCGACCGCGTACAGCGCACAGCTGCGCTCGCCACTGTATGTACTTCCGCCAACCTATTCCGCTGCGTCCCGCGCGCGACCGGCTGCTCGATGCGGCAGAACGAGTGGTGGTCGAGTCGGGCGCAACACACCTGACCCTCGATGCCGTGGCAAAGTCGGCGGGCGTCAGCAAGGGTGGCCTCTTGTATCACTTTCCCTCCAAGGAAGCGCTGCTCGAGGGCATGTTGTCGCGGCATTTCCAGGACGTGGACGCCGAGGTGTCGAGGCGGCTCGCGCTCCGCTCCGAGAAGACAGCGCGCAGCGGCAACGGCAGCGCGCGCCGCGCCCGTAAGCCCTCACGCGCCGAGCTGTTCAGCGAGCGGGTGCGCGTCCTGCTCGAGCTGAACCCCGAGCGTCCCGCGGTCGGCGCCGCCATGTTGGCCGCTTCCGCGGACAATCCGCAGCACATGGAGGTCTGCCGCGCCGAGTATCGCAAGCTCCTCGATGAATTCGCCAGGCTCCCGGGCGGCTTCGAGGGCAGTGCGCTGGTGCTGCT
>DASXKA010000196.1:0-20289 GCA_036497085.1 Steroidobacteraceae bacterium | reverse complement strand
TCGGCCACGATGCTCGCGTTCCACGAGCCGCCCGAGGCCGTGATGGCCCCGGTGACGTAGAAGGGGAACACCGCCGGCAGCGCCACCCGGCGCCACCACAGCCACCCGCGTACACCGAGGTTCTCGCTCGCATAGCGCAGGTCCGGCGCGATCGCCGAAGCGCCGACGATCACGTTGAAGAGAATGTACCACTGCGTGCCGAGAATCATGAGCGGACTCAGCCAGATGTCGGGGCTCAGCTTGAAGAGCACGATCGCCGAGAAGACCAGCGGAAAGAACAGGTTCGCCGGGAAGGCGGCGAGGAACTGCGCGATCGGCTGGGCGATGTCCGCCACCCGCGGCCGCAGGCCCACCCACACCCCGATCGGGACCCAGATCAGGCTCGCGAGTGCGATCAGCACCGCGACCCGCGTGAGCGTGAAGAGCCCATAGAGCAGCACGCGCCCGATCTCGGCCGGCCGCACCTCGCCGAGCACGAATTGCGTCGTCTTCCACAGCGCCACGACCCCGATGAGGATCAGGACCGCGTACCACAGATAGTCCACCCAGCGCGAGCGCAACAGGCTCGGCGGGCGCGGCGGCGCCGCGCCCCAGACCGCGACCGGCTTCACGCCGGCGCGCAGCAGTGCGCCAAAGCCCGACCCGACGAAGCGCAGGAGCCGCGAGCGGCGCATCATGGTGAGCGCCCAGGAGCGGCTCGGGGTGAATCCTGCCTCCTGCTCGAGGCGGAACCAGTCGGCGCTCGCGATCAGCGGCCGGAACAGCAGCTGGTCAAAGATCAGGATGACGATCAGCATCGCGAGGATCGCCCAGCCGGTCGCCCCAAGGTTCTTCTGCTCCATGGCGGTCACGATGTAGGAGCCAACCCCGGGAAGCGTCACGGTCGTGTTGCCGACGGTGATCGCCTCTGAGACCGTGACGAAGAACCAGCCGCCCGACATCGACATCATCATGTTCCAGATAAGCGACGGCATCGCAAACGGCACCTCGAGCCTCCAGAAACGCATCCATGGGCTCAACTGGAAGTTGCGCGCCACCTCCACCAGCTCGTCCGGAATGCTGCGCAGCGAGTGGTAGAAACTAAACGCCATGTTCCAGGCCTGGCTGGTAAAGATCAGGAAGATCGAGGCGAGCTCCGCCCCCGCGACCCGCCCGGGTGTCAGCTGCAGAAAGAAGAGAATGAAGATCGAGAAGCTCAGGATCGGCACCGACTGCAGGAAGTCGAGCAGCGGGACCAGGATGATCTCGGCGCGGTGGCTCTTGGCGGCGAGCGTCGCGTAGGTGAACGTGAAGACCAGCGAGGCCACCATGGCGAGGAGCATGCGCAGCGCCGTGCGTGCCGAGTAGCCGAAGAGCGCACTCGGGTCGAGCGAGATGGGCGTCGCCTCGAGCCGTGACAGCGAGCCGGTCAGGCCGTGCGCCGCCTGGGCGAAGTAGGCGAAGAAAGCAAACACCAGGATGAAGGCGAGCACGTCCCAGCCGCCCGGGACGTAGCGGGTCCGCAGCACCGCGATGGGCAGGCGGTCGAAACGCATCCGGCGAGTTTGCCCGAATGAGTTGACGATTGGCACCGCTTTAGCAGCCGCTCGACGGTGCGAGAGCGCGCCGACTGTCGTACGATAGTTGCCTATGAAAGCAACCCCGATACTCGCAGCCGCCGTGGCGGCACTCGCCCTGAGCGTCGCGCCCGTCCACGCGCAGGAGACCCAGAGCTCCGGTGTCAAGGAGACCATCAAGGAAGACGCGAAGACCGCGGGCCACGCGGTCGCCGACGCCTCCAAGAAGGTCGGACACGAGATCGCCGACACCTCCAGGAAGGTCGGTCACGAAGTCGCCGAAACGTCCCGCAAAGTCGGGCACAAAGTCGCGGACAAGACCGCGCCTGCGCGCGCGACCGTGAAGGAGGACTCGAAGAAGGCCGGGGCGGCAATCGCCCACGGCGCCAAGGCGGTCGGCAAGGGCGTGGAGCACGGCGCCGAGAAGGCCAAGGACGCCGTGACTTCCAAGAGCGACGACTCCAAGCCGGGCAAGTGACTCGGGCGTCGTGCGCTTGATGCAGGCCCCGGACGGGCTGCGCCTCGATTACCTGTCGCCGGACGAGTACCGGGCGACTGAGCGCGCCGATGTGCTCGGCGTCGCCAGCTTCGCCCGCCCGTCCGCCCCGCCACCGGGCGCCGGTGAGATCCCGGTCGCCGAGGTCAACACGCCGCTGCTCCTCGGTACCGCCGACGTCTACGAGGTATGGCGCTCGGGCCAGCCGGCCGAGTCGGGCCGCCGCAACCGCGTGCACTTCCGCCGCAGCGAGAACCTGTTGTTCGGCTGCATCGCGCTCGCGGAGTCGGACATCCCCGCCGGCGTGCCCGCTGGTCCCGCCGCCCCCTCGGCACTGCACGCGGCCACCGAGCAGGCCTACCGCGAGATCTGCGCCACGCTCGATGCGCTCGGGTTTCCCCACCTGCTGCGCGTGTGGAACTACCTGCCGGACATCAACCGCGGTACCGATGGCATCGAGCGCTACCGCCAGTTCAACCGCGCGCGCCAGCACGCCTTGAGTGCCTGTGGCCGCGCCGTCCGCGGCAAGGTCCCGGCCGCCTCGGCGCTCGGGGCCGGGAGCGGCAGCCCGCTGGTCGTTTATTTCCTGGCCGGCCGTGTGGCACCCGCCTTCATCGAGAATCCGCGCCAGCTGAGCGCCTACCGTTACCCGCGCGAGTACGGCAGTCACGCGCCGGCGTTCTCACGCGCGACCCTGCTGCGCCAGCGCGACAGCCTGGCGCTCTTCATCTCCGGAACCGCGAGCATCGTCGGCCACCGCTCCATTCATGTCGGTGACACCGCGGCGCAGACCCGCGAGACACTCGCCAACATTGCGGCTCTGCTCGAGGAGGCCAATCGCGTCGAGCGGGGCGCGCGTTTCGCGCTCGACTCGCTCGCCTGCAAGGTGTACGTGCGCCGGCCGGCCGACCTGCCCGCGATCCAGGGCCAGCTCGGCCCGGCGCTCGGCGCGGACGCACGGGTCATCTACCTGCAGGCCGACATCTGTCGCCAGGATCTGCTGGTCGAGATCGAGGCGACCGCCATGTGCCCGCTCAAAGCCGACGCGTGAGCGATCGCCGCCGCAGGGTCGGCCGGCGCGACCTGGGGCGGGTCGCGCCGGCCGCGGCGCTCATCGTGCTGACGGCGCTCGCCCCGCGCTGCGCGTGGCCCGCGCAGCAGCCGCTGTGGGAATTCGGCCTGGGGGTCGGTGCAGTGGTGTTCAACGACTACCGCGGCGCCGACACCACGCACGTCTACCCCGTGCCGGTGCCCTACTTCGTCTACCGCGGTAAGTTCCTGCAGTCCGACCGCGACGGACTGCGCGGCAAGCTGTTCCGCCAGGACCGCATCGAGCTCAACCTGAGCGTCAACGCCACCACCCCGGTGCGCAACGACTCGGCACGCGCGGGGATGCCGGATCTGCGCTCTACGGTCGAGATCGGGCCGTCGCTGAATGCCCACCTGTGGCGCTCGGCGGACTCGCGCGCGAAGCTCGACCTGCAGCTGCCGGCGCGCACCGCGTTCACCGTCGAGTCCCATCCCCGCGGCATCGGCTGGTTCTACGCGCCGCACCTGAACCTCGACCTGGCGCAGTACGCGGCGCCAACCGGCTGGAAGCTCGGACTGCTCGCCGGCCCGCTGTTTGCGCAGCGCCGCTACGACGATTACTTCTACAGCGTCGCGCCGCAGTACGCGGCGCCCACGCGCCCCGCCTACGCGGCACCCGGCGGCTACGCCGGCACGCAGGCGCTGGTGTCGCTCGCGCGACGCTTCCCGGACTACTGGATCGGCGCCTACTTGCGGCACGACTCCCTCGGGGGAGCGGCCTTCTCGCCCAGCCCGCTGGTGAAGCGCGACAACTACTGGAGCGGCGGGCTCGGCTTCGTCTGGATGATCGGCAAGTCCCAACGCCTGGTCGAGAGCGACGAGTGACGCGCTCGGCGACTCACCTGGTGCTGATCCCGAGCTACAACCCCGGTGTGCGGTTGTCCGTAACGGTGCGCGCCGCGCGCGCCCATTGGGATCCGGTATGGGTCGTCGTCGACGGCAGCACCGACGGCTCGGCGGCACTGCTGACTGCGCTCGCGCGTGACGATCCGGGACTGCGCGTGCTGGTGCGCGAACGCAACGGCGGCAAGGGCGCGGCTCTCCTCGACGGGCTCCAGGCGGCCCGCAGCGCCGGCTACACCCACGTGCTGACGATGGACTCCGACGGACAGCACCCCGCAGACTGCATCGCCCGCTTCATGAGCGCCTCGTCGGCGGCGCCCGAGGCGATGATCCTCGGGGCACCCGTGTTCGACGCGAGTGCGCCGCGCATACGCGTGCGCGGGCGACGCGTCGCCAACTGGTGGACCAATCTCGAGACCTTGTGGTCGGGGATCGCGGATACGCTGTTCGGCTTCCGCGTCTACCCGATAGCGCCGCTCCTCGAAGTCATGCAGCGGACGCGTTGGATGCGGCGCTTCGATTTCGACGCCGAGGCTGTGGTGCGCCTCAGCTGGCGGGGCGTGCCAGCGCACAACCTGCCGGCGCCGTGCCGCTACTTCTCGCCTGCGGACGGCGGTGTGTCGCACTTCAATTATTGGCGCGACAACCTGCTGCTTACCTGGATGTACACGCGCCTGTTCTGCGGCTTCCTGGTGCGCCTGCCGCTGTTGGTCGCGCGCCGCATCGCACACTGACGGCCCTGGCGGGCCCTGGCGCACGGCCCAGTTCCGGCCGCTGGTTGCCGCAGGACCCGCCCTTGTATAATGCCGCCAACTGTCTCAAGTCCCTGATTTGCAATGTCCGACAACGTATTTTCTCTCCGACATTCGGCCGATTCTTCCGGCGTCGCCGCGCTCACGCGCGAGCTCGCCGGCCTGATCGTGGCGGCGCTGAATCTCGAGGTCCCGGCGGCCGACATCGGCCCGGACCAGGCCCTGTACGGCGAGGGCCTGGGGCTCGACTCGATCGACATCCTGGAGGTCGCGCTGGTGGTATCCAAGCAGTACGGGGTGCAGCTGCGCGCCGACAGCGAGGACAACGAGCGCATCTTCGGCTCGCTGCGCCACCTCGCCGAATACGTCAACGCTCACAGGACGAAGTAATCAACTGGCCAGGCTGCCGCTGATCGCGCACGCATCGGCCGACGCGGTGCTCGCCTACCGCGGCGGGGCGCCGATCCTCGCCGGGCAGTTTCTCGCCGACGTCGCGCGCGCCGGCGCCGCCCTCGGCGGCGGCGGAAACGTCCTCAACGTCTGCAGCGATCGTTACCGCTTCGCGGCAGGACTGGCCGCGGCGCTCGCCACCGGCAAGGTGAGCCTGCTGCCCTCGACGCGTACCCCCGAGGTCATCGCACACCTGAAGAGATTCGCCCCGGATGCCGTCTGTCTGACCGACGAGGACGAATGCGATATCGATTTGCCCCTGGTGCGCTTCCCCGTCGGGTCCAGCGTCCCGGGTGAGGTCAGCTTCGCCGCGCTCGTGCCGCAGATCGAGGCCAGCCAGCGCGCCGCCTGGGTGTTCACTTCGGGATCGACCGGCACCCCGGTCCCGCATGAGAAGTCTTTCGGCGGCCTCCTCGAGTGCATGTGGGTGGCGGCGCAGCGGCTCGGCCTTACCCCCGGCGTATCGCACGCCATCGTTGCCACCGTACCGCCGCAGCACATGTACGGCTTCGAGGCCAGTGTGCTGCTGCCGCTCGCGAGCGGCCACGCGCTCACCGCCGAGCGGCCCTTCTACCCGGCGGACATCTGCGCGGTGCTGGCGGCGGCTCCGAGGCCACGCGTGCTCGTTACGACCCCCATACACCTGCGCGCACTCATGGCCGCAGACCGCTCGATTCCCGACACCGACCTCATCGTGTCCGCGACTGCGCCGCTCTCCGGGCAGCTCGCGAGTGAGGTCGAGCAGCGCTGCCATACACAGCTGCTCGAGATCTACGGCACCACCGAGACCGGCTCGATCGCCGTGCGACGCACCACTGAGACCGCGCAGTGGCGTCTGTGGCCCGAAGTCACGCTCGAGTCGCGCGCCGGCGAGACCTGGGCACGCGGTGGCCATGTCGTGCAGCCGACCCGCCTGTGCGACGTAATAGAAGTGACCGGCCGGGACAGCTTCCTGCTGCACGGTCGAGTGGCGGACCTCGTCAACATTGCCGGCAAACGCAGCTCCCTTGCCTATCTCAATCATCAGCTCAACTCCATTCCCGGAGTCCTCGACGGCGCCTTCTTTCACTGCGACGCGCCAGCCGGCCACGACGCCGTGACCCGGGTCGGCGCTTGCGTGGTCGCGCCGGGGCTCGACGCCGCGGCGATCGCCGCGGAGCTGCGCCGGCGCATCGATCCCGTGTTCCTGCCGCGCCCGCTGCTGCTGGTGGCGAGCCTGCCGCGCACCAGCGCCGGGAAGCTCCCGCAGGAAGCATTGCGCTCGCTCGCCGCGGCGCAGACGAAGCCACCCACGGCGGCGTGAGTCGTGGGCGCGACGACCACCTTCACGATCGACCCGCGGCATCCCGCGCTCGCGGGCCACTTCCCCGGGTCGCCCATCCTGCCGGGCGTCGTGCTGCTCGATGAGACGGTGCGGGCGCTCGAGCAGGCGCACGGCGGCGCGGCGCGGCACTGGACCGTGGGCGCCGCCAAGTTCCTGAAGCCCGTCCAACCGGGAGAGACGCTCACCCTCGAGTGCGAGCCGCGCCCGAACGGCTCGATACGCTTCACCGTCTCGAGCGCCGGGCGCGCGGTCGCGAGCGGCGTGCTGCGCCCGTCGGCGGCGACGCGAGCCGCCGGGTCCGGCACCGTGGCCGAGCCGCGCACCAGCGACGCCCACTGGGCCGGCGCGCGCGAGCGCGGCAGCGCGACGCTGATCAGGTGCATGGTGTTTCTGTCGCTCGCTCTCGGGCGCCCGACAGCCCGCGTTCTCCTCTACGGCATCGCCGGCTATTACTTCCTGCTTGCGCCGCGGGCGCGGCGCTGCGCGCGGGAGTATCTGCGACGCGCGCTCGGCCGTCGGCCAACGGCCGCCGACGTCTTCCGCCAGGTGTTCACCTTCGCTGCCACGATTCTCGACCGGCTCTACCTGGCGTGCGAGCGTCACGAGCTGTTCGACATCAGGATCGAGGACGAGCCGCTGCTGCGCTCGATCGTGGCGCGCGAAGCGGGCGCCTTTCTCCTCGGCGCCCACCTCGGCAGTTTCGAGATCATGAGCGCCCTCGGGCGCCGTCAGCCGGGGCTGCGCGTGGCGATGGCCATGTACGAGGACGCCGCCACCAAGCTCCGTGCCTTCAACGCCTCGAATCCCGCCTCAGCACCCGAGATCATTCCGCTCGGGCATCTCGATGCGATGCTGCGGATCCGCGACTGCCTCGAGGCGGGCGGCTTCGTCGGCATGCTCGCCGATCGCACCATCGGCGAGGCGCCGGCACTGCGCGTGAGCTTTCTGGGTGCGCCGGCGCTCTTTCCATCCGGTCCGATGCGCGCGGCAGCGGCGCTCAGGCGCCAGGTGTTCTTCATGGCTGGCCTGTACCGCGGTGCCAATCGCTACCACGTGGTGTTCCGCCAGATCGCGGATTTCTCCGCGACGGTGCCGCGCGGCGAGCGCGCAGTGCGCGTGCAGGAAGCGATCCGGCGCTACGCGGCGGTGCTCGAGGAGTGTTGCCGCTCGGATCCCTACAACTGGTTCAACTTCTATGACTTCTGGCATGACGCCGAAGTCGACGCGCGCGGGGCCGCGGGGTGAGCGCCGCGCGAGCGCGCGGCGCGGCCTGGGCGCTGCTGCTGTTCGTGGCTGGCCCGCTGGCCGCCGCTGCAGCCGCCGGCTCCGATCCCTTCGATGCGCTCCTGCAGCGGCTCGCCGCGCGCCGCCACGCCCACGTCGCCTTCACGGAAGCGCACTACCTCGCGGTGCTCGATCGACCGCTCGAATCCTCGGGCGAGCTGCTGTACGAGGCGCCCGACCGCCTCGAGAAGCGCATCCTGAAGCCGCGACCCGAAACCCTGCTGCTGGCGCACGGGGTGCTGAGCGCGACCCGCGGGCGCCACACGCGCACAGTGGAGCTCGCGGCCTGGCCGCAGATCGCGCCCCTCATCGAGGGCCTGCGCGCGACGCTCGCGGGAGACCGGGCGGCGCTCGAGCGTATCTTCAGCGTGCAGCTCGAGGGCGATGCGGCGCGCTGGACGCTGCGCCTCGCGCCGCGGGATCCTGAGGCCAAGCGCGTCGTCAGTGCGGTGTCGATCACCGGCGAAGGCACGGACCTCAAGACCGTCGAGATTCTCGAGGCCGACGGCGACCGCTCGCTCCTCACCGTCGGCGCGCAACTGCCATGACGCGCGCCGGGTGGGCCGGCACGGTCATCTTCGGGGTGCTGGCGTCGCTCGCCCTGGCCGTGATCGCACACGCGACCTACACGGCGGACCTTTCTGCCTTCCTGCCCCGCACGCCGACCCCGCGTGAGCGCCTGCTGGTGGATGAGCTGCGCACCGGCCTCGCCTCGCGGGTGATCATGGTCGCGGTCGAGGGTGGGAGCGCGGCGCAGCGAGCGCAGGTTGCGGCCGAGCTTGCCCGGGCGCTGCGCGCCGACCCCGCGTTCGTCGCCGTGAGCGACGGCGACCCCGCGGGCTTCGAGCATACGGCGGCGTTTCTCACCGCGCATCGCTACCTGCTGAGTGATGCGGTAACGCCGCAGCGCTTCACGGTGGCGGGGCTGCACGCCGCCATCGACGACACCCTGGCGCTGCTCACCTCGCCGCAGGGATTTGCGGCGAAGCCGCTGTTCGCGCGCGATCCCACCGGCGAGACCCTCCATATTCTCGATACGCTCGGCAGTCGCAGTCTGCCTGCCGTCGACGGGGTGTGGAGCTCGCGCGACGGGCGCCGTGCCCTCCTCATCGCGCAAACCCGCGCCGGAGGGTCCGACACCGACGGGCAGGAGCGGGCCTGCGCCGCGATCGCGCGCTCATTTGCGGCCGCGACCGGGGCGGTGCCCGTGGCAACTGGAACGCTGACCCTGCGCATGAGCGGCCCCGGCGTGTTCGCGGTGATGGCGCGCCGGCTGATTCGCGATTCCGTGATTCGCCTCTCGGGACTGGGATCGCTCCTCATCGCCGCGCTGCTGCTCGCGGCCTACCGCTCGGTGCCAGCGCTTCTTCTCACCTTCGTACCGGTGGCCGCGGGTGCTCTCGCCGGGGTCGCGGCCGTAGCGCTCGGCTTTGGCACCGTACACGGCATCACGCTCGGCTTCGGGATCACGCTGATCGGCGAGGCGGTCGACTACTCGATCTATCTCTTCATTCAGTCGGCGGAGCGTGGCGCGGCGCCGCCGGCCGCGTCCCCCGGCGACTGGCGTAATTCGGTGTGGCCGACGATCCGGCTCGGGATGCTGACCTCGGTGTGCGGCTTCGCGGCGCTCGTGCCGTCGAGCTTTCAGGGACTCGCGCAGCTCGGCTGCTATTCGATCGCCGGTCTCATCGCGGCGGCGCTGGTGACGCGCTGGGTGCTGCCCGAGTGGCGCCCGTCGACGCTGCGCACGCGCGATCTCACCTATGCCGGCATGCGGCTGTGGCGCGCGCTGTCGCTGCTGCGCCCCGCACGCGCCGTGCTCGCGCTCATCGCGCTTACCGCCGGGCTCGTCCTCTATGGAAATCGCGCCGCGCTCCTCAGTCGCGAACTGTCGGACCTCAGCCCGATCCCCGAGGCCGCGCTGCAACTCGACGCCAGCTTGCGCGCCGACCTCGGCGCGCCGGACCCGCGCTATCTCGTGGTCGCCTCAGCGCCCGACCTCGACGCGGCGCTCGGGGCGGCACGGGCGGTCGCGGAGCATCTCGCTCCGCTGGTTGACGAGGGAGTCATCGGCGGCTTCGAGACGCCGACGCGCTATCTCGCGGATGCCGCGACGCAACGCACGCGCCAGGCAAGCCTGCCGGCGCCCGCTGAGCTCGCCACCCGCCTCGGCAAAGCGCTCGAGGGATTGCCAGTGAGCGCGGCGCGGCTCGAGCCCTTCATGCGCGACGTGGAGCAGGCACGCGCTGCGGCCCCCGTCGAGCCGGCTGACTTCGCGGGGACACCTCTCGGCGCCGCGCTCGATGCGCTGATCCAGAGTGCGGGACCGGGCGCCACAGCCTACGTGTCCGTCAGCGGGCCGCGTGGCGGTGATCTCCCGCCCGTGGCTCTCGCGCGCCTCCGGGCCGCGGTCGGCGCGGCCACGCCCGCCGCCAGCCTGCTCGACCTCAAAGCCGAGGCGGACGGGCTCTACGCGCACTACCTCCGGCAGGCAGTGTCACTGTCGCTGGCCGGGCTCGCCGCCCTGTGCGTACTCCTGGCAGGGACCCTGTCGCCGCCGCGCGCGCTGCGCGTCGTCACCCCTCTGGCGCTCGCGGTGCTCACGGTCGCCGCGGCGCTCGCAGCCGCCGGCGAGCGGCTCGGGATTCTGCACGTCGTCGGCATGCTGCTCACCATCGCGGTGGGCTCGAACTACGCGCTGTTCTTCGATCGCCTGGCGCAGCGCGAGCACGCGACCGTGCCGCGGACGCTGGCCTCGCTCGCGATCGCGAACCTCGCAACTGTGGCGGGCTTCGGTGTGCTCGCGTTCTCGGGCGTGCCGGTGCTGGCGGCGCTCGGCCGTACCGTCGCGCCCGGCGCGCTGCTCGCGTTGCTGTACTCCGCGTGGCTCGCGCGGCTCGAGGCGCCACCCGCCGCGGCAGTGCCGGCGCCGTCCCTCGGCGGTGCATGACGGACGAGATCCTGGTGGCGGCGCGCTCCGGGCATACGGCGGCACGGCGCGTGCTGCTCCTGCCGCCCGCGTACGCGCGCCCCGAGGATTTCCTGCGCGAGGGCTTTGCCGACGCAGTGCGTGCGCGCGCGCTCGACCTCGACCTCGTGCCGGTCGAGCTGCGCTTCCGCTCGGTGAGCGACCGGAGTGCCCTGACGCGAGTCACGCGGCTCATCGCCGCCGCGCGCAGCGCCGGCTGTGCGCAGGTGTGGCTCGCCGGCATCTCGCTCGGTGCCTACATCGCGCTGCTGTGCGCTGAGCGCGAGCCGCGGGCGGTCGATGGGCTGTGCCTGTTCGCACCCTACCTCGGCAGCCATATCGTGACGCAGGAAATCGAGCGTGCCGGCGGGGTGGCAGTCTGGGAGCCGGGCGAGCTGGCCGAGGATGACGAGGAGCGCCGCCTGTGGCGCTTCATCAAGACGCACGCGCACGGCGCGCCGCCGATACACTTGGGACTGGGGCGCGAGGACCGCTTCGGCGCACGCCACCGGTTGCTGGCCGCCGCGCTTCCCGCCGCGCGGGTCGATCTCGTGTCCGGCGGTCACGAATGGCCGGTGTGGCGGCGCCTGTGGGAGAACTTCCTCGATGTCCGCTTCACCCACACCCGCAGCTGAGGCGCCGCGACCGCGGCCGTACCGGCCGTCGGCGCTGGTGCGCGGCTCGCTGGCGCTGCACTTCGCGGCCGCCGTGGGACTCGCTGTGCGACCGCACCTTTGGCCGTGGGCGCTCGCCATGGTGGTAGCCGACCACCTCGCCCTCACTGCGGCGGGTCTCTGGCCCAGGGCCAGGCTCCTCGGTCCGAACTGGACGCATCTGCCGGCGGGCGCGGCCGCGCGCGCCGAGATCGCGATCACCATCGACGACGGACCGGACCCGGAGGTGACGCCCGCACTGCTGGCGCTCCTCGAGAGCCACCGCGTGAGAGCGAGCTTCTTCTGCGTCGGCGACCGGGTGGCGCGCTTCCCGCACCTGGTGCGGGAGATCGCCGCGCACGGCCACGGCGTCGAGAATCACAGTCAGCGGCATCTGCACAGCTTCTCGCTGCTCGGCCCACGCGCCCTGCGCGCCGAGGTCGAGCGTGCGCAGGAGTGCATCGCCGCCACGACCGGCGCGGCGCCGCGCTTCTTCCGCGCGCCCGCGGGACTGCGCAACCCGTTTCTCGAGCCGGTGCTCGCGCGCGCGGGGCTTACGCTCGTCAGCTGGACGCGGCGCGGCTTCGACACCGTGAGTCACGAGCCCGCGCGCGTGCTGGCGCGCCTCACGCGCGGGCTGCGCGCCGGCGACATCCTGCTGCTCCACGACGGGCACGCCGCCCGCACCGCCGCCGGTGTGCCGCTCGCGCTCGAGGTGCTGCCGCGCCTCATCGAGGCGGTGCAGCGCGCGGATCTCACGCCGGTGACCCTGCGGGCCGTACACGCATGAGTCTCGTGCTCACGGCATTCACGGCGACCAGCTGCATCGGGCGCGGCCTCGCGGCAACGGTCGCGTCCCTCGAAGAGCGGCGCGGCGGCCTCGAGCCCTGCGCCTTCGAGACGGTCGCGCTCGACACCTGCGTCGGCGAGGTGCCGGGAGTCGATGAGGTCCGGATGCCTCCGGAGCTCGGCGAGTTCGAGTGCCGCAACAACCGCCTCGCACAGCTCGCGCTCGCGCAGGACGGCTTCGCGACCGCGGTCGCGGACTGCGTCGCGCGTCTCGGCGCCTCACGCATCGGGCTGTGGCTCGGCACCAGCACCTCGGGGATCCTCGAGACCGAGCTCGCCTACCGGCGGCGCGATCCCGGCACCGGCGCCCTGCCCGCAGACTTCCGCTACCGTGGGGCACACAACACCTTCTCGGTGGCCGCCTTCGTGCAGCGCGCGCTCGCCCTCGAGGGACCGGCGGCGGTCATCTCCTCGGCGTGCTCCTCGAGCGCCAAGGTATTCGCCTCGGCGCAGCGCGCGATTGCAGCGGGCCTCGTCGACGCCGCGGTCGTCGGCGGGGTCGATTCGCTCTGTCTCACGACGCTCTACGGGTTTCACTCGCTGCAGCTCGTCGCGCGCACACCCTGCCGGCCGTTCGATGCCGCGCGCGACGGCATCTCGATCGCTGAAGCCGCGGCTTTCGCGCTGCTCGAGCCGCCCGGCGCGCCCCTCACGCCCGACGCCGTGCTGCTACTCGGCTGCGGCGAATCGAGCGACGCCTGGCACATGTCCTCGCCCCATCCCGAGGGACGCGGAGCGCGCGCGGCGATGGAGCGCGCGCTCGCCGCGGCCCGCCTGACGCCCCCCGGTATCGACTACCTCAACTTCCACGGTACCGGCACGCCGAGCAACGACGCCGCCGAGGCGCGCGCGGTTGCCGCGGTGCTCGGCAGCCGCACTCCCGGCAGCTCCACCAAGGGCGCGACCGGGCACGCGCTCGGCGCCGCGGGCGCACTCGAAGCGGTGATCTGCGCGCTCGCGCTGCGGGACGGTTTCATGCCGGGCGGAATCAACACGAGCACGATCGATGCCGGGCTGGGCGTCAGCTACCTGCTCGAGAGCCGCCCGGCGCGCCTCAAGCGCGTCATGAGCAATTCCTTCGGCTTCGGCGGCTCGAACTGCAGCCTGGTGCTCGGGAGAGCGGAGTGAGCGCAGCGCTCACGGCGTGGGTGTCGGGAATCGGGCTCCTGGGCCCCGGGCTTCCCGACTGGCCGAGCGCCGCACAGGTGCTCGCCGGGGCTGCCTCCTACGACCCGCGGCCGACGGTATTGCCGGCGCTCGAGTGCCTGCCGCCCGCCGAACGGCGCCGGACCGGGAGGGTCGTGCGCCTTGCGCTCAGCGTTGGACTCGAGGCCACGACCCGCGCCGGCGCCGATGCCGCGCATCTGCCGGCAGTGTTCTCCTCCTCGGGCGGTGACGGCGAGAACTGCCACGAGATCTGCCAGGTACTCGCCGGTGCCGGCCGGCAGATCTCGCCGACGCGCTTTCACAACTCGGTCCACAACGCCGCGTCCGGCTACTGGGGGATCGCCACCGGTGCGACCGCCGCCTCCAACGCGCTGTGCGCCTGCGATGCGAGCTTCGCGGCCGGGCTGCTCGAGTCGCTGGTGCAGCTGCGTATCGAGGAGACGGCGGTCCTGCTCATTGCCTATGATGCGGCCTATCCGGAGCCGATGCGCACCGTGCGCCCGATTCCGGACGCGTTCGCTGTAGCGCTGCTTCTGACACCGTCGCAGCGGCAGGAATCAATGGCACAGCTCACGGCACAATTGGACACGGCTCCCCCGGAGCTCCTCGCAGACCCGCGTCTCGAGGCGTTGCGCGCCCAGGTGCCGGCGGCCCGGAGCCTGCCGCTGCTGCGCCGGATTGCGCGCCGCGAGCGCGCCGCGGTGGTCATCGACTACCTGGAGAACCAGCGCCTGGCCCTCGAGGTGAGCCCGTGCCGCTAGACCGACAGTGGATCGAGCAGCACATCCCGCACAAGGGACGCATGTGCCTGCTCGATGAGGTGCTCGCGTGGGATGCCGCGCACATCCGCTGTCGCAGCAGCACGCACCGCGCGGCCGATAATCCCCTGCGCGCCCACGGACGCCTCGGCGCCGCCTGCGGCATCGAGTACGCGGCACAGGCGATGGCGGTGCATGGGGCGCTGATCGCCGCGAGTGCCCCGCTCGCCAGCACCGTCTCGAGCCACCTGCGGGGCAGCATTGGCGCCGCCGTCGGCTATCTCGCCAGCGTGCGCAACGTCGCTCTGCACGTGAGCCGGCTCGATGATCTCGAGGAGGAGCTCATCGCCGCGGCGGAACGGGTGACGGGCGACGGGCGCACCGTGCTCTATGACTTCAGCGTCTCGAGCGCCGGACGACTGCTGCTCTCCGGCCGGGCGAGCATCGTGGTCGATGCCGCCTTCGGCGCACAGCCGGCGAGCGCCGGTACACACTCATGAGCGCTACCGGGAGGCGCGCCCTCGTCACCGGTGGCAGCGGAGTCATCGGCGGTGCGATCTGCCGCCGCCTGGCGCGCGAGGGGCACCATGTCTATGTCCATTGTCACCGCGGCACCGCGACCGCCAGCGCCCTGGTGAGCGAGATCGGGGCCGCCGGCGGCCGGGCCGAGGCCGTCAGCTTCGATATCACGGACACGGACGCGACGCGCGCCGCGCTCGAGACGGCGCTCGCGGCCGGGCCCATCCAGATCCTGGTCAACAACGCCGGGGTGCACGATGACGCCGTCCTGCCCGGCATGAGCGCCGCGCAGTGGCGGCACGTGATCGACGTATCGGTCAACGGCTTCTTCAACTCGACCCAGCCGCTCCTCATGCCCATGATCCGCACACGCTGGGGCCGGATCGTGAGCGTCTCCTCAGTAGCCGCGCTCATCGGCAACAAGGGCCAGGTCAACTACGCCGCGGCCAAGGGCGCGCTGAACTCGGCCACCCGGGCGCTCGCCCTCGAGGTGGCGACGCGCGGCGTGACCGTCAACGCGGTGGCTCCGGGGATCATCGCGACCCCCATGACCGACGGGCTGTTCGATGCAGCGACCATCGAGCGCCTGGTGCCGATGAATCGCCCCGGCCTTCCCGAGGAAGTGGCCGGCGTCGTCGCCTTCCTCACCTCCGAGGACGCCGCCTACGTGACGGGCCAGATACTCTCGGTGAGCGGCGGCATGGCGTAGGGAACGTTGAGCGTGCGGTAGACTTACGCGTCCGTCGACTCGAGGGATGCCACGGGGGTTCCATGGCGCGTGCCATCATCGGTTTCCTGGTGCTGTCTGCCCTGCTCGCGGCAGCGGCGGGCGCTGCGTCCGCCGCCGACTCGACCGCGCCTGCGGCCGCGGCGCCGGACTCGGCGAAGCAGCTGATCGAGAGCCTCGGCCTGCACGTCGCGCCGAATCCGGTGCGCGAGCGCAGCGGCTGGCACCCGCCGCGCCTCGTCCTCGTAAGCGACCGGCTCCGCGACCTGCTGCCGCGCCTCAGGCAGACTGCGCCCGAGGTACTCTTCATCGAGATCGACAAGGCGACGCCGCGCGATCTAGCCGCAGCCGATGCGACCTTGGGCGTATGTACCGTGCCGGTGCTGGAGGCCGCGCGGCACCTCGAGTGGATCCAGTGGCCGGCCGCGGGCGTCGAGCGCTGTGTGCAGCAGCCACAGCTGCGCGCGCGGGCGCCGCTCGTCACCAACCTGCAACGCACCATGGGACCCAGCATCGCCGAGCACGTCATCGCGATGATGCTGGCGCTCAGCCGCCACTTCGAGGAGTTCTACCACGACCAGGCCCAAGGCCACTGGGGGTCCGATGACTCGGCTCCCGAGCTCGAGGATGTCGCAGGCAAGACCGTGCTGGTCGCCGGCCTCGGCGGCATCGGCACCGAGGTGGCGCGACGCGCGCACGCGCTCGGGATGCGCGTCGTCGCGACGCGCGCCAGCGGCCACGAGGGACCCGACTTCGTGAGCTACGTCGGGCTGCCCGAGGAGCTGCCGAAGCTCGCGCAGGACGCCGACTTCGTCGTCAACTGCCTGCCGCTCACGCCCGAGACGACCGGCATCTTCAACAAGGAGTTCTTCGCGACCATGAAGCACTCCGCCTACTTCATCAGCATCGGGCGGGGACGCAGCACCGTGACCGCGGATCTCACCGCGGCGCTCACGCAGGGCACCATCGCCGGCGCCGGGCTGGACGTCGTCGATCCCGAGCCCTTGCCCGCCGACAGCCCCCTGTGGCACGCGCCGCACCTGCTCATCACGCCGCACATCTCGGCCAACACCGCAGTCGCCGACCGGACACGCGATGCCGTGATGCTCGAGAATCTGCGCCGCTTTGTGGCCGGCGAGCCGATGCTGTCGGTGGTCGACGTCTCCAAGGGGTACTGAGGCTCAGCGCGGGCTTGTGACCCGGCCCCGCGCCCTGAGCCAGGTGATGATCCGCTGTGGGATCTCCTCGCGCGCCTTGCGGCTTACGTACATACCGATGTGCCCGGTGTCGACGGCGCAGGCGGTGTAGTCCGTGCTGCCCACATGCCGGCCCATGACGGCGCAGGCGGCAGGAGGCACGATGTGATCGGCGCTGGCGTAGAGATTGAGGAGCGGCGCACGCACGTTCTTCAAGTCCACGGCCCGTCCGCCGAGCTCGAGAGTGCCGCGCATCAGCCGGTTCTCCTGGTAAAACCAGCGCACGAACTGCGCCAGCGCCACCGCAGCCTGCGGCGGACTGTCGAAGATCCAGCGCTCCATGCGTACGAAGTCATCCACGGCCCGCTGATCCGCGCGGCCGGTCAGGAGGCGCACGTACTTCTGCTGCGTCAGCCTGAAGGGCATGAGCGAGAGGAATAGCGCGTTCAGGAGCTCCCCCGGCACTCTGCCGGCGCGAGCCAGCAGCTGCGTGTCGAGCTCGCGCACCCACTTGGAGAGCAGGTCCTCGGGCGTCTGAAAATCGACGGCAGTAGTGAGCGTGACCAGATTCGCGATCTGCTTCGGGTGCAGCGCCGTATAACAGAGGCTGAGGACGCCGCCCTGGCACACGCCGATGAGATCGAGCGCCGGCACGCGGTGCGCCGCGAGCAGGTGGCGCACACAGGCCCCGAGCCCCTGCTCGAGGTAGTCGTTCAGGTCGCGCAGCCGATCGCCATCGTCCGGATCCCCCCAGTCGAGGAGATAGACGCTGAAACCCGCCTCGAGCAGGCGGCGCACGAGCGAGGAGTCGGGCTGCAGGTCGAGGATGTAGGGTCGATTGACGAGCGCGAAGCAGAGGAGGAGCGGCCGGCCCTTGCCCCGCGCTGCGGCGGGTGTCGTGCCGCCGCCGCCGCGCGCCTCAAGTGCAGAGGGCGGCGCGTCCGGCAGGTACTCGTAGAGGGTGGTCCTCTGATCGCTCCACACGGCGCGCCGCGCCGAGCATCCGACCCGGACGTCGCGCGCGAGGCGCAGCCGTGCGAGCGTCTGTGCCGCGCGGCTGCCGAGCTCGAGAAACAGGCGGCCCGAATCGGCCCCGGGGTCGCTCAACGGTGTCCTCTGCGCGGACTTCCACGCGGGCTGCGCGCGCCCGGTTTGGCAGCGCGCTGCGGCGAGCGCGGCTTCGCCCGCCGGGCCGCCGCGGCGGGCCGCGCGGCGGTGCGCCGGTCGGGCTGGGTGCGCTCCTCGAGCTGGCGCTTGAGCTCGCTGATCTGGCGCTGCAGGGCGTCGGCTTCCTCCCGGGTCGGCAGCCCCCAGCCGCGCGCCAGCGTGTCGGCCTGCTTGCGCTGCGCGAGGAGCAGCGCCATGGCGGTGTTGGTGAGCTGCGCCTGCAGGCGGCAGAAATCCTCCTGCCGCACTCGGGCCGCATAGGCTTCCTCGGCGCAGGCGACCCACGTCTCGTAGAGGGCGAGCGCACCGTCGGCCGAAAGATCCGCAGCGCCGCCACCTGCGCGCATGCGCGCCATGAAGCGCTGCGCGGAGTCCTGCGCAATCGCGCTCCAGTGCCGGGCGAGCTCGCCCTGCAACTCGCCGAGCTTCATGAGCAGCTCCCACGCCCCCTGCGCTTCCGCTCCCGGGGCAGCCGCCGGCCCGAGGGGCAGCGCGCCCGGCGGCCAGCCCGCCACGGCGCCCGGAAATCCGGCCGCCGCGGCGAAGGAAGCGCCCGCGGCGGGTGAGCTCCGCAGCCACTGCTCGAACTGCCCGGCGAGGAGTGATCCGAACGAGGTCCAATCGGGCGGCTGCACACCGGAGGGTTGCGCGGTGAAAGTTCTCAGCAGGTCGAAAAAGCGCGCTGCCGCGGCCGTAAAGGCGGCGTCGGACCCGGGAAACGCGGTGGTGAAGGGGTTCTCTGTCATGTATGCGTTGCAGCAATCCAGTCGGACCGATCAGGTCCTTCCGCGGTTGAATTAATGATTTCGCTGGTAAAAACCCGCTGCAGAAACAGCCGGCGAAGCCTCCCAGCAACCGTGAGGCACATCATTGTGCGCCGCATACACCAGAGCTAGTATCCGCCGCCAGGGCCCGCCCGCGGGTTCGTGCACTGGCAAGAGGCTGCGCCACCATGGCCGAAGAGCGCCTGATACGCAAATACGCCAACCGGCGTCTCTACGACGCGCAGGACAGCCGGCACGTCACACTCGACGATCTGCGCAAGCTCATCGCAGGAGGCGAACGCGTCAAGGTGGTGGACGACAAGAGCGGCGAGGACCTGACCCGCAGCATCCTGCTACAGATCATCGCGAGCCAGGAGCAGTTCGGAACTCCGGTGCTGAGCACGCAGTTGCTCGAAGCCATCATCCGTTTCTACGGCAACCCGATCCAGCAGATGCTCACCACCTATCTCGAGCGCAGCATCGGCGGGCTGCTGCGGCAGCAGACCGTGATGCAGGCCGAGATGGCCAAGGTGCTCGAGACCCCGATGGCGCCGCTCGCCGAAATGACCCGCCAGAACATGGAAATGTGGGCAAAGATGCAGGCATCGATGCTCTCGGCATTCTCTCCGACCCCATCGGCAGGCGAGGCCGACAAACCCGGCAACCCCCCGCAGGGCAAGCGACGCGGCTGACCGCAAGGAGTGATCATAAGGTGGACGTTCGCGGCAAGACCATTCTCGTGACCGGCGCCGGCCGTGGCATCGGCCGCTCGCTCTCGGAGCACTTCGCCAGAAAGGGCGCCAAACTCGCGCTGCTCGACAACAACCCGCAAGACCTCGAAGAGACGCGCGCGCGCTGCGTCAAGCTCGACGCCGTGGCGCGCAGCTACACCGCCGACGCTGCCAACGAGGACTCGGTCGTCGGCACGCTCGATCAGGTCACCAACGACTTCGGCAGCCTCGACGGCCTCATCAACAACGCGGGCATCGTGCGCGATGCCATGCTGGTGAAGGTGAAGGACGGCCAGGTCGTCAGCAAGATGACCCTGGCGCAGTGGCAGTCCGTCATCGACGTGAACCTGACCGGAGTCTTTCTGTGCGCGCGCGAGGCAGCGCAGCGCATGATCTCGCGCGCCACCGGCGGCGTGATCGTCAACATCTCGAGCATCTGCCGCGCCGGCAACGCGGGACAGACCAACTATAGCGCCGCCAAGGCGGGAGTCATGGCCATGACGGTGGTGTGGGCCAAGGAGCTCGCGCGCTTCGGGATCCGCGTGGGGGCGGTCGCCCCGGGCTTCGTGCGCACGCCCATGGTCGAGGGCATGAAGCCCGAGGCACTGGCGCGCATGACGGCTCCGATCCCCCTCGGCCGCCTCGGCGAGCCCGATGAGATCGCACACGCCGTCGGCTTCATCTTCGAGAACGACCTCTTCACGGGGCGCTGTGTGGAGGTCGATGCGGGTCTGCGGATCTGACTGCAGACTTGAGTGCGGTGCACAAATATCACCACGAAAATCTAACGGTAACTACGTACTTAAAATATTATTATTCAATAACTTATATTGATACAACTGAGCCGGATTATTTGCACTTAAATTTCTATTGCACTGCATACAAAAACGGGTAGAATGCCCGGCCATGGAAACCCCATACCGGAGCACACACATGATCGACCGTAACTTCGACCCCAGCACCCTGATCAATGCGACCCGTGAGGCTTTCGCGCCC
>DASXKA010000195.1:0-7719 GCA_036497085.1 Steroidobacteraceae bacterium | reverse complement strand
GCTCACGCGGCGGATGCCTGTTGAGCACCTGGTAGTGCAGCACCGCGCCGCCTTCGTTGAGCGCGATGATCGGGTTGTACGGCAGCTCCTGCTCACGCAGCCCGCAGGCGGCGAGAAACTCGATCTCGATCTCGAACTCGGACGCCCCGGCCTCGAAGGCGCGCGCAGCGGCGAGGTGCCCGCGCGCGCCCAGCCGGTTTGCCGCCCGCATGCAGGCGAGCTCGTAGGGGCTCTTGACCGCCCGGTCGTAATCGAGCGTACGCATGAGCGGGCGCGGGTTCACCGCCGCGGGACCCCAGGCGGCAAGCTCCGCAGTGGCGTCGCCGATGTAGGCCGCGCGGGACAGATCCTGAGGGAGCGCAGCGCGCGCCGCGGCGCCATCCGCAACGGGCACGACGTCGAAATAGCGAACCCAGTAGCTGCGCGGCAGATCCGCGGGCTTGTACCAGTAGTCGCGGGGCTGGTGGAGGATGAGCTTCGGCCGCGCTCCGGGCTCGAACCAGATATATGAGTCGGGCGCATCGGGGAGTGGAGCCCACACCTTGAAGGGCGCGTGTGCCGCGAAGGGGTAGGTTCGATCGTCCTCGAACACCGTGAGTGCCGACCCCGAATGCACCAGCAGGCCCGCGTAGCCACCGCTGTTCAGCGCCCGGGCGGTGCGGTCGCAGAGGCCCGCCAGATGCAGGCCGAAGGACTCTTCCAGCTCTTGTAAGAGACCGGGTTCGATGTCTGACATTCGCTTGTCTCCAGTCGGCCACAGGCGCCGCGCGCACCTGTCGCGTCAACCCGACAACGAGGCCCTGGCGCGCGAGCCGCGACCGGTTTCCAATCGTACCGGGACTTCTATAGAATTTGCCCCCTCCGCGGCTCGATTGAGCGCGGAACGGCCTCATACGGCCGTGGTCGTCTCAACACAACTCTTGCTTCCTTCGGGGACATATCAGATGAACACCAAACTTGCTCTTAGCGCAATCGTTGCGGCGCTGATGCTGACGGCCTGCGCGAAGCAGGAAGCCGCAGGCACCGACACCGCTGCCACTCCTCCTGCTCCGGCTGCCGCTCCGGCCGCTGCTCCCGCTGACCAGGCCGCTCCGGCGGCGGGCACGGCTGCTCCTGCCGACGCGGGTGCTGCTGCACCTGCTGCCGGCTCCGCTGCTCCCGCTGCGGCCCCGGCCGACCAGAAAGAGCCGCCGAAGCAGTAAGCCTCAAGTCTTACGGCTGAAACAACGCGGCCCGGACGGAGCGCACGCGCGAGCCGTCCGGGCCGTGTCTTTCTGAGGCGCCACGAATGTCCGTCGTGACCGTCAGCGTGCGTGACGCACGCGCCCAACCGGCCGACCGGCTCTGGATCCAGAGCGTCTATCGCGACTATCTCGATGATCTGAATCCCGGTACCGGCCTGTTCCCCGCGCTCGGAGAAATCGGGCACCGCGAGCCCGACCAGATCGCGCACTGGTTCGGCGATCCGAATACCTTCCCGCTGGTGATTCTGAAGGGTAACGAGCCGGTGGGCTTTGCCCGCGTGCTGCGCGCGAGTCCTGTAGCGCCGCCACGGCCGCGGACCGACTATCGCATGGCGGAATTCTTCATCACCCGCACGCGGCGCCGGCTCGGCGTGGGGCGCACCGCCGTCGAGCTGATCCTGAATCGCTTCGCCGGACGCTGGGAGATCACCGAGTACCTGCGCAACGGCGACGCGGTACGGTTCTGGCGCCGTGTGGTCGGCGGCTACACGCGCGGCAACTACCAGGAGCGTGTCGTCAACGGCGAAGTGCACCAGGTGTTTGATTCGGGCGCGCCGTCGCGCCCCGCGTAGGCGCACCGCCGGCGGCGCAACCGGCGCAGCCGCCGGCGAGCTGCGCGAGCGCACGCTGCCTGAGCGCCGCGAGCCACGGCGCCGTGAGCGCCGGCGGCAGGGAGCCGAGCCCCTCTATCACCCGCAGCCGCAGCTTCAGCGACGCGAGCCGCCAGGCGCTGTAGAGCGCGCACGCGGCCACCGCGAGGCCAACCAGCAGGCCCTGCAGCAGCGGGCTCACGCGGGCACCGCCCCGCCGCCGAGCGCGAGTGCTACGCGGTAAGTGACCAGCGCCCCGAGATAGGCGAGCGCGAACAGGTAGGCCGCCATCGCGAGCGGATAGGTCCAGGAGTTGGTCTCGCGTTTCACCACCGCGAGCGTCGACAGGCACTGCGGCGCGAACACGTACCACGCGAGCAGCGACAGCCCCGTGGCGAGGCTCCAGGTGTGGCTGATGATGGGCGCGAGCGCGCCGGCGACGTCGTTTGCGCCCGCCATCGCGTAGACGGTGCCGAGCGCGCTCACCGCGACCTCGCGCGCGGCGAGTCCCGGCACGAGCGCGATCGAGATCTGCCAGTTGAAGCCGATCGGCGCGAACAGGTACTCGAGCCCGCGGCCGAGGAGCCCGGCGATGCTGTACTGGATCGCTGGGCCCGTGGCGCCGGGCGGCGGCGCCGGGAAGCTCGCGAGGAACCACAGCAGCACCATCAGCGAGAGGATGATGGTGCCAACGCGCGTCAGGAAGATCCGCGTCCGCTCCCACAACCCCAGCACCAGGTTCGAGAGGTGCGGCCAGCGGTACTCGGGCAGCTCGAGCAGCAGCGGCCGATATTCGCCGTGCATCATGGTGCGCTTCAGTACGAAGGCGACGGCGAGCGCGCTGGCGACGCCGGCGATGTAGAGCGCGAACAGCACGAGGCCGCGCAGATTCACGGGACCGAACGCGCGTTGCGGGATGAAGGCGCCGATCAGCAGCGCATACACCGGCAGCCGAGCCGAGCAGGTCATGAGCGGCGCGATCATGATGGTCGCGATGCGGTCGCGCGAGGAGGGGATGGTGCGCGTCGCCATGATTCCCGGGATGGCGCACGCGAAGCTCGAGAGCAGCGGGATGAAGGCACGCCCCGAGAGCCCCACCCGGCCCATGAGCCGATCGAGCATGAAGGCCGCGCGCGGCAGATAGCCCGAGTCCTCGAGCGCGAGGATGAACAGGAAGAGAATCAGGATCTGCGGCAGGAACACCAGCACGCTGCCGCTACCGGCGATGACGCCGTCGAGCAGCAACCCGCGCAGCGGGCCCGCCGGCAGCAGCGCGCCGAGCGCGCTGCTCACGGCGGCGATGCCGGAATTGATCCATGCCTGCGGGGCCCTGGCCCAGCTGAACACCGCCTGGAACATCAGGAACAGCACGACCGTCAGCAGCACCGGACCCGCGACGGGGTTGAGCACGACGGCGTCGATCCGCGCCAGCATCGCCGCGCGCGCCGGGACGCGATAACCGATGTCATCGAGTACCCGTCGCACTTCGCGCTGGGTGGCCTCGATATCTGCGGCAGTGGCGGGGGGCGGTACCTCGCGGCTGGAGCGCAAGCGCACTGCGTCGGCGTATCCGTAGCTGTCGATGGCCTCGACCAGCTCGCGCTCACCACCGGCGCGAATCGCGACCGTGGGCACCACCGGCAAACCGAGCGCGCGCTCGAGCGCGGCGCGATCGAAGCGGTAGCCGCGCTGCGCCGCGACGTCGCTCATGTTGAGCGCGACGATCATTGGGACGTTGAGGCGCTTGAGCTCCAGTACCAGGCGCAGGTTGAGACGCAGGTTCGTGGCGTCGACGACGCACACCAGCAGATCGGGTGCGGGCTCGACCGCATGGCGGCCGAGGACCACGTCGCGCGCGATCGCCTCATCGAGGGTCGTCGGCTCCAGGCTGTACGCGCCCGGGAGGTCCACCACCCGATAGCTGCGTCCGGTGCGCGGACCCGTGAGCCGCCCAACCTTCCGCTCGACGGTGACGCCGGGATAGTTGGCGACCTTCTGGCGGCTGCCGGTGAGGCGGTTGAACAGCGCGGTCTTACCGCAGTTCGGCACGCCGATGAGGGAGAGACTGAGCTGCGGCGCGGCGGCGGCCGCGGCCGCCGAGCCGTTCATGGCGCGGAGGCTGCGCCCGGGGTAGAGGCTCGGTGCAGTTCGACGTAGATGCTCTCGACCTCGCGCCGGCGCAGGGCGAGCGTCGTGTGGCCGACGCGTACGACGAAGGGATCACGGCCGGGACGCGCCTCGGCGAGTATCTCGACCTGTTCCCCGCTCACGAAGCCGAACTCGAGGAGCCGTCGCCCGAGCGGGGAGAGGGCACCCGCAGCCGAGCCGACGCTCACGATCCGTCCGGCTGTTCCGGGAGGAAGCGCAGCGAGGCTCACAAACCCCGGATCAAGAGCGAGTCCGGCGGGATGGGCTACGGCGTCCATGGATGCGATTATGGATGAGAACCGTTCGCATTTGCAATCGCATTATGAGGACCTAAGCCCCGTAATTAAATCAATGACTTGGCCTCAGGCCCCCACGGCGGCGCGGCGCTGGTCGTCGCGCGCCAGCAGCGATCTCAGGTACGCGCCGGTGTAGGAACGCTCGCTCGCCGCGATGGTCTCGGGGGTGCCGGTCGCGATGATCTCGCCGCCCCCTTCACCCCCTTCGGGACCCAGGTCGATCACCCAGTCGGCGGTCTTGATGACGTCGAGATTGTGCTCGATCACCACGATGGTGTTGCCCTCGTCGCGCAGGCGATGCAGTACGTGCAGCAGCTGCTCGACGTCGTGGAAGTGCAGGCCCGTGGTCGGCTCGTCGAGGATGTAGAGAGTGCGTCCGGTCGCCCGCTTGGCGAGCTCGCGCGAGAGCTTGACCCGCTGCGCCTCGCCCCCCGAGAGCGTCGTCGCGTTCTGCCCGAGTCGCACGTAAGAGAGTCCCACGTCGGTGAGTGTCTGCAGCTTACCCGCGGCTGCGGGCACGTTCTGGAAGAAACGCAGTGCCTCCTCGACCGTGAGCTCGAGCACTTCGTGAATGTTCTTGCCGCGGTAGCGGATCTCGAGCGTCTCGCGGTTGTAGCGCTGTCCCTTGCAGACGTCACACGGCACGTACACGTCGGGCAGGAAATGCATCTCGACGCGGATGACGCCGTCGCCCTGGCAGGCCTCGCACCGCCCGCCCTTGACGTTGAAGCTGAAGCGCCCGGCGTCGTAGCCGCGCGCACGCGCCTCGGGCACCGCCGCGAACAGCTCGCGCAGCGGCGCGAACAGGCCCGTATAGGTCGCCGGGTTCGAGCGCGGCGTGCGCCCGATCGGGCTCTGATCGATGTCGATCACGCGGTCGATCTGCTCGAGGCCCTCGAGAGCATCGCAGGGCGCCGCCTCGGTGCGCGTGCCGTTGAGCCGTGCCGCGGTGTGGCCGAAGAGCGTATCGACGATGAGCGTCGACTTGCCCGAGCCCGAGACGCCCGTAACGCAGGTGAGGAGCCCGAGCGGGATCTCCGCCGTGACGTTGCGGAGGTTGTTGCCACGCGCGGCCACGATGCGGATCTGGCGCTCGGGCGCGGGGCGGATGCGCAGTGCGGGCACCTCGATGCGGCGCCGGCCCGAGAGGTACTGGCCGGTGATCGAGGCGGCCGCTGCCTCGATATCGCGCGGTGAGCCTGCGGCGACCAGATGACCGCCGTGCGCGCCGGCGCCGGGACCCAGATCGACGACGTAGTCGGCCTCGCGGATTGCCTCCTCGTCGTGCTCGACCACGATCACCGTGTTGCCGAGGTCACGCAGCTGCTTGAGCGTCGCGAGCAGCCGCCGATTGTCGCGCTGGTGCAGGCCGATCGAGGGCTCATCCAGGATGTACATGACGCCGGTGAGCCCCGAGCCCACCTGGCTCGCGAGGCGGATGCGCTGCGCTTCCCCGCCCGAGAGCGTCTCGGCGCTGCGATCGAGCGTCAGGTACTCGAGCCCGACGTCAGCGAGGAATGCGAGCCGCTCGACCATGCCCTTGACGATCTTGGCCGCCACTTCGCCGCGCCAGCCGGCGAGCTCGAGGCCCCGCAGGAACTCGAGCGCCCGGCCGACCGTAAGGTGGGCCACCTCTGGCAGGCTGCGCTCGGCGACGAACACGAAACGCGCGGCGCGATTGAGGCGCGTGCCCTTGCAGTCGGGGCAGGGGCGCAGGCTCAGGTAGCGCGCCAGCTCCTCGCGCACCATCGGCGAGGAAGTCTCGCGGTAGCGCCGCGTCAGGTTCGGCAGAATCCCTTCGAAGGGGTGCCGGCGGCGCGCGCGCCGGCCGGATTGCGCACGGTCGCTGAACTCGATGGCCTCGGTGCCGCTGCCATGGAGCAGCACGTGCCGCACGTGATCGGGGAGCTCGGTCCACGGCATCTCAATGTCGAAGCCGTAGTGCCGGGCGAGCGACTGGATCAGATGGAAGTAGTGATCGTTGCGCCGGTCCCAGCCGCGCACCGCACCGCCCGCGAGCGAGAGGTGCGGATGCAGCACCACGCGCTGCGGATCAAAGAATTCCTCGACCCCGAGCCCGTCGCAGCCGGGGCAGGCGCCCGAGGGGTTGTTGAAGGAGAACAGCTTCGGCTCGAGCGGCGGCACACTGTAGCCACACACCGGGCAGGCATGGCGGCTGGAGAAGATGAGCGGCTCGCGTGCGGGCTCGTCGAGAAAGATGAGCTGCGCGAGCCCGCCCGAGAGCCTGAGCGCCGTCTCGAACGACTCCGCCAGGCGCTGTGCGGCATCGGGCCGCACCCGCATGCGGTCGACCACCGCCTCGATGTCGTGCTTCTTGCGGGCATCGAGCACGGGCAGTGCCTCGAGCTCGTAGATGCGCCCGTCGATGCGCACCCGCACGAACCCCTGCGCGCCCAGGTCCTCGAGGAGCTCGAGATGCTCGCCCTTGCGCTGCGCCACCACCGGGGCGAGCAGCGCCGCCGCGGTGCCCTCGGGAAGCTTCAGCACCTGATCGACCATCTGGCTGACGGTCTGTGCCGCAAGGTCGATGCCGTGATCGGGGCAGCGCGGCGTGCCCGCGCGCGCGTACAGCAGGCGCAGGTAGTCGTAGATCTCGGTGACCGTGCCCACCGTCGAGCGCGGGTTGTGTGAGCTCGCCTTCTGCTCGATGGCGATCGCCGGCGACAGCCCCTCGATGCTGTCGACGTCGGGCTTGTCCATCGTGGCGAGAAACTGCCGCGCGTAAGCCGACAGCGACTCGACATAGCGCCGCTGGCCTTCGGCATAGAGGGTATCGAAGGTGAGCGAGGACTTGCCCGAGCCGGAGAGCCCCGTGACCACGATCAGCCGCTCGCGCGGCAGGTCGAGGTTGAGGTTCTTCAGGTTGTGAGTGCGCGCACCGCGCACGCGAATTTGTTGCATCGAACCAGAAATTCTACGCGCCGGCGCCGGCGAGACCAAAGCTCGCAGGCCGGCACGCCAAAACCGGGGGTAGATGCCCAATTTGGGGGCTGCGGCGCGTGCCTCAAGGGTTCGCGCGGCCTGCGCCGCTCATCTAGAATGCGCCGACGTTTCCGAGGGGCACACCATGGCGCGTGGAGTTAATAAAGTCATCATCATCGGCAACCTGGGCGCGGATCCCGAGACCCGTGCCATGCCTTCGGGCACCACGGTCGCGAACCTGCGCGTGGCGACCAGCGAGAGCTGGCGCGACAAGCAGACCGGCGAGCAGCAGGAGCGCACCGAGTGGCATCGCGTCGCGCTCTTCGGGCGGCTGGCCGAGGTGGCCGGCGAGTATCTGCGCAAGGGCTCGCAGGTCTACATCGAGGGGAGCCTGCGCACGCGCAAATGGCAGGACAAGCAGGGTAACGATCGCTACTCGACCGAGATCGTCGGCAACGACCTGCAGATGCTCGGCGGCCGCGGCGGCGGGGCTGGCGG
>DASXKA010000194.1:0-9030 GCA_036497085.1 Steroidobacteraceae bacterium | reverse complement strand
CCCAAGGCGAGATACACGCGGGCCGTGGGCAGCCGCCCGAGCTCCGCCTTCAGGTAGCCGTTACAGGAGCGGACTTCCACGGGCAGCGGCTTGTTGCCCGGCGGCACACACTTCACCGAGTTGACGATGCGCGCGCCGATGAGCTCGAGATCATCACTCGCGGAGAGCGACTCGGGCGCGCTCGCCAGCCCGAGCTCATGGAGCGTCCGGTAGAGCAGGATTCCCGCGAAATCGCCGGTGAAGGGCCGCCCGGTGCGATTGGCGCCGTGCATGCCGGGAGCGAGACCGACCAGGAGGAGACGCGGCGAGCTTGCCCCGAACGACGGCACGGGCCGCGCCCAGTAGTCGGGATGGCGGCAGCGCGTGGCCTCGAGGTAGCGCGCCAGTCGCGGGCAGCGCGTGCAGTCGGGGTCGTAGGCGGCGCTGCGCCTCGCCTGGCGCTTAAGCGGGGTCATCCATGTGGCGGATGACTGCACCCGCGAAGCCGGAGGTGCTCATGAGCGTGGCGCCCGGAATGAGGCGCTGCAGATCCTCCTCGACGTTCTTGCGTGCCGCGAGCTCGCGTTTGGGTGCCTTGATCGCCTCGCGCAGGCGCGCCAGGTCGTAGGTCAGCTCCTTGCTCGCGATGGTATTGGTCACGCCCTTGATGATGAGGTCCGCGGCCTCGCGCCAGCCGAGGTACCGCAGCATCATCTCCGCCGAAAGAATCAGGGAGCCCGGGTTGACGCGGTCCTTGCCGGCAAATCCGGGCGCCGTGCCGTGCGTGGCCTCGAACACAGCCAGCCCATCGCCGATGTTGCCTCCGGGAGCGATGCCGATGCCGCCCACCTGCGCAGCGAGCGCATCGGAGACGTAATCGCCGTTGAGATTCAGCGTCGCGATGACGTCGTATTCCTCCGGGCGCAGCAACACCTGCTGCAGGAAGTTGTCGGCGATCACGTCCTTGACGACGATGTCGGTGTCGGTCACGGGGTTCTGGAAGCTGAGCCAGGGGCCATCCCCGATCGGGCGCGCGCCGAATTCCTCCTGCGCGAGCTGGTAGCCCCAGTTGCGGAACGCGCCCTCGGTGAACTTCATGATGTTGCCCTTGTGCACCAGCGTCACCGACACGCGATCGTTGTCGATGGCATAGCGGATCGCCTTGCGGATCAGGCGCTGGCTGCCTTCCTTCGACACCGGCTTGATGCCGATGCCGGAGCTCGACGGGAAGCGGATGGCGTGCACGTCGAGCTCGCGCTGCAGGAAGGCGATGAGCTTGTGCACCTCGGCGGAGCCCGCCGGCCACTCGATGCCCGTGTAGATGTCCTCGGTGTTCTCGCGAAATACCACCATGTCGGTGAGGCTTGCGTCCTGCATCGGGCTCGAGACGCCGGGGAAGTAGCGGATGGGCCGCACGCACGCGTAGAGATCGAGCGTCTGGCGCATGGCGACGTTGAGCGAGCGCATGCCACCGCCCACCGGCGTGCCGAGCGGCCCCTTGATGGAGACCACGAACTCGCGCAGCGCATCGAGCGTCTCCTCGGGAAGCCACTGGCCGTAGAGCGCGTTGGCCTTCTCGCCGGAATAGATCTCCATCCAGGCGATATGCCGCTTCCCGCCGTAAGCCCGCGTGACCGCGGCATCGACCACGCGCCGCATCGCCGGCGTAACGTCAACCCCGATGCCGTCGCCCTCGATGAAGGGAATGATGAGTGCGTCGGGCACCGCGAGTGAAAAGTCGGGGTTGACGCCGATGCGTCGCCCCGCCTCCGGGACGACGATGTGCTCGTAGCGCATGGATCTCGGGGGCGCGCGCCGCGGGGCCGCCTCAGGTGTACTTGTCGGCGCGGCGGCTTTGGCTGCGCTCGGCGATCAGCATTGCGAGCTCGAGCGCCTGCTCATGGTTCAGCCGCGGGTCCACCGTCGAGCGGTAGGCCCGCGCCAGGTCCTGATCCGTGAGCCCGCGCGCGCCTCCGGTGCACTCCGTCACATCCTCGCCCGTGAGCTCGATGTGCACGCCCCCGAGATATGACCCGAGCTCCGCGTGGATGCGGAAGGCCAGCTCGAGCTCCTTCAGGATGTTCTCGAAGCGGCGCGTCTTGATGCCGCCGGTGGTCGTCTCCGTGTTTCCGTGCATGGGATCGCACACCCATAGCACCGTCTGCCCGGTCTGGCGCACCGCCTCGATGGCCTTGGGGAGCGCCGCGGCAACCTCCTTGGCCCCGAAGCGGTGTATGAACGTAAGCCGGCCCGGCTGGTTCTGCGGGTTGAGGGTCGTCACGAGCCCCTGCAGCCAGGCTGCATCCACGCCTGAGCCCACCTTGACGGCGATCGGATTGGAGATGCCGCGGAAGTATTCGACATGGGCACCATCGAGCGCCGCGGTGCGCATGCCGATCCAGGGAAAGTGCGTCGAGAGGTTGTACCAGCGGTTCTGGCGCGGGATGAAGCGCGTCTGCGCCTGCTCGTAGTGCAGGTGCAATCCCTCGTGGCTCGAGTAGAAATCGACCAGCGTGGCCTCGTGAACCTGCCGCCCGCTGATGCCCTCGAAGAAATCGAGCGCGTCGCCGATCGAGCGGACGATGCGCTGGTAGGCGTCCTTGAGCGGCGCCTGATGCACGAAGCCCAAATCCCAGTATTCCGGGTGGTGCAGGTCTGCGAACCCGCCCTCGACCAGCGCGCGCACGAAGTTGAGGGTGAGCGCGGCGCGCTCGTAGCCGCGCAGCAGCAGCATCGGGTCCGCGGCACGCGCCTCGGCGGTGAACTCGGGTCGGTTGACGAGGTCTCCGCGATAGCTCGGCAGCGTCACGCCCTCGCGGGTCTCACTGTCGGCGGAACGCGGCTTGGCGTACTGGCCGGCCATGCGGCCGACGCGCACGATGGGCTTCTTGAGCCCATGCAGCAGCACCAGACTCATCTGCAGCAGGATCTTCAGCTTCTTCGCGATCGTGTCCGACTCGCAGTCGGCGAACGTCTCCGCGCAGTCTCCGCCCTGCAGAAGGAACGCCTCGCCGCGCTGCGCCGCCGCGAGCCGCTCGCGCAGCGCCTCCACCTCCCACGAGACCACGATGGGCGGCAGCCGCGAGAGCTCGGCCACGGTGCGCTCGAGCGCCTTTGGGTCACGATAGACCGGCTGCTGCTGGGCGAGCCGGGTCTGCCAGCTCGCGCTGTGCCAGGAAGTGGCTTCGGGAGAGCGCATGAAATCGATCGTAGCACGCGCCCTGGCACCCGATCGGTGGGGTCCCGAGGGCCGCCGAAGGGCTCCGGAAGCCGGCTGGCGTTGCGGCCTCATCGAAGGCAGAATGCGCGCCTTTTCGAGAGGGCTCTATGCACCGCGTTTTGATCCTCGGCGCCGGGAAGATCGGCGCACTGATATCCGGATTACTTGCAGAATCAGGTTGTTACAAGGTTCAGCTGGCCGACGTTGACGGAGCGGCGGCCGAGGCGGTGGCACATGCGCATGGCGGCCTCGAGCTCTCAGCCTTTGCCCTCGACGCGAGCCAGCCGGAGCTCCTCGAGCGCCACCTCTCGAGCCACCCGGCCGATGCCGTCATCTCGGGCCTCCCTTACTACTGCAATCGCGGCGTGGCTGAGGTGGCGCGGCGCGCACGCACGCACTACTTCGACCTGACCGAAGACGTCGAAGTGACGCGCGCCGTGCGCGCAATTGCCTCGGGAGCGTCCCAGGCGTTCGTACCCCAGTGCGGCCTGGCGCCCGGCTTCATCAGCATCGCCGCCGCCGAGCTCATCACCCACTTCGACGAGCTGCGCTCGGTGAAGCTGCGCGTCGGTGCGCTCCCGCAACATCCCAACAACGTTCTCAAGTACTCCCTCACCTGGTCCACCGAGGGACTCATCAACGAGTACGGCAATCCGTGCCAGGCCATCAGCGACGGACGCGTGACGGAGGTCGCGCCGCTCGAGGGTCTCGAGGAGATCGAGATCGACGGCATGCGCTACGAGGCCTTCAACACTTCCGGCGGCCTCGGCTCGCTCGCCGATACCCACGGCGCACAGTGCGAGACGATGAACTACAAGACCATCCGCTACCCCGGCCACTGCGAGCAGATGCGCCTGCTCATGAATGACCTCAAGCTCAACCAGGACCGCGCAACCCTGAAGCGCATCCTGGAGAATGCGGTGCCGCAGACGCTGCAGGATGTGGTGATCGTCTACGCCGCCGTCACCGGCAGGCAGGATGGGCAGCTGCGCGAGGAGAACTACGTCAACAAGATCTATCCGCAGGTCATCGCCGGGCGGCTGTGGTCGGCGATCCAGGTGTCGACCGCCGCCGGCATCACCGCAGTGGTCGACCTGGTGCTGGCTCACCCGGCCCGCTATCACGGCTTCGTCGCCCAGGAGCAGTTCCGCCTCACCGACATCGTAGCGAACCGTTTCGGCCGCTATTACGCGCCCGGCGGCAGCAAGCATGTGTCGGGTGAGGTAGTAGTGGCCGGCAAGACCGGACACCAGCGGCATCGGAAGGTGGCAGTGCGATGAGCGCCGTAGACGTCAGCGCGTTGCTCGCGCGGGTGGGGCTGGCGGCGGTCAACTCCGGCGCCTGGTCGGGCAGGCTCGGCTGGTCGCAGGGCGCCGATGCGCCGCTTCTCAACGTGAAGAATCCGGCGAGCGGCGCCCTCATCGCGCAGGTGCGCCCCGCGACGGAGGCGGACTACGAGAGCGTCATCACGAGCGCGTCCGAGGCCGCGGCCGCCTGGCGCGAGGTTCCCGCGCCAAAGCGCGGTGAGGCGGTGCGGCTGCTCGGGGAGGAGCTGCGGCGGCACAAGGCCGACCTCGGCACGCTGGTCTCGCTCGAGAACGGCAAGATCCTCGCGGAGGGCCTCGGCGAGGTACAGGAGATGATCGACATCGCCGACTTCGCCCTCGGCCAGTCGCGCATGCTCTATGGCCTGTCGATGCACTCCGAGCGCCCCAGGCATCGCATGAGCGAGCAATGGCATCCGCTCGGCGTCGTCGGCATCATCTCGGCGTTCAACTTCCCGGTCGCGGTGTGGGCCTGGAATGCGCTCCTCGGCGCCATCTGCGGCAACGCCTGCGTCTGGAAGCCCTCGCACAAGACTCCGCTCACGGCGCTCGCCGTGCAGCAGATCTGCAATGCAGTCATGAAGTCCGCGAGCCTGCCGGCCGTGTTTCAGATCTTCATCGACGGCGGGACCGGCCTCGCCACCCGCTTCGTCGAGGACCGGCGTGTCGCCCTCATCTCCTTCACCGGCTCGACCGAAGTCGGCCGCAGGGTCGGCGAGCGCGTCGCCGCGCGCCTCGGCAAGAGTCTGCTGGAGCTCGGCGGCAACAATGCAGTGATCGTCGATGAGACTGCGAATCTCGATCTCGCCGTCCCATCGATCGTGTTCGGCGCGGTCGGCACCGCCGGACAGCGCTGCACGTCCACCAGGCGTGTGCTCGCCCACAAGGCGATCGCAGCGGAGCTCGAGAAACGCCTGATTCACGCCTACCGGCAGGTACGCATCGGCGATCCGCTCGAGGCGGGAACCCTCATGGGACCGCTGATCGATGCCAAGGCGGTCGAGGGCTATCAGGCCGCGGTTGCCGCCGCGCAGGCGGCAGGCGGCGAGCTGCTCTACGGCGGCAAGGCCCTGACGGGTACGGGCAACTTCGTCGAGCCCGCCATCGTGCGCGCCCGCAACGAATGGCCGATCGTGCAGACCGAGACCTTTGCTCCGGTGCTGTACCTCGTCGAGGTCGACTCGCTGGCCGAGGCCATCGCTGCGCAGAACGCGTCGGCGCACGGCCTGTCGTCGGCGATCTTCACCGACCGGCTGCAGAGCGCGGAGGCGTTCCTGTCCGCCGCGGGGAGCGACTGCGGTATCGCCAACGTCAACCTCGGCACTTCGGGGGCCGAGATCGGCGGCGCGTTCGGGGGCGAGAAGGACACCGGCGGCGGCCGCGAGTCGGGCTCGGACGCCTGGAGAGCCTACATGCGCCGCCAGACCAACACCGTCAACTGGAGTCGCGAGCTGCCGCTTGCGCAGGGCATCGAGTTCAAGGTAGCGCCCTAGCGCTGCCGCCGCCGCGGCGTATCACCGTCCAGGCAGGTGCAGTGAGAAGCGTGCACCGCCGAGCGGCGAATCATCGACCTCGAGCCGTCCACCGTAGAGGTCGACCGCGTCTCGCACCATGGCGAGGCCAATCCCGTGACCCGGCACGCTCTCGTCGGCGCGCACCCCGCGCTGCAGCACACGCGGGCGGTCCTCGGCGGCGATGCCGGGCCCATCGTCCTCAACCGTCACGACGAGTCGCTGCCGGACAGTCGCGAGCTCGTCGTTGCGCGCGCTGAGGCGCACGCGGCCGCGGCACCACTTGCACGCGTTGTCGAGCAGATTGCCGAGCACCTCGGTGAGGTCGCCGCGATCGCCGACGAAGAGACTGCCGGGCCCTGCATCGAGCTCGAGCGACAGATCCTTGTGTGCGTACACCCGCAGGAGCGCCGCGCGCAGCTCGGAGGCGACCTGCGTGAGGTCCACCGGCGCCTGCCCGATCAACGCCCCGCCTGAGGCGGCGGCGCGCTGCATCTGGTGCTCGATGATCCCCGCCATCCGGTCGATCTCGGCGTTGATCGCGCCGCCGCCACTATCGTCGGGGAGATTCGCGCGCATGACGGCGAGCGGTGTCTTTAGACTGTGCGCCAGGTTGCCGAGGGTGTCGCGGTAACGTGCCACGCGCTTGCGCTCGCCCGCGAGCAGGGCATTGAGGTTCACCGCGACGCCCGAGAGCTCGCGCGGATAGCCGCCTCCGATCGTGGCGCTGCGCCCCTCCTCAACCTCGTGGATCTCGCGCTCCATGCGCCGCACCGGCGAAAGCACCCACCGCAGCAGCACGGCGAGCACGGCGAGCAGCAGTGCCGTCAGGCCGACGAACCAGCCGATCAGCTCCTGGCGGAAGCCCCACAGCTGTTCCTCGAAGGGCGTCAGGCTCACCGCGACGCTGAAGGTGAATCCCTGCGGCTCCGCGGGATCGTCCGCGAACTGGATGGCGCGGCTCTCGATGGCGACACGATACTGCCCGCCGAAAGTCGCATAGCTGACACTGCGCGCGCCGCGCGCGAGCAGCGGACCGAAGGTGCTCGCGAGTCCCGCGACGGACGGCGAGCTCCACAGGTGACGCTGGGAGCGGATCTGCGCGTACAGCCCCGAGCGCGGCGTCTCGAGGCGCGCATCGAGACCCTGCGCTGCGGGCGCGTAGCCGCCGTCGGGCTGAGGCTCAACCGAAGCGATGAGCGCCACCATCTGCCGGTCGAGCAGCTCCTCGAGCGAGCGCTCGGAGAGCGCGCGGAAGCCCGAGTCCAGGACCCAGATCATGACGCCGGAGAACACCACCAGCGGTACGGCAATCGACAAGAGCAACCGCCGGCTGAGCGAGTGCACAGTGCGATGCGGCCTAGGAAGTCGGGTCGCGCGGCAGAGCGAAACGGTAGCCGCGGCCGCGCAGCGTCTCGATCGGGTGCAGCTGCTCCTGTGGGTCGAGCTTGCGACGCAGCCGCCCCACGAGTACCTCGATCACGTTGCTATCGCGCTCGAAGTCCTGGTCGTAGAGCCGCTCGGTCAGCTCGGTCTTGGAGATCACGTCTCCGGCTCGCAGCATGAGGTGCTCGAGAATGCGGTACTCGAAGGTGGTCAGCTCGACGGGCGTGCCGCCCACGCGCACCGTCTGTGCGCGCGTGTCGAGCTCCACCGGACCGCAGCGCAGCAAAGGGCTGGCCCAGCCCCCAGAGCGGCGCAGCAGAGCCTGCACCCGGGCCAGCACCTCCTCGAAGTGAAAAGGCTTGGCGACGTAGTCGTCGGCTCCGGCCTGGAGACCCTCGACCTTGTCCTGCCAGTTGTCGCGCGCCGTGAGGATCAGGATTGGGTAGGTCTTGCGCGCCGCGCGCAGGCGGCGGATGACTTCGAGTCCGGCGAGTCCCGGAAGACCGAGGTCTACGATGGCGACATCGAGCGGATACTCGCTGCCGGCGAACAGCCCCTCGTTGCCGTCGGCCGCCAGATCGACGGTGAATCCGGCTTCCGTGAGCCGTGTCCTGAGCGTCTCGCGCAGCGCCGCCTCGTCCTCGACCACCAGCACACGCATGCAGGCTCCCCAGTCAGGATGTGTCAGAGCAGCGCGCCGCTCGATGCATCCACGCGCACGGTCCACACGCGCCCCGCCTCGTTCAGCATGCGCAGCACGTAAACCGTGTGACCATTCTCCTGCTCCGCTTCGGCCTTCACCACCCGTGCATGGAAACGCTGCTCGGCCATCTTGACCGCCTGGTCCATGGACATGGAAGCCGCAGTGAGGACCACCACTCGGGAGGAGCCGGCCGGCGGAGGCGGCGAGTCGCTCGAGGCTCCCTCGGCTCGCGGACCTGCTGCGAGCAACAAGGCCAGCCCGATGGATCGTCGCACGTTCATGGCTGTGGCCAAGCGTAGCGCATCCACTCCCCGGGTCGTACACCCGCGCGCGTTTCCCGGATTTTCAGCTGCCGTTCAGCTTTGCCTCCTCCCAAAGTTGGTCCCACTGCGACGCCGACAGGCGCTCGAGGACGAGTCGGCGCTCGTGCGCCAGCTGCTCCATGCGGCGGAAGCGCCGCTCGAACTTCGCGTTGGCGCCGCGCAGCGCCGTTTCCGCATCGAGGTTGAGATGGCGGCTGAGGTTCACCACGGCAAAGAGCAGGTCGCCCAGCTCGTCGGCGACTGCACCCGCGACGTCGGGCGTTGCCGCACCCGAAAGCGCCGCATCCAGCTCCGCGAGCTCCTCCCCGACCTTGGCTCGTGCACCTGCGGCGTCGAGCCAGTCGAAGCCGACGCGCGCTGCACGGCGCCCGAGCTTCGCCGCGCGCGTGAGCGCAGGAAGCGCCCTGGGCACGCCGGCGAGCGTGCTGCGATCGCCGAGCTCCCCGGCCGCCTGCTCGCGCTCGCGCGCCTTTTGCGCCTCCCACTCCCGCGGCAGATGCGGCGCCTCTATGGCGGCCCCGGCGAACACGTGCGGATGGCGACGGACGAGCTTCGTGTGAATCGACTCGGCAACGTCCGCGAA
>DASXKA010000193.1:0-3961 GCA_036497085.1 Steroidobacteraceae bacterium | reverse complement strand
TCAGGAAGAGGAGTTGCGCGTCGCTCTGGTTGATGGACAGAAGCTGTTTGACCTGAGTATCGAGTTACCTTCCCGCGAGCAGAAAAAAGCCAATATCTACAAGGCCCGGATCTCCCGCATCGAGCCCTCGCTCGAGGCCTGTTTCGTCGACTACGGCGCCCAGCGCCACGGCTTCCTGCCGCTGAAGGAAGTCTCCAAGGAGTTCTTCCGCCAGCAGCCGCAGGGCGGCCGCATGAACATCCGCGAGCTGCTCTCCGAGGGACAGGAGGTCATGGTTCAGGTCGAGAAGGAAGAGCGCGGCACCAAGGGTGCGGCCCTCACCACCTTCATCAGCCTCGCGGGACGTTTCCTGGTGCTCATGCCGAACAATCCGCGCGCCGGCGGCGTCTCGCGCCGCATCGAGGGCGAGGATCGCGACCAGATGCGCGAGGTCGTAAGCCAGCTGCAGATCCCGGATGGCATGGGCGCGATCGTACGCACCGCCGGCGTCGGTCGCGCGGCCCCGGAGCTGCAGTGGGACCTCGATAACCTCAAGGTCCAGTGGGAGCAGATCGCCGCCGCCGGCAAGGACCGCGGGGCGCCGTTTCTGGTGTTCCGTGAGAGCGATGCGGTCACGCGCGCCATGCGCGACTACCTCTCCGATGACGTCGGCGAGGTGCTGGTCGACAGCCAGGCGGCGTTCGAGAAGGCGCAGGAATACATGCAGCGCTTCATGCCCGCCGAGGCCCAGCGGCGCCTGAAGCTCTATACCGACGATATTCCGCTCTTTACGCGCTTTCAGATAGAGAGCCAGATCGAGTCGGCGTACGCCCACAAGGTGCAGCTGCCCTCGGGCGGCAGCATCGTGATCGACTACAGTGAGGCGCTGGTGTCCATCGACATCAACTCGGCGCGCGCCACGCGCGGCAGCGACATCGAGACCACCGCGACCAACACCAACCTGGAAGCCGCCGACGAGATCGCCCGCCAGCTCCGCATCCGTGACATCGGCGGCCTGATCGTCATCGACTTCATCGACATGGAGTCGAGCAAGAATCAGCGCGACGTCGAGGACCGGCTGCGGGATGCCATGAAGATGGACCGGGCCCGCATCCAGATCGGGCGGCTGTCGCGCTTCGGGCTCCTGGAGATGTCGCGGCAGCGCTTGCGGCCCTCGCTCGGCGAGTCGAGCCACATCGTCTGTCCGCGCTGTGTCGGCATCGGCAGCATCCGCAGCGTCGAATCCATGACGCTCGCGGTGCTGCGCCTGATCGGCGAGGAGCTGCGCAAGGACCGCACGGCGCGCGTGGTCGCGCAGGTACCGGTGGCGGTCGCGACTTATCTCATCAACGAGAAGCGCGAGTGGCTGCGCACGCTCGAGGACAAGAGCGGCACCGAGCTCTTCATCGTGCCCAACGAGAACATCCAGACGCCCGAATACTCGATCAAGCGCGTGCGCGACGATGAGATCGAGCTGCCCGAGAACAGGCAGGCGACCTATCTCATGCCGAACGCGCCCGAGGTCGCCGAGCCCGGAAGCGCCCAGGACAAAAAGCCGCAGTCGGAAGCGCCCGCGGTGGCGACGATGCTGCCTGCCACCTCCGCTCCGGTCAGAGCGGCGGCACCGGCGGCGGCCCGCGAGCACGCTGGCGACGGCCAGCCGACTGCGCACGAGGGTTTCTGGTCGCGCTTCAAGCGCGTCCTCCTGGGCGAGCCTGCCGCACCCGCCGAAGCGCGGCCCGCTGCCGGTGCAGCGCCGTCCGGAGCCACGCGCCGCGACGATGGTCGCCGCCGCGACGGACGCCGTGAGCACTCGCGCCACGGGCACTACACCGAGGGCGCGCGCCGCGAGCGCGGCGACGGCCGGCGCGGTGACGGACGCGACCGGGACCGCGATCGCGGGCGCGGCCGCGATGGCCGCGACAACCGCGACCTGCGCGACCGTGACCGCAACCGCGACCAGCAGGGGCGCGGAGGTCGGGACCGTTTCGCGGAGCGCGCCGGAAGCGAACGGGCACCGAGCCAGAGCGGTGCGCCTGAGGATAACCCCGCCAGTCACGCCGAGCGCACGCCCGCGGATGCGCCGGCCACCGGCGAAGTCCGGGCGGAGCGAGGCGGCCGCGGGCGCCGCGGGCGCCGTCGGGGACGACGCGGCGGCGGCGGCCTGCGCGAGGGCCTGAGTCCGACGCAGGGCGCCCCAGGCGCGGGTGCCCCGGGCTCCGGTGCCGAGGCCACCGCGCCCGCCAACGGGTCACACGACGCACCGGCGGCCGTATCCTCACCACCGCCTCCCGCGGATCGCCCGCGCGAGGCGGCCGATGAGCCGCCGCCGCGCGAGTTCCATTCCGACCCACGCGAGTCGGCTGCCCCGCACGAGGCTGCGCCGCTCGCGCACTTCGAGCCGGCGCCTAAGCCGGACCCGGGGGCGGGCGGCAAGCCTTACGTCGTGTGGTCGTCGGTTCCGTCGAAGGACGTCGACGGCCGCGGTCCCGAGGAGTAAGCGCCGGGCAGGAGATCAGGCGGCGCGCGTACGCTGGCGCAGGTGGCTGAGCAGCCCGCGGGCGGCCGCCTCCACCAGATCGAGGACCTCTTCGAAGCCGTTGGGTCCGCCGTAGTAGGGATCCGGCACGTCTTCGGGCGCTGCGTCGGGCGAAAACTCGAGAAACAGCCGCAGGCGCTCGTGTGCATGAGACGGCGCGCGGCGCAGTAAGGACTTCAGGTTGTCGCGATCCATCGCCAGGATGAGGTCGAAGCGCTCGAAGTCGGCGGGCTCGACCGCGCGCGCCCGCAGCGCGCTCAGGTCATAGCCGCGCCGCGCCGCCGCGGCGCGCGTGCGCGGATCCGGGGGCTGGCCCACGTGGTAGGCGGCGGTGCCGGCCGAGTCCACTTCGAGCGTGAGCTCCGGCGCTTCGCGCGCCGCGAGCTCGCGCAGCACCGCCTCGGCGGTTGGCGAACGGCAGATGTTGCCGAGACAGACGAACAGGATCCGCACGGATCCTATCCTGCCACGAAATCTAGCGCGCGCTGTAGCCGCGCCCCTGGAGGCAGGCAATCATGGCGCGCTGGTAATCGGCTCGCCTGGCTCCCAGCTGATCGGGAGGCACGCCTCCGCCGGCCTGAGTGGGATCGAAGCCGGTCTGCGACGACGACCACCTGTGGCACTCGTATTGATCGCTCGCCTGCTGCTCCGCGCTCTGGCCCTGCTGCGCATAGATGAACAGATTGTCGCCCTGCGGCGGCGGCGGCTGTGGCGCGTCGGGTGATACGCCGCCCTGGTCGCCCGGAGGATCGACCACTTCATAGCCGTCCTGGCCCTGGCTCCACACGTAGTACGTATCGTTGGCGTAGTAGTACGGGACGCCACCGATCCACATGGTGGTGTAGAAGGGAGGCAGCACCGGAACGAACAGCCCGACCGGCGCGCCTACCACGACGTAGCTCGGCCCATACGGCCGGTACCACACACCGCCGGAATAGTAGAAGCGCCCACCCGGCCGATCGAACACGTAGGGGTGGCTCGGCAGCGCGCGGATATAGGCACCGCGATCGGGGTAGTAGCGATTATGGGCGTAGCGCCCGTCCATGTGCTCGGGAGCACGCCCGCCAGAGTGCCAGCCCCCGCGATCGCCACGGTCACCGTGATCGCCACGGTCACCGTGATCGCCACGGTCACCGCGGTCGTGCTGCTGCGCCTGCGCGCTCGCGACGCCGAGTGCCGCCATCGCGACCAGCAGCCCGCAAGTCCGTACCCACTTCGCTGCGTTCTTCATGTCCGCTCTCTGTCTTACTTCACACTGTAGCCGCGCGCATCGAGACACGCGGAGATCGCACGCCGATAGCTCATCGCCTGCTGTTCCTCGGCGGCAGCCGCACGCCGGTCGGCAACTACCACGGTGCGGGTCGACTGCGCATTGGCGGCATCGGCTGTGCTGCCGATGGCGCTGCCCACCACGGCCCCGGCGAGCGCTGCGGGTGCGGCCTG
>DASXKA010000192.1:0-11745 GCA_036497085.1 Steroidobacteraceae bacterium | reverse complement strand
CCGGGCAGGATCGCGTTCACCGTCACGTTGCGATCCCGGAGCTCGGCGGCCAGCGCTTCCGTCAGCCGTTCCACGCCGGCCTTGGAGGCCGCGTACGCGCCCATGCCGGCGGCGGCGCGTCCCGCCGCACCGGCACCGATGTTGATGATGCGTCCCCCGCCCGCCGCGATGAGGTGAGGCAGGGCCGCCTTGGATGCCACCACCGCGGTCTTGAGGTTCATCGCAAACATGAGCTCCCAGGTCGAGACCTCGCCCTCCGCCAGCGTCTCCCAGCGAAACCCGCCCGCGACGTTGACCAGCACCCGCAAGCCGCCGGTCGCGGCGGCCACCGCCTGCATCGCCGCGTTCGCGGCTTCCTGTACGGTGAGATCCACGCCGCCGAGGAGCACGTGGGCTGTCCCAAACTCCTGCCTGGCCGTAGCGGGCACCGGCTCGCGGCCGAGCAACCCGACACGCATGCCGCGGCCGGCGAAGCGGCGGGCGACCGCCGTGCCGAGCGCGCCGAAGGCGCCGGTCACGACGACGGTGGAAGGCTCTGACACGGCTGAACGATCTCGATGAGGTGAAAGGCGGCGGGGCCGGAACGCGCCGTGATGGTACACCCGGGACCGGGCCCGATCCTCAGGGCATCGAGCGCCGCGAGCGAGAGCTCTGCCTCCTCGCGACGTACCAGGAGGTCCGTGAGCGCAACGATCAGAGTCGTGTCGGCGCGCGGCTCGAGAACCGCCGGCGCGCGCGCGAACCGGCGCCTCAGGCTCGCACTGCAGCGCGCCCGCCGCGTCATGAGGTTGAGGTCAGTCACCGGCGCGCCGAGCGGCTCGGCAAACACCGGAACCTCGCCCGGGAATTCGATGGCGTCGCTCTCGGGCGTGAGGGTGACTGCCGGGCGGCCGTCGATCGCCAGCGACAGCCGGCCGCTGATGACGGCCATGCGGCGCTCGATCCCCGGAAAGGGCGAGAACGGGCCGGGCGTGCGGATCTCGGCGATGCTCACCCGCCAGTCGAAACCCTCGAGATCGCTGCCGTGCGGCTCGACCGCGATCTCACGGGTGAAGCCGCCGCCGTTCTTCCAGGCCACCGGCGTGCGCCCCGCGGCTCGCAGCACCTCGAGTGAGCTCGCCGCAGCCCTCACCGTGGCGCTAGCCCCCCGCGAGCCGCTGCCTGAGGTATACGAAGCTGAGCGCCCACATCTCGGCGGCCTGGCGGTGGTCGGCGGCGGCCGCGTGCCCGCCGTCGGTATTCTCGTAGAAGAGTACCGTGTGCCCCTGCTCCTCCATGCGCGCCGCCATCTTGCGCGCATGCACCGGAGTCACCCGATCATCACTCGTGGCGGTGACGAAGAACACGGGTGGATAGCGCTGCGCCTTGCGCACGTTCTGATAGGGCGAGTACTTCATGATCCAGGCGCGATCGGCAGGCTTGTCGGGATCGCCGTACTCGGCCTCCCACGAGGCGCCCGCACCGATGTGGGTGTAGCGGATCATGTCGATGAGGGGCACCTGGCACACCACCGCGCCGAAGAGCTCCGGACGCTCGACCATGTTGGCGCTGACGAGCAGCCCACCGTTCGAGCCGCCCATGATGCCGAGCTGCTTCGCCGTGGTGATGCCGCGCTTCACCAGATCCACGGCGACGGCCTGGAAGTCGTCGTAGGCCTTCTGACGGTTCTCGAGGAGCGCCGCCTGGTGCCACCCCGGGCCGTATTCCCCGCCGCCGCGAATGTTGGCGACCACGTACACGCCGCCTCGGGTGAGCCACAGCATGCCGAAGTTGGCCGAATAGCTCGGCGTCAGGGAGATCTCAAAGCCGCCGTAACCGTAGAGCACCGTGGGCGCAGGTCCCGTGAGGCCGCGCGAGCGTGTCACGAAGTACGGAACCCTGGTCCCGTCCTTCGAGGTGGCGAAGTATTGCTCGGTGGCGAGGCCGGTGGCGTCGAAACGCGCCGGCAGCGATTTGATCGGCGCCGGCGTGCCCTCACCGGAGGTCGCGTACAGGGTCGTCGGTGTCGTGTAGCTCTCGAAGCGGAATTGCGCCTCCGGTCCCCAGGTGTTCGCGCTCACAATGCGGGTCGATCCCCCGGTGGGTAGCGTCAGCGTCGTCTCGCTCCAGGTGCGGTTCGGGCCCGGACGAAAGACATGCACGCTGCCCGTGACGTCGTGGTTGACCGAGACATAGACCGCATCGCGGCTCGCGACGACCTCGTCAATCGAGCTGTGCTCGTCGGGTGTGTAGAGCACCGCGGTGCCGATACGCGCACCCTTTTCTCCGACTTCCACGTGGCAGGCAATCAGGGACCCCTTCCTGATCGACGCGGTGCCGGGAGGACTCCAGTCGTCGCGCAGCGTGAAGAGAAGGTTATCGCCCTGTACCCCCTTCAGGTCCGCGCCGAGCGGCAGCGCCAGCTGCTGCGTCGTACCATCGCTCGCGAGCCAGTAGTATTCGGCGGTGAAGAACGTGACGGCGCGCTGAATCACCGCCATCGTTCCTGAGGGATCGTGGAACACCACGCCCGCGGAGGCGACGTCGCTCTCCTTGCCCTCGTACACCGTGCGGGCATTCGCCATCGGCTCGCCGCGCTTCCAGACCTTCACGATGCGCGGATAGCCCGACGAAGTCATGGAGCCCGGGCCGAAGTCCGTCCCGAACACGACCGTATCTTCGTCGAGCCAGGTGATCTGGGACTTCGCCTCTGTGAGCGCGAAGCCGTCCTTGACGAAGGCCCTGGCGTCGGGGTCGAACTCGCGCACCACGGCGGCATCGCCGCCGCCGCGTGACAGCGTGATGAGGCAGCGCTTCAGCGAGGGCGCGCAGTCCGCGCCGTGCCAGACCCAGTTCTCGTGCTCCTCGAGCGCGAGCTTGTCGACGTCCAGCAGCACGTCCCAGGCCGGCGCCGCGTTGGCGTAGTCGGCGATGCTCGTGCGCCGCCAGATGCCCTTGGGATGCTGCGCGTCCTGCCAGAAGTTGAAGACGTACTGACGGTCGAGCTCGCCGTACGGAATACGGTCGGTAGCGTCCAGGACCTTGAGAATCGCGTCGTAGTCCTTCTGGTAGTCGGGGTCCGCCTGCAGCACGGCGATCGATTTCGCGTTCTGCGCCTTCACCCATTCCAGGGCCTTCGCGCCGTGAACGTCCTCGAGCCACAGATACGGGTCAGCCGCCCCGGGGGCCGCTTGAGGGTTCTTGTCCACCTTCGCTCCTGCGAGTACCGCGGCGCCGATGAGGCTGATCAGGACCGTCAGAACCGGTCTTCCCCGTCCGCTCATGCGTGTCCTCCCTCGGCGTAGGCAGCGGGGCGGCGCGCGTAGATCCCGAACCCGCAGATCACGGCGTAACAGACGGCCGGCACGATCAGCGCCGCCTTGAGGCCCGCGAAGTCCGCTGCGCCTCCCGTGATCAGGGGAACTATCGCCCCACCCACGATGGCCACGCAGATGATGCCGGAAGCCTCTGCGGCCCGAGGCCCGAGTCCCTCGCAGGCGAGCGAAAAGATGGTGGGGAACATGATGGAGTTGAAGAGGCCGATGGCGAGTAGCGACCAGCCCGACACCGCGCCGGTGGTGTTCGCGGACACCAGCAGCAGCGTGATCACGCAGGCCGCGGCCAGCGCAAGCACCTTGCCCGGCGAGAAGATCCTCAGGAGATAAGACCCGATGAATCGCCCAACCATCGCGCCGCCCCAGTAGAAGGGCACGTGCTTACCGGCCTCCTCGGCGCCGAGCCCGAACACGCTCGATTGCATCAGGTAGTTCACGATCACGGAGCCGATCGCAACCTCACCTCCCACATAAACAAAGATGCATAAGGTGCCGTAACTAAAGCGTGGAAGCTTCAGCAAACTCAGGTAGTGCGAGAGCGTCGGCATCTCGCTCGGAGTCTCGACCAGCTTGTTCCGCGCCAGCCATACGAGGGCGGCGATGACGGTGAGCGCGGTGGCGAGCCCGAGGTAGGTACGGACGATCACCTGCGTCTCCTGGGTGCGGAAGAGCGCCAACGCTGCGCCGGCGAGCTTCGAGGAATCGACCTGGGAGAGGGAGCCGAGGATCAGAATCGAGCCGACGTAGGGGAAGATCGTCGTCCCGAGGGAGTTGAAAGCCTGCGCGAACGTCAGGCGGCTGTGAACCGTCTGCGGTTGTCCGAGCATCGAGATCAGGGGATTTGCGACCACCTGCACGATGGTGATGCCCGAAGCAAGCACGAAAATCGCCCCGAGGAAGGCGACGAACAGTCCCGATGACGAAGCCGGTATGAACAGCAGACACCCCGCGGTCATGGTGATGAGCCCGAGCGCCGCGGTCCGCATGTAGCCGACGCGCGCCACCACCGCGGCCGCCGGAATCGAGATGAGGAAATAGGCGATGAAGAACGCAAACTGCACCAGCATCACCTGGGCGTAGTTGAGCGTAAACAAGGCCTTGAGCTTCGGGATGATCACGTCGTTCAGGCTCGTGATCCCGCCGAACATGAAAAAGAGCGCGAACACGAACAGCCGCAGCGTCCTCACCGAGGACTCGGGCGCGCCGGCACCCGCACTCGTACTCGCCTGCTGCACACCGGGATTTACCAAGTTGTGTCCCCTTCCTCAGGCATGTTGATCCGCCGTCGCCGCCGGGTACAGCGCCAGGAGCCTGGCGGTGACCCCATTGGTCCAGCCGAAGCCATCCTGGAGCGGATACTCGCCGCCGCCGCCGCCGCGCTCGGTGAGCACGTCGTACTTCTCCACCAGCTTGCCATTCTCGCGGTAGACGCGCCCGACGTTTCGCAGCCACTGACGGGCGATCGACTCGGCGAGCTGCCGCTCGCCGTAGCGATTGAACCCCGACACGGCGATCCACTGCAACGGTGCCCAGCCGTTGGGCGCATCCCATTGCTGGCCCGTCGCGAGCTCCGTCGTCACCAGCCCGCCGGACTGGAGGAGCGTACCGCGTATCGCAGCGGCAACCCCGCCCGCCTGCTCCCGGGACGCACAGCCGAAGAACAGCGGATACGTGGCCGCGGCCGAGAGGCGCGGGATGCGCGCGCGCTCGGTCCAGCGATAATCGAAATAGACGCCGCTGTCGCGGTCCCAGAGATAGCGGTCGATCGCCGCGCGCCGCGCGCCGGCACGGTGACGGAATCCGGCTGCCCCCACCTCGTCCCCGGCGCGCTCGCAGCCCGCAAGGATCGCGCTCTCGAGCCCGAACATGAGGCTGTTCAGATCGACCGGCACGATCTCGGTGGTAACGATCGTCGCCAGAGTGCGCGCGTCGGCGAACCAGCGCGAGCTGAAATCCCAGCCGCTCTCGCAGGCGGCGCGGATGTCGCGAAACACCTGTGCCGGGAGGCGCCCGCTCGCGCGCGCGAGCTCGGTATCCTCGCGGTAGGCCTCATCGCGCGGGGTGTCGCGGTCGTCCCAGTAGCGATTGAGGATCGCGCCGTCCGGCATGGCGACCACGCGGCGGTGCGCCGCGCCCGCCCCGAGCCCCGCTGCGCCATCCATCCAGAACTCGTACTCGCGGCGCAGCTGTGGCAGGTACCGCGCGAACGCCTCCGCCGGGTCGTCGGCGAGCAGCTCCACCATCGCGAAGAAAAACGGCGGCTGTGAGCGGCTGAGATAGTAGGTGCGGGTGCCGTTCGGCACATGCCCGTAGCGATCGATCAGGTGCGCAAAATCCTCCACCATGTCTGACACCAGGTCGCTGCGGCCGCTCTCGACCAGCCCCAGCATCGTGAAATACGAATCCCAGTAATAGATCTCGCGAAAGCGTCCACCGGGAACCACGTAGGGCTTGGGCAACGGCACGAGCGACGACCAGCGTGGCGCGCTCCGGGTCGTACGGCTCAGCGGGCTCCAGAGAGCATCGATGTGGGCCGAGAGCGTCGTCTGCTTCGACGGCGCCGCGATCGGCGGCGGATCTTCGGGCAACGCGAAGTGCGCCTCCACGAAGCGCCGGAGGGTCTCGGGAGACCGAGGTCGCTGCGAGCGGTACGCGGACAGGATCGCCTCGGGCGCCTCGTGCGGCACGGCGTCCGCGAAAGTCTTGCTGTCGGGATAAAGGGCCGCGGTCTGGACCGCGACGAACAGCTCGCCGAAGAGCGCCTGCGGCGGTTGCGGCATGTCCGACATCGCGCGCGCGCCGCGGCCTATGGCTGCTCCCAGGACTCGGTCGGCACGTCGCTTGGCATAGGGAGCGAGCGGATGTAGGTCACGAGGGTCCACACGCCATCGGTCCCGAGCACGCCGCCGAAGGCCGGCATTCCCTTCGGCCGGCCGAAATAAATCGAGGAGAAGACTTCCGCATCCGCGCCGCCGTAGCGCCAGCGCCCATCGGCGAGGCTCGGGCCCACCCAGCCGCTGCCCCCGACGTTGTGGCAGCCGTCGCAGTTCATGGCGGCGAAGAGCTGCGCACCGGACTTGGCCACTGCGGCATCGCCGGCGTGAGGATTGCTGAGCACGCCGCCCGCAGGCGCGATGCCGCCGGCCGCTACGTGCGCCTCATAGGCAACCGCAGGCGGCGCCGAGCTCGCTCCCGGGGCCGGCGGCGGCGCGGAGCGGGCGCAGGCGGCGAGAATCACCCACGCGAGGAGGGCAAACCGTTTCATAGCCCGAAGATCCAGACGATGCCTCCCTGGCTCGTATGGCGCGCGATGTCCTTCATGAACTCCGCGGGCTCGCGCACGTCCGTCGGATCGTCGGAGCGTGTATCTCCGGCGAGCAGTGCCCAGTCCCCGCCGATGCCGGCGTAGACCGCGACGTACTCCTTGCCATCCGGACCGCGGTAGGCGATGGGGTTTCCCACGACGCCCGAGCCTACCTTGAATTTCGAGAGCAGCTGGCCGGAGCGGGCATCGACGGCCTTGAACCAGCCGTCGAGCGTTCCGTAGAAGGCCACATCACCTGCCGTCACCAGCGCGCCGCTCCAGCTCGGATACGACTCCTTGTCTTCCCAGACCCTCCGGCCGCTCGTCGCATCCCAGGCGATGAAGGCGCCGAGGTTCCCTCCCGGACCCGGGTGGTATGCGAAATCAACGCCTATATAGGGAGTGGCCCGCAGGTGCGAGGCGTGCGCGGCCGCATAATCCATGCAGAGGTTATTGGTGGACGTATAGAAGAGGTGGGTGCGCGGCGAGTAAGCCGGCGGCGAAGCCGGGCTCACGGCACCCTCAAGGCTCGGGCACACGCCGCTCACCTTGCCCTTCGAGACGCCGGTCTGCCTGGCGGGATCGATCACCGGACGCCCGCTCGCGAGATCGACCGATTTCGCCCAGTTCACAGACGCAAACTGCGCCGCCACCAGCACCTTCCCGGTGGCGCGGTCCAGTGTGTAGGCGAATCCGTTCTTGTCGAAGTGCACCAGTGCCTTCACAGGCTTGCCCGCGATCGTCAGGTCGACGAGGACCATCGCGCCGGTCGCGTCGTAATCCCAGTTGTCGTGCGGCGTAAATTGATAGGCCCACACCAGCTCGCCGGTACCCGGGCGGCGCGCCAGCACGCTCGCGCTCCATTTGTTGTCGCCGACCCGCGCCTCCGGGTCATAGGGCGCGGCGTTTCCAGTTCCGTAGTAGATGAGATCGAGCTCGGGGTCATAGGAGATCCAGCCCCACACCGGAGCGCCGCCGCTCTTCCAGGTGTCGCCGGCCCAGCTCTTCGCGCCAACGTCAACGCCGCCGTCGTAAGGCGGCTTGAAGGTATCCGCAGCCGCGAGCATGTCCTTATCCGGACCCATATTGTGACCGGTCCAGACGATCTTTCCGGTCTTGAGATCCAGAGCCTTCAGCCATCCATAGATGCCGAACTCGCCGCCGGACGCGCCGACGATGACATGGTCCCCGACCACGAACGGCGCCATCGTGACCGTCTCGCCGTTACTCATGTCGGCGATCGTGGTCTTCCATAGCTCGCGACCCGAGCGCGCATCGACCGCCACGGTGTGGCCGTCGAGAAGGTTGTAGACGATCCGTCCGTCGGCGTAGAACGCGCCGCGATTGACGGCATCACAACAGGCCACTCCGAGGGCGTTCGAGCTGACGTCCGGGCGGTACTTCCAGCGCAGCGGATGACCTTCCTTGCGCAGATCGAAGGCGTAGAGCACGTTCGGCCATGGAGTGACGACGTACATCGTCTCCCCCACCACCAGGGGCTGGCCTTCGTGTCCGGCGAGCACGCCTGTCGAGAAAGACCACAGCGGATGGAGCGAGCGGGCATTCTGCGCGTTGATCTGCGCAAGACCGCTGTAGCGCGTCGCGGCGTAGCTCTTCGCCGGCATCGTCCACTGGCCATCCTCCACGGGCCCTGACGCCGCATCCGCGGCGTAAGCCATCCCGGTACAGATGCCGGTCGCGGCGCAGGAGAGCAATATGCGGATGGCTGGCAGTCGCAGCATGGCCGGGGGATTATAAGTATGCGCACACGCATCAGCCACGTCGCGACAGCCCGCTCGGCGCCACGCGGCGCCGTAAACGGACGGCGCGCCCATACAACTCTTGAACGCAATGGTCACGGCAACGGGGACCGCGATGCAGGGCGCCGCAAAAGGCGTTATCGTAGACGCGGCGGTAACTCGAGGAGTCAAGACGCTCACTGCAGCTCGCTGCGGACGGGCGCGCGGGTAGCCGCCGGATTCAAGAACAACATCCACTCGTTGTTGGGGGAGTCTAACTGTGATCTACAAAATCGTTGGCTTGTTGGGTGTGCTCCTGGCGATCGTCGCCTCGTTCGTGAACCTGTCCTGGGCCGCGCCTGCGATCGCGGTCGCGGGCCTGGTCGTGGGCATCAGCGTGGCGGCCGATCACCATGTGCGGGTGATTGTCTCGGCGCTGGCGCTGCACATGGTCGCCAACACCTTCAACGGCATCCCTGAGGCCGGCCCGGCGATCACCACCATCCTGGGAAACTTCGGCACGCTGGCCGCCGGCGCGGCGCTGCTGATCATCGTCCGCAACATGTACGAGCGCTTCAAGCCCTGAGCGCGACTCGCACCGCAAGAGGGCCCGCTACGGCGGGCCTCTTGCGCTCCCGCTCAACCGCCGCGGATCATGACAACCCTATGCGGCTCAGCAGCCGCGCAAAGCGTGGGTCGGCTCGCAGATTGTCGTAGCGCGCGTCGACTTTGAGGTGCGTCAATCTGGCGCTGCGCGCCTCGTAAGACCTCTCGAGCCACGCCAAGGCCTTGTCCAGCTCGCCGACCCGTGCGCACGAGGCGGCGATCTCCTCGGGGATCGGGTGCGGCAGGGCTTCGAGAAAATCGATCCGGTGCCGCAAAAAGCCTTCCCAGAAGCGCGCGGTAAAGGCCTGCTGCATGGCCTCGATCTCCGCCGCCGGCTCACCGTCGAGCCGCTTCTGTCGGGCGTACACCTCGACCGCCTCCGCGTACATAGCCTTGTTGGCGTAGGCCTCGAAGAGAAAGTAGCTCGCGTCGGCGAACCTCGGGTCGAGCTCGAGCGTCTTCTGTAGCTGCGCGACCGCCTCGTCGTAGCGGCGCGCGGAATTCAGGGCAATCCCGAGTCCCAGATTCGCAACCAACGACAGCGGGTCGACCTGCAGCGCGCGGCGGCCGTGTGCCAGTCCTTCCTCGAAGCGCCCGGCATTCACCAGCAGCTCGCAATACCACTGCTGCGGGGACGGGGCGTTTGGACTGAGCTCGATGGCGCGTTTGAGGTGGCGCTCTGCGCCCGCCCAGTCATAGTCGAAAAGACTGAGGGTCAATGCCAGCGAGGCATGTGCTTCCGCCAGTTCATCATCCAGGGACAGCGCCTTGAGCGCCGCCTGCTTCGCCTGCGGCATCGTCTCGGTCGCCTTGACCGTACTGTCGTAGATGGGCAGCAGGCTGAGGCTGTCGGCGATGCCGCTGAAGGCCAGGGGATAGTCGGGATGTGCGACGACGGCCTGTCTGAAGAATTCGATCGCCTTGCGGAAGTCCTGGGGTGAGCGCTTGTTCCAATGGAAGCGCCCGAGGAGATAGAGCTGGTACGCTTCGGAGCTGTGCGGCGCAACCGGGAGCGGCAGCGTTCCGCACAACAGCGTGGCTTTGAGCGTCGCGACCACGGCGCTGGCGATCTCGCGCTGCACCTCGAAGATGTCGTCCAGTCGGCGGTCGTAGGTCTCCGCCCACAGGTGATAGCCGTTGTCGGCACGGATCAGCTGCACGGTAATGCGCACCCGGTCGCCCGACTTGCGCACGCTCCCCTCGAGCAGGTTATCGACGCTCAACGCCCTGGCGATCTCCGCCACCGTGGTCTGCCGGCCCTTGAAGTAGAAACAGGAGGTACGCGCCGGAACGCGCAGATTGGCAGCCTTGGTCAGCAGAGTGATGAGCTCCTCGGACAGGCCATCTGAGAAGTACTCCTGGTCCCGGTGCTCGCTCATGTCGACGAACGGCAGGACGGCGATCGACGGTGGCGAAGCCGTGGACCCCGCCGGCAACACAGGCGCAACCCCGTGAGTGGCGTCGTGCGCCGAGCGGCGCCCGATGATCCGGTCCGCCAGCAGCACCAGAATCACCAGCGTGAACACCGGCACCGCGGATTCGTCCGCCGGACGGTGGAACAGCCAGCGGTCGGCAAGCATCGCCAGCACCGCCAGCGCCAGCAGCGCCACGATGACGATCTCGAGCTTGCGCGCCGTGAGCTCATGAATCGGGTTGCGCCGCGCCCCGTCGTGCGTCAGCTTGAAACCCTCCGGCGTCAGCTCGAATAGCCACGACAGGACGAGCACGAGTGGCAGCCCCGCGCCCAGTCCGGCGATCACCACGGGCATGAGGTGATGGAGCCCGGAGAAATTCTCGCCGAGCACGGTACCCATGTGCACGAGGAACCAGGAAGCGCCAAGATAGGCACCGGCGACGCGAAAGACATTGCGGCGCCGCAGCTCGGTCAGGAGCTGAAATTCGAATGCCCCCAGCCGGTGCGGGTGCGTTGGGTCGTGTGGCGGCTCGGTCATGTTGTGTTCTCGCCGACACCGGCGCCGGCGCCGTTTATCCGCCGTCGGGGTGTTTCCTGTCAAGAAAGCCGGCGATTTGACGGCCTGCCGCTCACCGCGTAGAAATCGGTGTAGGGTCCCGCGGTCCGGGCGTTGCTGCCAGCGCCCGGAGACACGGTCCGTATGATAAAAGTAAAACAACTAAAGCTGCGGATCTTCGCGCAGTTCCTGATCATCATCGCGCCGATCACCCTGGTACTGTTCTATCAGGCGGTGTCGGACGTGCGTCGTACGGCTGCCATCGAGAACGTCGTCGCACGCAAGGTGTATTCGCAGGCGACCAAGGACGGCTTCGAGTCGTTCATGACACATGCCGCGGACGCCGTGGATACCGGCAGGCTCGGCCGCAGCGCGTATGAGGCACTGCAGCAATCGGCTGAAGCGGCGACCGCCCTCAGCCGCAGGGACCCGGGCGCGGCCGTGCCCGCCGCGGCGCTGCATGCACTCGCCGGCCGGCTCTCGGTGAGCATGCCGGTCGATCAGCTGCTCGCGCTGCAACCGGAGATCCGGCAGATACGCGAGGCGATCCGCACGCTCGACGCCGGTTACGAGAACCTGCGCAGCGAGACGATCGCGCGATCGATCGACTCGGCACGCCGCCAGAACCGGATCGTCGCCGTTGCAACCGCGTTCACGCTGCTCACCGCCGTCTGGTTCATCTACAGCATGATCACCGGGGTCACCGTGCCGCTCAACGCCGCCGTCGATCTGGCGCAGCGCATCGCGGCGGGGGAGCTGACCGCCACGGCAGACCGCCTGCCGCGGCGCGATCTCGGCAACCTGCTGGCGTC
>DASXKA010000191.1:0-8454 GCA_036497085.1 Steroidobacteraceae bacterium | reverse complement strand
TATGGCGTCGAACAACGCGACGCCGAGGAGATAGCCGTAGGCGTTGGGCGTGTAGATCGAGACGCCGGCCGAGACCAGGATGCCGGCACCGGAGACCAGGACCGCGGCGACCGGCGTGCCGCGGCCGCTGAGGCTGCCGAGGCTCCGCGGAGCGTAGTGACCGCGCGACAGCGAGAACAGCATGCGCGAACACAGATAGATATCGGTGTTCATGCTGGAGAGCGCCGCGCTGATCACCACGAAGTTCATGATCCCGGCGGCATGGGCGACCCCGGAATGCTGGAACACGCTGACGAACGGGCTCTGGGCGACGACCGTGACGCCGGTGGCTGTCCACGGCGTCGTGGTCACGATGATCGTCACCGCGAGCACGTAGAACAGGAACAGCCGCAGCAGCATGCTGCGCAGCGCGGCCGGGATGGCGCGCTGCGGATCGCGCACCTCTCCCGAGGTCACGGCGATGACCTCGATACCGTTGAAAGAGAAGATCCCGACGATCACCGCCAGCCACACCCCCGCCAGCCCCTTGGGGAAGAACCCGCCGGGAAGTCCCGTGAGATTGTTGAGGCCCGCCGCCAGGTGCCCCCTGCCAAAGATGCTGGCCGCGCCGAGGACGATGAACAGCACGATCGCCGCGACCTTGATCAGCGCGAACCAGGATTCGACCGTGCCGAAGTTGCTCACCGAGCGCGAGTTGAAATACAAGAGCACCACGCAGAAGGCGAGCGCCCAGATCCACACCGGCACGCCCGGGAACCAGAGCCCCATGTACAACCCCGCCGCGACGGCCTCGCCGCCGATCGCGATCACCTGCGCGAGCCAGTAGGTGTAGCGCACCACGAATCCGGCCCAGGGGTTGAGATAGGTCTCGGCGTACGTGCCGAACGATCCGGCCGTCGGATGCACCACCGCCATCTCCGACAGGCTGAAGACCATGACCAGCGCCACGAATCCCGCCAGCACGTAGCTCAGGATCACCGCCGGTCCCGCGTAGCCGATGGCGAGCCCGCTGCCCATGAAAAGCCCGGTACCGATCGCCCCGCCGAGGCCGATCATGACGAGCTGCGTTTTACCGAGGCCGCGCAGCAGCCCGCTCTCACGCTCGCTGATCGGGGCGTCCGGCAGCGGCCCCCGCGCCTCAGTCATAGAAGGTAATGCTGGGATTGTCCCCGGGGCAGATCACACCGACCACGTCGATACCGTCAGCCGAGGTCGCCTCGAGAGAGTGCAATTGCTTACGTGGCAGGAAGATCACATCGCCCGGCCGCACCGGCGCCTTGCGATCCTCGGTCCAGATGCTGCCCTCGCCGGAGAGCACGATGATCGCTTCCTCGTACAGATGGCGATGGGGCGCTGCCTTCGACTTAGGGATATGCCCGATGAACTGCGTGATGACCTGCGAGCCGATGCGCTTGTCGACGAGCAGCTGGAAGTAGCGCGGCCCGGTCGCCCGGCGCTGCGCCTCATCGACCGACACGACCCGCCGTTCGTACCGCGCCTCGAAGTTGTCCGAATTCTGCCCGGGCCACTCGAGCATCCCGTGCGGACAGCTGAGGGCGAACACCTTCAGGGTCTGCGATCGCGCGGCAAGCAGCTGCAGGGACTCAAACGGGCGCACGTACACACCGTCGGTCGCCTTGACGTCAAACACCCGGCCCGAGATGTTGAGCGCGCCGCAGCCGGCGATCACGAAGAGAATCACCTCGCCCGCGCCGAGCGACATCACCGGCGACGCACCGCTGACGACTTCGAGGAAGACTTGCGTCTGGTAGGTAGAACCGAGCTCGGGAGTCACGAGATAGCTATAGGCGAGGTTCCCACGCCTGGCCCTCTCGGCGAGCGGCGGGGACACGAGGTAGCAGGCGCCGTTCAGACGGGTGCGCGGCCCGTCCCTTTCGGTCACCCATGGGATGTTGCGGTTGGCCGGGCTCTCGGGATCGTCGAGCGGTGAGCCTCCGGGAAGGTTCGTATGGGTGCCGTCGCAGAAGGGCGCGTCCGCGCTGTGCTTACAGCCGCAGAGGAGCACCTCCTCGTCGGTGCGCGCGACGAACGACTGCGGCTCGAAGCCCGTGCCCTTGTGCGAGCCGTCGCAGAAGGGCTGACTGGCCGAGCGGCCGCAACGGCACCAGAAGTAGGTGCGCCCGCCCTTGAGGCTGACCAGACAAGGTTTGAGCCGCGCCACGACGGGTTCTGCCACGCGCGCTTCCTCAGGCTCCCGGTCCGGCGACCGCGTGGCCGGCCTGCGCAGAGTGTGCGGGTTCGCCCGCCAGCAGGGCGATCTCATGGGCCAGGGCCACGCCCTCCTCGTCCGCCAGCGCGGCCTGCTGCAGCCGCGACAGCAGCACGGCGCCATCCGGGCGCGCCGCGAGCACCTCGAGCTGCTGTGCGAGCGCCGAGTAATTGCGCCAGCCGCGCTCGTAGGTCTCGCCGTACCCCTTGACGAGCCGCTGCGACCGCGCCAGCTCCACGGCGAGCTCATAGCGCTCAGCGGCATGCCGTTCGATAGCCGCAAGCCACGCCGCGATGCGATCGTTCTCCTGGCGAAAGCGGCCGGTGGCGCGCCGCCAGCGCCGCAGCCCCGCGATCGCACGCAGCAACAGAAAACCGCCCACCGTAGTGGTGCGGATCCGCCTGCCGCCTGTGAAGCGCTCGAGCCCGCGGACGGCGCGCGGCGAGCGCAGCAGCCAGGATCCGAGCGCCGCGGGCAGCGTGCCAGCAATCTCGGCCACGCCGGGCCTCAGGAACTCGGTGATGCCGAGCAACTGGCCCGGAGCCGCGCGAACGTCGGCGCGCACCCGCGCGAAGCGTGCCGATCGCGTCTTGAGATCCGCCACCCTAATCGTATCTTCGAACGTCATCCACAAGGCCAGCGAACGCGCCACGGCCTGTGTAAGCTCGTGCGTCGCGGACGCGGGCGGCTGCGCGTCGAGCCTGACGATGCGCTCGATGCGCGTGAGGTACAGCCTGGCGTAGTCGTCATCCTGATAGTCGAGCGTGCGACGTACACCTTCCAGCACCAGCGCCTGCACCGTCGACGGCAAGCGCCGCACGCGCTCGAGCAACGGCTGCAGCGCGGGCGTACGCGCGTCTTGCGGTAGCGGGCGCAAGCCAGCGTCCTGGCGCGTGGCTGCCTGCATCCCGCCGCTCTCAGCCTGCCGGTACGCGTCTTCGAACGCGGCGAGGTTCGCCGCCACCGCGAGCCCGCTGCCGGTGACGGCCTCGGCAAAACTGTGCCTGGGAAAGGGCAGCACGCCTGCACCACTGATGGCACCGAGGAGGACTGCGCTGATGAGACTGCCGTTCCTCTCCGCCGTCTGCTCCATGTCGAAGAGAATCGCGCGTTTTCCCCGGGTGCGCACCAGCTCGAGCAGCTGCTCCGGGTCGGTGATGCCCCGGCCGAGTGCGCTCTTCTCTCCGATCGCATAGGCGCGGTGGGTCGAGGAGATGAGCGTGGTGCGTTCGGCGCTCACCAGCCCGCGTGCAATCGCGCGGCCCGCCTCCGCGAGCTCCGAGGCAACCACACAGTCGACATCCCCCGCGACCGGCATGAGCGCCATCACCGGCTCGCGCCCGTGGCGTGCAGCCTCCACGCGCGGGTAGAACTCCAGGTAGTAGATGGTGGCGCCGGTACGCTGCGCCACGCCCGGCACGGAAGTCGACTGGACGATGTAGTCGTTGGCCTCGGCAATCGTGATGAGCCAGTCGGTCAGTACACCGCCACCCTGCCCGCCGAGTGCGGCGATCGTCAGTCTTATCGTTCGCCCGGTCATGAACGGCGCGACCTACACGCTGAAGCGCAGGCGGCTGCGGTCGCCGCGCCGCTGCAGGAAGCCGATCACGGCCGCGCGCACGGCATGCAGGATCCGATCCCAGCGGGAGGGATTGTGAATCAGCTCGACGCGATAGAAGGAGGGGCAGAGCGCCGCGGCGTCCGCCACCTCGCCGCATACGCCGCAGCCGACGCAGCTGTTGTCGACGTGCGCGACCGGATCGGTGCGCAGCGGGTCGGGATTTTCCCTGACCGTCAGCGATGGACACCCGGACAGGCGGATGCAGGAGTGATCGCCGGTACACGTGTCCGGATCGACCCCGAAGCGCTCGATGACGACGCGCTCGCCGCCCTCGATCGCCCTGCGCCGCAACGGAGCCTCCCGCCGCTGGCGATTCAGCTGGCACTCGCCCTCCGCCACGATCACCTTGGGGCCGCGCTGCTCGGTGCTCAGTGCCTCGCGCAGCACCTTGAGCGTCTCGCGCATGTTGTAGGTGTGCGTGCGCCTCACCCACCGGACGCCGACCCCCTTGACCGCATCGACAATCGAGTTGTTGCCCTGGCGATGAACGTTGGCGGCGCGCGAGGAGGGAATGTCCTGGCCGCCGGTAGCGGCCGAGTAACCGTTGTCGATGATGACCGTCAGGTCGTCGTGCTTGTTGAATACCGCGTTGCCGATGCCACTCGTGAGCCCGTTGTGCCAGAAGCCCCCGTCGCCCATGACGGACACCGCGCGTTTGCCGCGCTCGCCGCCGAAGGCGGAAGCCGCGGCCGCTCCCAGCCCGTAACCCATGATGCTGTTGCCCAGGTTGAAGGGCGGCAGGGTCGCGAAGGAATGACAGCCGATGTCGGCGCTGATGTGCAGCGGCCCGATTTCCTTCTGCAGGAGCTTCAGGGCCGAAAAGAACGGACGCTCCGGACACCCGGTGCACAGGCCCGGGGGCCGGGCCGGCACCAGGCCGGACAGCTGTGCGGCCGGCAGCAGCGGAACTTCCCGGACCGGCGTCCCGGCCCTCGCGGTGCGCAAGCCGGGAGCCCACTGATCGAGAAAGTCGCCGAGCCCTTTGCGCAGCACGTCCACGGTGTATTCACCCTGCATCGGCAGGACGCCCTTGCCCACGATGCGCGCGGCAACGTCCCCCTGCCGCAGGATCTGGCTGGCCGCCTGCTCGAGATACTCGGGCTGTCCCTCCTCGACGATGAGCACCGCGCGCTTGGTGGCACAGAAGCGCCGCCATTCCTCGGCCAGGAGCGGGTAAGTGACGTTGAGCACGTACAGCGGCAGCTTGCTCGCACCGAATGCGTCGGCGCAGTCGAGCAGCTCCAGGGCGCGCAGCACGTTGTTGTACAGGCCGCCCTGCAGAACGACGCCGATATCCGCGCATTCGCCGTCGATCATCTCGTTGAGGCCGCGCTCGGCGATGAAGCGCTGCGCCGCCGGCAGGCGCTGTTCGATTTTTTCCCGCTCCTGCGCATAGGTCGAAGGCGGAAGGATGATGCGACCGTAGTCGCGCGCCGGATGTGCGAGCGCGTCGGCCGCCGAGAAGGCCGGACGGACGTTGTCCTGGGCGATGAAGCGCCCGTAGACGTGACAGGCGCGGATGCGCAGCATGAGCATGACCGGGGTGTGGCTCGCTTCGGAGAGCTCGAATCCCAGGGAGACGCTGCGCACGATCTCGGGAAGCTGCGGACGCGGATCGAGCAGCCACATCTGCGACTTCATCGCGAACGCGTGGGTGCGCTCCTGCATGATGCTGGCGCCCTCGCCATAGTCCTCGCCGAGAATGATGAGCGCTCCACCCTTGACTCCCGCCGAGGCGAGGTTGGACAGCGCGTCCGAGGCTACGTTGGTGCCGACGGTAGACTTCCAGGTCACCGCACCCCGCAGCGGATAGTTGATGGAGGCGGCCAGCATCGCCGCCGCGGTCGCCTCCGAGGCGCTCGCCTCGAAATGCACGCCGAGCTCGGTCAGGACCTCCTCGGCGTCGGCCAGTACGTCCATCAGGTGCGAGATCGGTGCGCCCTGATAGCCGCCGACGTAGGCCACGCCCGACTGCAACAGGGCCTTGGTGACGGCCAGTATGCCCTCGCCGCGGAACTCCATGCCCTGCCCCAGCCGCAGCGACCGGACTTCCTTCGCGAACGAGCGCTCGGCCACAGGAGCGCCTCAGGTGGGCACGAACGCCAGCACGCGCAGCGGACTCCCCGAGCCGTTGACGATCTTGAGCGGCGGGGCGACGACCACCGCCCCGGTGGGAGGCAGCTGATCGAGGTTGGTCAGGCTCGCGAGTCCGAAGCGATTCGAGCCGTGCATGATCGTGTGGCAGGGAAACATCGGCTCGAACGTCGGAGCCTGACCGGCATCGGTGCCGACGGTCTCGACGCCCACGCCGAGAATGTCCCGCTCCCTCGCGAGGAACGGCACCGCCTGCGGATGAAAGCCGGGCGTGTGTGCCCCGTCGGTGGCAATGTTGAGGAACTGGCGCGCACCCTTGCGCTGCGACCAATCCGTACGGATCAGCACCCACGCGTGGGCGGGAATTCTTCCATAGTCCCTCTCCCACTCCTCCACCGTCTCACGCGTGACCAGAAAGTCGGGGTTGCTCCTGGCTTGTTGCGCGACATCGATGACGCACGCCGGCCCGATGAATCGCTCGACCGGAATGTTGTGCGTGGCGTTGTTGGCGTAGTCCTTGCCCGTGACCCAATGAATCGGCGCGTCGAAGTGGGTACCGGTATGCTCGCCGCAGGCGATATTGTTCCAGTACCAGGCGGGACCGCGCGAGTCGTAGCGCGAGATCTCCTGCAGCGTGAAGGGCTTTGACGGCGCGAACTGCGGCGGCAACTGGATCGTCGGCGTCGCCGCCTCGAGCGGCACCGTGAGATCGACTACGCGGATGGTGCCGCCGATGATCCCCTCGACCAGTTGTGCGAGAGCGGCCGAGGACTTCCCCTGGGAGGGTGGTGCTGCCGTCATGATTTCTCCCGTGGTGGCGCGAACCGATTCGGGCGAGAGGCTTGACTCCGCGAGCGCCTGGCAATATGACACACGCCGCACCCGGGCAGTAGCCCCCGCGGCGCAAGGCGCGCGTGGGAACGCCCGAGCGCGGATCGTGCAGGCCGCGGCCTGCCCGAATATCGATCGGAGGTCATCTGTGAGGAAGGACATTCTGCTTGCGCCCGCGATCATGGCCGTGCTGCTCGCGTGTCAACCGGCGAGCGCCGACGGGTTGGTCATCGACCACGTGACCCTCATCGACGGCACGCACGCACCGCGGGCCGACATGACCGTGGCGGTCGAAGGCGAACGCATCGCCGCCGTCACGCCTACCGCCATGGCCCGCGACCTGCGGGGCCGTCACCTCGACGCGCGGGGGAAATACCTGATCCCGGGTCTGATGGACGTACACATCCACCTGCGCGGCGCTTTCGATCCGGGTTCCGCGCCGGAGGCCCGGCCGGGACCACCTAATCGGCAGGAGGGCGTGGAGGCGCTGGCGAGCTTCCTCTACGCGGGCGTGACCACGGTAGTCGACGTCGGCAACCGGCCCGAGCACATCCTGCCGCTGCGCGCCGATGAACGTGCCGGCCGCATACTCTCACCACGCATCTTCGCAACCGGCAACCTCATCACCTACCCGGGCAGTCACGGCGATCGCGTGGCGCTGCGCGTCAGCGATTTCGAGAAGGACAAGGAGCTGCTCGACAGGCACATCGCGGAGCAGCAGCCGGACATCCTCAAGCTGACCCTCGAGGAGGAAGGCTGGGGCTCGCGGCCGATGATCCCCCTGATGCCGGTCGACCTGCTCTCGAAGATCATCCGCTACTACAACCTGCACGGCATCCGCACGACGGTGCACGTGTCGAGCGAGCTGCGCTCGCTCGAGGCCATCTACGCCGGCAGCGATACGCTCGCGCATCCGGTCATCCAGGGACCGGTCAGCGAGTCGTTCGTCAAGCTCATGGCGGCCAAGAGGATTCCGTTCGCCAGTACCCTTACGATCGGTGACAACTACAACCGTCTCGTCGAGCACCCGGAGTATCTCGATCAGCCGTTGTACGTCGCCTCATTCAGCGCCGCCGAGCGCACGCGACTCAGGACGCAGACGCGTACGGAATGGAAGTCCCGTACCTGGACCGCGTGGATGAAGGTGATGAATCCGATCGCTGAGGAGAATGTCAGAAAGGTACACGCCGCCGGAGGCGTCGTGGCCTGCGGCACGGACCAGAGCAGCGGCGCCGCCACGCAGCGCGAGCTCGAGCTGCTGGCCGAGGCCGGCATCGCGCCGCTCGATGTGATCCGTATCGCCACCTACAACAGCGCCGTCTTCCTCGGCAAGGCCGATCAGCTCGGCTCGATCGACACCGGCAAGCTCGCGGATATGGTGCTGCTCGCCGGGGACCCTGCAGCAGACATCAACAACGCCAAGGCGATCGTCTTCGTCATGAAGGGCGGCCGGATCGTCGACGAGAGCGAGCTGCCGCTCGCCGGGGGCAGGCAGAAACGGCGGTTCGCGCCGTGAGCCCGGGAATCCCCGCTCGGATTTCGATTGGCGTCCCCAAGGGGATTCGAACCCCTGTTACCGCCGTGAAAGGGCGATGTCCTGGGCCTCTAGACGATGGGGACGCGGACGAGCCTCGCCGCTTGCGTCTCTAGGGGGCGCGGAAGATTACACGCACCGCCG
>DASXKA010000190.1:0-1644 GCA_036497085.1 Steroidobacteraceae bacterium | reverse complement strand
GCGCTCGGCACGAACAGCCAGGAATTCTCCTGCTGCAGCAGGGTCACGAAGCTCGTCATGCGGCGCCGTCCGCCGGCATATAGGGTGGGGGGTATAGTATACGCGGCCGGCCGGGGCGCGGCTAACGCGCCCGCCGAAGCTACGCCGCCGCAGTCACGCCCGTCGCCGCGGCGTGCGCGGCAGTCCGGTGTGCTGGGTGCGGAAGGGGCGCGCGCCCCCCGAGCGCCGCGGCGCGCCGCCGCCCGCGGGCTGGTAGGCCGGGATCAGCTGCCGGCGGCCATTGCCGATCAGGTCGGCGCGCCCCATGCGCCGCAGCGCCTCGCGCAGCAGCGGCCAGTTGTCGGGGTCGTGGTAGCGCAGGAATGCCTTGTGCAGGCGGCGTATCTTGAGGCCCTTCGGAATCAGCACCTCTTCGCTCGAGCGCGTGATGCGCCTCAGGGGATTTCTGCCCGAGTGATACATGGCGGTGGCGGTGGCCATGGGCCCGGGCAGGAACGCCTGCACCTGGTCGGCGCGCAAGCCGTTGTGCTTCAGCCACAGCGCCAGCTCCAGCATGTCCTGCTCCGAGGTGCCGGGGTGCGCGGCGATGAAGTAGGGAATCAGGTACTGCTCCTTGCCGGCCTCCTTCGAGTAGCGATCGAAGAGCTCCTTGAAGCGGTCGTAGGCGGCGACCCCGGGCTTCATCATCTTGGAGAGCGGACCCTCGGCGAGCGCCTCGGGCGCGATCTTGAGATAGCCGCCGGTGTGGTGCTGCGCGAGCTCCTTCACGTACTCCGGCGACTCGATCGCGAGGTCGTAACGCACTCCCGAGGCGATCAGCACCTTGCGGATGCCCGGCAGTGCACGCGCGCGGCGGTACAGCCGGATCAGCGGCGCGTGGTCGGTGTCGAGGTTCGGGCAGATTCCCGGGTACACGCACGAGGGCCGGCGGCAGGCGCTCTCGATCTCGCGGCTCCTGCAGGCGAGGCGGTACATGTTGGCGGTCGGGCCGCCGAGGTCGGAGATCACCCCGGTGAAGCCCGGCACGGTGTCGCGCACCGTCTCGATCTCGCGCAGCACCGAATCCTCGGAGCGGCTCTGGATGATGCGGCCCTCGTGCTCGGTGATGGAGCAGAAGGTGCAGCCGCCGAAGCAGCCGCGTTGAATTGCGACCGAGAACCGGATCATCTTGTAGGCGGGAATGTTGGCCTTGCCGTAGAACGGATGCGGCGCGCGCGCGTAGGGCCGCTCGTAAACCCAGTCCATCTCCTTCGTGGTGAGCGGGATCGGCGGCGGATTCAGCCATACCTCCGTATCCCCGTGGCGCTGCACCAGTGCACGTGCGTTACCGGGGTTCGACTCCAGGTGCAGGATGCGCGAAGCGTGTGCGTACAGCACCGGATCGGCACCCACGGCCTCGAACGAGGGCATGCGGATCACACTGCGCTCGCGGTCGGCGTTCTTCACACGGCGTACGAAGCGCACCACTTTCTCGCCGCCCGACGTCGCCGCGGCGTTGGCGCACGGCGGCGCGGCCTCGGCCGCGCCGTCGGCCGGAGAGCCGCTGCCGCTCGGCGCGCTACCACCACTGGCAGAGCCGCTGGTCATTGCATAGGGGTCGAGGGGTGGATTGAGCGGCCCCGGCGCATCGAGATGCGTGGAGTC
>DASXKA010000189.1:0-8348 GCA_036497085.1 Steroidobacteraceae bacterium | reverse complement strand
GACAACCAGGGCGAGGGCGGAATCCTCGCGCTGTTTGCGCTCGCGCAACGGCGTCTCATCACCGGCAGCACCTGGGCGAAGGTCGCGGTCGGACTGGCGCTCGCCGGGACAGCCTTTTTCTTCTGCGACGCCCTCATCACGCCCGCGATCTCGGTGCTGGGCGCGGTCGAGGGCCTCGAGGTGCTGAACCCGGGGTTCAAGAGCTGGGTGATTCCGGCGACGATCGCGGTGCTCACCGTGCTGTTCGCCTATCAGCACCGCGGCACGGCGACCGTGGCGGCGCTGTTCGGCCCCATCATGGTCCTGTGGTTCCTGGTGATCGCGGTGATCGGCGCGTTTCCAATCGCGCGCAACCCACAGGTGCTGGTGGCGCTCAATCCCTGGCACGGGCTCGCGCTGCTGTTTCACCGCCCGCAGGTGGCGCTGGCGATCATCGGTGCGGTATTCCTCGCCATTACCGGTGGCGAGGCGCTCTACGCAGACATGGGGCACTTCGGCAAGCGGCCGGTCCGCGTCGCGTGGTTTGCGCTCGTCGGGCCGGCGCTGGTGATCAACTACTTCGGCCAGGGGGCCATGCTGCTCGAGCTCGGCAGGCCCATCGAGCATCCGCTCTTCCACCTGGTGCCGGCAGCGGTGCTGCCGTGGCTGGTGATGCTGGCGACCGCCGCGGCGGTCATTGCCTCGCAGGCCACGATCTCCGGCGCCTTTTCCATGGCGAGCCAGGCGGTGCACCTCGACTTGCTGCCGCGCCTGCGGGTACTGCAGACCTCGGCGATCGAGCAGGGCCAGATCTACGTGCCGATCGTCAACTGGCTGGTGTTCCCCGCGGTCATTCTGTTCGTGGTCGGCTTCGGCTCCTCCGATGCGCTCGGCGGTGCCTACGGTGCCGCCGTGGTCGGCACCATGGTGGTCACGACCGTTCTCGGCGCATTCGTCGCCGCCACGCAGTGGAACTGGCCGAAGTGGCAGGTGACGGGGGTCTTCGGCGTGCTGCTCATCACCGACCTCGCCTTCGTTGCCGGCAACCTGACCAAGGTACCCGCGGGCGGCTGGATCCCGCTCACGCTCGGCGCCATCCTCTACCTCGTCTTCATGACCTGGCGCAGCGGCCGCCTCGAGCTGCGCGCCGCGCTCGCCAAGCTTGCGGTGCCGCGCAGCGAGCTGCCGAAGCTCGTGGCCGGCGTTCAGCGCGTCCCCGGCACCGGGGTGTTCCTCGCCAGCAACTCGACGCTGGTGCCCTCCGCGCTGATCCGCAATATCGAGCACAACGGCGTGGTGCATCAGCGCGTCATCATCCTCAACGTCGAGATCGCCGACACGCCGCGCCAGGATCCGGCTGGCAGGCTCAACATCGACGAGTCAGTGCCGGGCGTTTACTACATCACCGCGCGCTTCGGTTTCATGGAGACCCCGGACGTAGCCGAGGCGCTCAAGGCGTGCCGCACGCGCGGGCTGCGCGTCTTCACCGAGGACAGCTCTTTCTTTGTCGGGCGCCACGTGGTGCGCGCCCGCCCGCTGCCCGGCCTGCGCGGCCTGCAGCGACGGCTGTTTGCGCGCATGCAGCAATACAGCACGCAGGCGGCGGAGTTTTTCCGCATGCCCTTCCGCGACGTCGTAATCCTCAACACCGCTGTGGAGATATGAAAGACGACTTGCAGCCGACCCTGATCTCGCTCATCGTCGCCATGGCGCAGAACGGTGTCATCGGGCGCGGCAACGCGCTGCCCTGGCGGCTGCCCGAGGACCTGAAGCGCTTCAAGCAATCGACGCTCGGCAAGCCCATCCTCATGGGGCGCAAGACCTTCGAGTCCATCGGCCGTCCGCTCCCGGGACGCGCCAATCTGGTGCTCACGCGCGACCGCGACTGGCATGCCGGTGGCGTGATTCCAGTGCACTCGGTGGAAGAGGCGCTGCGGCAGACGCGCACCTGCGACGAACTGGTGGCGATCGGCGGTGCGGAGATCTACCGGCTGCTGCTGCCGCTGGCGCGGCGCATCTATCTCACCCACGTGCACGCCGACATTTCCGGCGACACTTACTTTCCGGCCTTCGATCCGGCGCAGTGGGACGACGTCGAGCTTCACACCCAGCCGGCCGACGAGCGCCACGCGTATCCGCTCACGTTCATGACGCTCCTGCGGCGCAACGCGCCGGCGGCGCCGCGGCCACACTGACCTAAGCCAGAGGCGCCAGCCGCTCGCGTATCAGCCGCTCGGCGCGGCCGGGATCGGGCCCGGCGCCCACCGCGGCTCCATCCCCCGAATCCAGCTCATCGAGCAGCTGCGCCTGCACCGCGCCGCGCCGCAGCGCCTCGGCGTAAGGGATCTCCGGATGGAACATCACCATGGAGTAGCGCGGGATGAAACGGTCAGGGAAGCGCCGCTCGAGCGCCATGGCGAGGCCCCTGAGGCGCAAGAAGCGCGCATCGAGCACCGTATCGCGCATCTCGACGTAGTTCTCGAGCGCCATCTGCGCGATCGCCTCGGTGTTGGGGCGGCGCGCGCGCTCGAACTCATCGAACAGCTGCTCCCAGTCGTCGTGCCGGTCGAGGAGCTCATCGAGCACCCGGCAATCCTCGAAGGCAGCGTTCATGCCCTGGCCGTGAAACGGCACGATCGCGTGCGCGGCATCGCCCAGCAGCAGCAGCTTGCCGCCGACGTGCCAGGGAGTGGTATGCACGGTGCCGAGCTGGCCCTGAGGGTTTTCGGCGAACTCCTCGACCAGGCGCGGCAGCAGCGGCACGGCGTCGGGGAACTGCTCGCCGAAGAACCTGACGACCGCGCTCCCGCTGTCGAGCGCGGCGAAGCCCGCGCCGCCGGCACGCGCCAGAAACAGCGTTGCGGTGAAGCTCGCGTCCGTGTTGGGAAGCGCGATCAGCATGAAGCCGCCGCGTGGCCAGATGTGCAGCGCGTGCGTCTCGAGCGCGGGCTTGCCCGCGACCGGCGGCACGGTCAGCTCCTTGTAGTCGTGGTCGAGCCACTGCTCGCGCACCGTGACGAGCCCGGCGGCGGCGAGGCTCGCGCGCACGGCGGAGCCCGCCCCGTCGGTGGCGATCGCGGGAGCGAGCTCGAGCTCGCGCTCGGTGCCGCTCGTCGTATCGCGCAGGCGCAGCCGGTTGGCCTGCGCGTCTACACGAGTGCATTGCTGATTGAAGTGCACCCGCACGCCGGCATGACGCAGCGCCTCCTCGATCAGCACCCGGTTAAGGTCCGCCCGGCCGACCGAGTAGATGACTTCGTGCGCGCGCTGGCCGTAGGGCTGCAGTGCGCTCGCTCCCGAGCGCTCGTGCACCATGCGCCCGCGCATCGCGATCGCCAGCGGCCGCACCTGCTCCATGACCCCGGCACGCTCGAGCGCGCGGATTCCGCGCGCGGCGAGCGCCAGATTGATCGAGCGGCCGCGCTCGGGTCGCGCCTGGCGCGGATCGGGGCGGCGCTCGTAAAGCGTCACCGCGCAGCCGCGCCGTGCCAGCAGCACCGCGAGCAGTGCGCCCGCGAGCCCGGCGCCGATGATGCTGACGGTCGTGCCGGCGGCGCTCCTCACGCGCTGCCCCGCAGCACGCGCGTGAGGCGGTCGGCGAAGTGCGCGACGTCCTCGAAGCGGTTGTAGAGCGGCACCGGCGCCACGCGGATGATGTCCGGCGTGCGCCAGTCGCATACCGCTCCGGCCGCGCGCAGTTGCTCGAACACCCGGCGGCCTTCGGCCGCGCCGTCCGCGATGCGGATCGACAGCTGGCAGCCGCGCGCGCACCGCGAGCGCGGCGTGATGATCTGCACCGCCGGCTCGAGCGGCCGCAGCAGCTCCTCGAGAAAGCCGGTGAGCGCGACCGACTTCGCACGCAGCGACTCCATGCCCGCCGCGGTGAACAGCGCGAGCGAGGCGATCAGGGGCGCCGCCGCCAGGATCGGCGGGTTGCTGACCTGCCAGGAGTCGGCGCCGTCGGCGGCGTGGAATTGTGCCTCCATGAGGAAACGCGTGTCGGCCTCGTGGCCCCACCAGCCGGCGAGGCGCGCGCCGGGAAGCGCGCCGCGGTGTGCGCTCTTCGGCAGTGCGCCGGTGTGGCGCTCGTGCACGAAGCAGCCGCCGATCGCGCCCGGGCCGCCGTTCAGGTACTTGTAGCTGCACCACACGGCGAAGTCCGCCGCGCTGTCGTGCAGCGCGAGCGGGGTGTTGCCGACCGAGTGCGCCAGATCGAAGCCGGCGAGGCAGCCGTGGGCGTGCGCGGCGCGCGCGATGCGTGCCATATCGAAGGCCTGGCCGGTGCGAAACTGCACGCCGGGCCACCAGACGAGCGCAATCTCGCGCCCGCGCGCGGCGAGCAAGGCTTCGATGGCGCGCTCCTCGATGAGGTCGGCGCCGGCGGCGGGCGCGAGCTCGATGAGATTGTCGTGCGGGTCGAGGCCGTGCCAGGCGAGCTGCGAGGCGACGGCGTGCCGGTCGGAGGAGAAGGCGCCGGCCTCGATCAGGATGCGGCGCCGCTCGCCCGCGGGGCGATAGAAGCTGGCGAACATCAGATGCAGGTTCACGGTGAGCGAATTCATCGCGACCACTTCGCTCGGCCTGGCGCCGGTGAGCGTGGCGAGCCCGCTGCGCAGGTTCTCGTGATACGGCACCCAGGGGCGGCGGGCGTGCTCGTGTCCCTCGACCGCGCGCTGCGCCCACTCGTCGAGCTCCTCGACGACGAGCTCGCGGGCGGCGAGTGGCTGCAGCCCGAGGGAATGGCCGCACAGGTACACGAGCGGCGCACCGCGCTCGTCGACGGGCAGCGCGAAGCGCTCGCGCAGGCTGCGCAGCGGATCGGCGGCATCGCGCGCGCGCGCCTGCGCCAGGGCAGGGGTGCTCGCGCCCATGCTCATGAGCTCACGGGATAGACGAGCGGCCGGCTCGGCACCGCATCGCCAGCGAGCGCCGGCACCTGCAGCTCGAGCAGAAACGCACCGTCGCGCAGCTCGTCCGGCACGAAGGCGAGCTCGGTGATGGTGGCGTCGCGCCGCTTCGCTTCCGCGAGCGCGGTCGATCCGGGCGGCAGGCCGAAGAAGATCCGGTGCGCGGTCAGGCGCCCCTCATCGCGTGCCCGGTCGATCGAGGGCAGGTCGACCACCAGGTGCGCGATGCCACGCGCGGTGAGCAGCTGCGCGGCTTCGCGCGTCAGGTAGGGCGGCGTCTCCGCCGAGTAGTCGTGCACGCGCTTGTCGGCGCCGTTGGGTCGCGTACGGACGATGAGCGCGCGCGCTTCGAACGGCGCGTGCGCCGGCCAGGCGCGCTCGAGCGCGCGTCGCGTGACGAGCAGGTCGCCGGCGCGCGGTGCGGGATCGCTGCCCTCGGCGCCGGCGGGCTCCGGATCGACGGTCACGAGCAGCGCCGGCAGCAGGCCGAGCGGCGCGACGCGGCTCGCGTCGAGGCGCTCGCGGGTCAGATGGCCCGCGCACTCGGTGTGGGTCCCGTTGCAATGGGGAATGAGCGAGATTACCTCGCAGTTGCAGCTCGCGCCGCGTGCCACCGCGCCGGCAAAGCCGGGTGCCTCGAAAGGCCGCGCGCTGGCGCGCGGCGCGCCGAAGTGCCGCGGCTGCGCGCCGGCGAAGTCGAGCTCCACGGCGAGGCTTACCGGGCGGGAGATATCGATGTCGAGCGCGCGGCCAGCGAGCGCGATGCGCGCATGCACCTAAGCGCGCTCCAGCACGGCACCGCAGTTCCTGCAGGTGCGCCGCTCGCTGCTCGAGTAGAAGCGCTCGAACACCGGCGGGAACTGTTTCTCGATGTCGGTGAGCTCGAAGAACTCCTCGTACAGGCGGTTGCCGCAGCGCTCGCAGTACCACTGGAAGCCGTCGAGCTCGCCGGCGCGGCGCGCGCGCTCGATGACCAGGCCCACGGTGTTGGCAGGCCGCTGGGGCGAGTGCGGCATGTTGGGCGGAATCAGCAGGATCTCGCCGGCGCGGATCGGCACGTCCAGCGCGCGTCCGTCCTGCATGGTCTTCAGCACCATGTCGCCCTCGAGCTGATAGAAGAACTCCTGGCCCGGATCGACGTGATAGTCCTTGCGCGCGTTCGGGCCGCCCACCACCATGATGATGAAGTCGCCGTCGCGAAACACGCGCTTGTTGCCCACCGGCGGTTTGAGCTGCGTCCGGTTGGCGTCGATCCACTGCCGGAAGTTGAATGCTTGCAGGGATTGCATGTGTCCTCCGCGTCTTTCGCGTATGGTACGCGCTGCGGCAAAGCGAGGAAGAATCCCATGCACGCGAGGCTGGCGACGGGCACGATGGCGCGCGCTGCAGCGCTCGGCGCGCTGCTCACGCTCGGCGCCTGCAGCCACCTGCCGCACTGGCCGCAGTGGTCGCCGCACTGGCCCTGGCACCACGCGCCGCCGGCGGCGCCGGCGCCGGTGCACGAGCTCGAGGTGAGCGGCGCAACGACCCCGGCGCAGTACTGGAAGCGCAACACGCTGCTCATCGACCTGAGCGCCGCGACCGGCACGGGCAGCGTCGTGCTGAGGCCCGCCCCGCGCAAGGACTGGCCGGTGCGCCTCGCCGTGCGCGTGCGACCGGGCGCCTTCGGCGCACTCGAGGTGCGCGGCGCCGTGCGCGAAGTGTTGCCGATCGACTCGACCGGGGCGAGCACGGTGGACCTCGAGTTGCCGCCCGCGATCTGCATGCCGACCACGCCGCGGCTCACCCTGTCGTGGGGGCCGGCGGCAGCAGCCGAGCCGATCGAACCCGCCCCGCCTTAAGTGTCAGGTCGCCGGCCTCAAGTGTCAGGTCGCTGGTAGCCCGCGCACGGGACGCTGACCGGAGCGCGCGCCCCATCGAGGTCGAGGGCGGTGAGCGCTCCGCCCCACACGCAGCCGCTGTCGAGCCCCACCACGCCATGGCTTTGTACGAGCCCCAGCGCCGACCAGTGGCCGAAGATGATGCGCGCATCCCGGCTGGCGCGCGTCCCGAAGGTGAACCACGGCTGCAGCGGCGAGGGCGGCGGCGGCGGCTCGCCCTTCGAGGCGAGGTCGACCCGCCCGTCGGCCGTGCACACCCGCAGGCGTGTCAGCACGTTGATCGCGAAGCGCAGCCGCTCCATCCCGGCAAGCTTCGGGCTCCAGCGGTCGGGCTCGTTGCCGTACATGTGCTCGAACAGCGCGCGTGGGTCGCGCACCAGCGCGCTCTCTACCTCGCGCGCGAGATCGAGGGTGAGCGCCACGGTCCATTGCGGCACTACGCCCGCGTGCACCATGAGATCGCCCGCCTCGCTGTGCGCCAGCGGGCGGGTGAGCAGCCACTCGAGCAGCTGGTCGCGGTCGGGAGCCGCCAGCACCGCCTCCAGGGTGTCGGACTTCTTCTTACGGTGAATGCCGTGCACGACCGCGAGCAGGTGCAGGTCGTGATTACCGAGCACCACCACGGCGTTGTCGCCGAGGGCATGCACCAGGCGCAGCGTCTCGAGGGAACTTGGCCCGCGGTTGACGAGATCGCCGACGAACCACAGCCGGTCACGATCCGGCGAGAACTTCAGCAGCGCGATGAGTTCGCGCAGTTCCTCGTGGCAGCCCTGGACGTCGCCGATCGCATAACGCGTCACTGCACGATGCCGGGCATGGCCAGGCGGAACGGCTCGATGGGCGCGTCGAAGTGCGCGCCGTCGTCGGCCAGCATCTGGTAGCTGCCCTGCATGGCGCCCACCGGCGTCTCGAGCACCGCACCGCTCGAGTAGCGGAACCCCTGACCGGGCTTGAGGTACGGCTGCTCGCCGACCACGCCGTCGCCGCGCACTTCCTCCACCTTGCCGTTGGCGTCGGTGATAACCCAATGCCGCGTCAGCAGCCGCGCCGGCACCTGGCCCTCGTTGCGGATGGTGATGGTGTAGGAGAAGACGAAGCGGCGCTCGCGCGGATCGGATTGCTCGTCGAGATAGCTGGTCTCGACGTCGACGCGGATCTTGTGCTCCTGCTCCGTCATGGTGTGCATTCTAGCAATTCCTCACGATCGACCCACCCGCAACGCGAGCACGTCGCACGGCGCGGCGTGCAGCACGGTGTCCTCGGTGAGGTTGACGAGTATCGAGAGGCCGTGGCGCTCGCGGCTGCCCAACATAATGAGGTCGGCGTGGCGCTCGCGCGCCACCCGTACGATTTCGGATTTGACGCTGCCGCTCTCGACCCGGCAGGACGAGCCGGCGAGCCCTAAGTCGGCGGCGAGGGCCGTGAGGCGCGCCCGCGCTCGCTCGAGCAGCTCTTCCTCGATGGGTACCGAGGGCATCAGCGTCTCGCCCATCGGCTCGACCGGGACGAACTCCACGACGTGCAGCAGCTCGACCTCGGCGCCGAGGCAGCCGGCCAGCGCCGCGGCCCGGCGCCCCAGGAC
>DASXKA010000188.1:0-5810 GCA_036497085.1 Steroidobacteraceae bacterium | reverse complement strand
GCCCGCGCCGGCCACGAGCCATTACACGCGGGCGCCCGAGCCGACCGGCACCGTGTCCGCGCCCGGCCCGAGCGGCACTGCCCAGACCTTCAGTACCGAGCGCGACATCCCAGCGGACTGGTGGGCGCTGTTTCACTCGCAGCCGCTCGATGGGCTCGTGCGACAGGCACTCACCGACAGCCCGACGGTACAGGCGGCGCAGGCGACGCTGCTCACTGCCGCGGAGACCTACCGGGCGCAGCGCGGCGGGCTGCTGCTGCCCGCGGTGGATGCCACGGGGAGCGCCACGCGCGAGCGCGTGCCGGGCGCAGCTTTCGGTCAGCCCGGCGCCCCCGGGGCGATCTTCAATCTCTTCAATGCCTCGGTCGGCGTGACCTACCGCCTCGATATCTTCGGCGCCTCGCGCCGCCAGGTAGAGGGGCTGCGCGCCCAGGCGGACTATCAGCGCTGGCAGTTGGAGGCGGCCCGGCTGACGCTCGCCGATAACGTCGTCACGACCGCGGTCAACATCGCCTCGCTCCATGCCCAGGTGGCCGCGCTCGCGGACATCATCGCGAGCGAGCGCGATCAGCTCAAGGTAGTGCAGCGGCAGTTCGACGCCGGTGCCGCCTCGCGCTCGGACCTGCTCGCGCAGCAGACGCAGGTGGCGGACAACGAGGCACAGCTGCCGGCGCTCGAGAAGCAGCTCGCACAGGCCCAGCACCGCCTCGCCGTGCTCGCGGGCCGTACGCCGGACGACGCCTCGGTGCCCGACTTCACCCTCGACCAGCTCGCGCTGCCCGCGGAGCTGCCCCTCTCGGTCCCGGCGAAGCTCGTGCGCCAGCGTCCGGACGTGCAGGCCGCGGAAGCGCTGCTGCACGTCTCGACCGCGCAGCTCGGCGTCGCGACCGCCAACATGTACCCGCAGCTGAACCTCACCGGGACCATCGGCTCGGAGACCGTCACGGCGAGCGATCTGTTCAAGACCGGCACCGCGGCCTGGAATGTGGGCGGCTCGCTGACGGCACCGCTGTTTCGCGGCGGCCAGCTGCTGGGCCTGAAGCGCGCGGCGCGCGCCGACCTCGACCGCGCTACGGCCGAGTACCGCGAGGCGGTGCTCGCCGCACTGCAGGACGTCGCCGACACGCTGCGGGCGCTCGACGCCGACGCGCGCACCCTGCAGGCGGATCTCATCACCGAGACCGACGCGCAGGACACCCTCACCATGACCAAGCTGCAATACAAGGTTGGCGGCGTCAGCTACCTGCAGCTGCTGAATGCCGAGCGCGTCTACCTGCAGGCGCGGCAGAGCCGCGTGCAGGCGGAGGCAGCGCGCTATGCAGATACCGCCGCCCTGTTCCACTCGCTCGGCGGCGGCTGGTGGAACCGACAGGACAACACCAAGGAGACTCGTCCGTGAACGATCTCATCGCAAACTCAGGCCAGAGGACTTCGGGCTACACATCGGCGCGCGACCAGCTGAAGGGTCCGGGCAGCCTCTTGAAGCGACGCCTCATCATTGCGGGCGTGGCGGTGGTGGTGCTGTTCGTGGTAATTGCAGGCATCAAGGCCTACTCGATTTACCGCTTGATCCAGCAGGCGAAGGCCAATGGCGCGCCGGCGCAGACCGTCACAACCACGACAGCGGCGTCCTCCGACTGGCAGCCGCAGATCACGGCGGTCGGCAGCGTGCGCGCGGTGCGCGGCGTCGACATCACGACCGAGGTGACGGGACTGGTGCGCAGCGTCGCCTTCCGCTCGGGCGACGACGCCAGGCGCGGCCAGATCCTCGTGCATCTCAACGCCGATTCCGACATCGCCACACTTCACTCGCTCGAGGCCGCGGCCGATCTCGCCGCCACCGTGTACGCGCGCGACAAGGTGCAGTTCGAAGCGCAGGCGATCAGTCAGGCGCAGCTCGACGCGGATGCGGCCGATCTCAAGAACAAGCGGGCGCAGGCTGCCGCGCAGGCGGCGCTGGTGGAGAAAAAGACCCTGCGCGCGCCGTTCGACGGGCGGCTCGGCATCACCACCGTCAACCCCGGGCAGTATCTCAACACCGGCGACAAGGTCGTGACGCTCCAGGAGCTCGATCCCGTCTACGCCGATTTCCGGCTGCCGCAGGAGCAACTGGCGCAGGTGCACCCGGGGCTCGAGGTGCGCCTGAGCCTCGATGCATTCCCCGGCGAGAGCTTCCCCGGCAAGATCAACGCGGTCGATCCGCTGGTCGATTCCGGGAGCCGTAATTTCCAGGCGGAGGCGACCGTCGCGAACCCCTCGCACAAGCTCCTGCCCGGCATGTTCGTACGCGTCACCGTGCTGTCGGGCGCCATGCAGCACTACCTGACGCTGCCGCAAACGTCGATCACCTTCAACCCCTACGGATCGACGGTGTTCCTGGTGCAGAAGGATGAGAAGGGCAAGCTCAAGGCCCAACAGACCTTCGTCACCACGGGCCCGACCCGTGGCGACCAGATCGCGGTCCTCTCGGGCATCAAGGAGGGCGACGAGGTGGTCACCAGCGGGCAGCTCAAGCTAAAGAACGGTACGCCGCTCGCCGTGAGTACGCTGGCGCAGCCGGCGGACGCGCCGAACCCGACCCCGCAGGAGCATTAAAGGAGCGCGGCGATGAAATTCACGGATCTATTCATCGAGCGCCCGGTCCTCTCGATCGTGGTGAGCCTCCTCATCCTGGTGCTGGGTGCGCGTGCCGTATTCCAGCTGCCGGTGAGTCAGTACCCGCAGACCGAGAACGCCGTGGTGACCGTCAGCACGACGTACTACGGCGCCGACGCCCAGAGCATCGCCGGCTTCATCACCCAGCCGCTCGAAGCCGCGATCGCCCAGGCGCAGGGCATCGACTACCTGTCTTCCAACAGCATCGCCGGCGCCTCGATCATCACCGCGACGTTGCGCCTGAATTACGACGCCAACCGCGCGATGACCGAGATCAACACCCAGGTCAACTCGGTCCGCAACCAGCTGCCGCCGGCGGCGCAGCAGCCGGTAATCACGGTGCAGATCGGCCAGCAGATCGACGCGATGTACCTGGGTTACTTCAGCGACACGATCGCCCCCAACAGCACCACCGACTATCTGCTGCGGGTGGTGAAGCCGAAACTCGACTCCCTCGACGGGGTGCAGACCGCGGAGATCCTCGGCGGGCGCACTTTCGCGCTGCGCGCCTGGCTGGACCCGGAGCGCATGGCGGCTCGCGGGGTCTCCGCCGACGATGTCTATGCGGCGCTCGGCTCGAATAATTATCTCGCCGGCGTCGGCTCGACCAAGGGCCAGATGGTGAGCGTCGACCTGAAGACCAACACCGATGTCCAGTCGCTCGATGAGTTCCGCCACCTGGTGATCAAGCGGCAGAACGGCGCCCTGGTACGCCTCGAGGACGTGGCCAACGTGGTGCTCGGCGCCGAGAATTACGATTTCAACGTCGCCTTCAGCGGTCAGCGCTCGGTTTTCATCGGCATCAAGGTAGCCCCCAAGGCCAACATACTGGAGGTGGCCGCGCGGGTGCGCGCCGCGCTCCCCGACATCGCGTCGCAGCTGCCGACCGGCGTGACGCAGAAGCTGGCCTACGACGCGACCAAGTTCGTCACGAGCTCGATCAAGGAAGTCATCAAGACTCTCGTCCAGGCGCTCGTCATCGTGACGGTGGTGATTTTCCTGTTCCTCGGCAGCCCACGCGCGGTGGTGATACCGGTCGTGGCCATGCCGCTGTCGCTCATCGGCGCCTTTTTCCTCATGCAGGCGCTCGGCTACTCCATCAATCTCCTCACGCTGCTGGCGCTCGTGCTGGCGATCGGGCTCGTGGTCGACGACGCCATCATCGTGGTGGAGAACGTCGACCGGCACCTGAAGGAAGGAGCGTCACCGTTCGACGCAGCGCTGCAGGCGGCGCGCGAGCTCGGCGGGCCGATCATCGCGATGACAATCGTGCTGGTTGCGGCCTATGTGCCGATCGGCCTGCAGGGCGGGCTAACCGGCGCCCTCTTCACCCAGTTTGCCTTCACGCTGGCCGGCGCCGTGACGGTCTCGGCCGTCATCGCGCTGACCCTCTCGCCGATGATGTGCGCGAAGGTATTCCGCAGCGAGCAGGAGGAGGGACGGTTCACGCACTTCCTCGACCGCACCTTCAACCGGGTGCGCAATGCCTATTCGCTCACGCTCTCGAACTGGCTTACGACCTGGCCCGCGATCGTGCTGTTCGGGGCATTGCTGCTTCCCTTAGTGGCGGCTCTGTTCATGACCTCGAAGGCCGAGCTCGCGCCGCCCGAGGACCAGGGCATCGTGCTCGAGGCCACCACCGGTCCGCCGGATGCGACCCTCACCCAGATGCAGAACTACTCCGACGCTGAGTTCGCGATCGCGAAGAAGCTCCCGGAATACGAGCAGATGTTCCAGCTGACGGGCGCGCCCACGGTGAACCAGGGCTTCGGCGGCGTGCTGTTCAAGACCTGGGACCAGCGACACCGCAACGCCCAGGAGCTGCAGATGCTGCTGCAGAACGAGTGGAACAAAGTCCCGGGGGCACGAGTCGCCGCGTTCCAGTTCCCGGCCTTGCCCGGCTCGCAGGGCTTCCCGATCCAGTTCGTCATCACGACCACCGAGCCCATCGAGAACCTCAACGACGTGGCGACCCAGGTGCTCGACAAGGCGCGCGCGAGTGGCATGTTCTGGTTCATCGACTCGGATCTGAAGCTCGACAAGCCGCAGCAGACCGTGAACGTCGACCGCGACATGGTGAGCGACCTCGGACTCACGCAGCAAAGCGTGGGCGGCGCCCTCGCCGCGGCCCTGGGAGGCGGCTACGTCAACTACTTCTCGATCGCCGGCCGCTCCTACAAGGTCATCCCACAGGTGCTGCAAGTCGATCGCCTCAACCCCGACCAGGTGCTCGACTACTACGTCCACTCGGGCAATGGCACGCTGATCCCGGCCCGGACCATCGCGAGCCTCAAGACCTCGACCGTTCCCGAGACGATCGGCCACTTCCAGCAGCTCAACGCCACGACCCTGGGCGGAGTAACGGGGGCAGCCGAGGCGGATGCGCTCAAATTCCTGCGCGACACGCTCAAGCAGGTCGCGCCCACCGGCTACAGCGCCGACTACTCAGGCCAGTCCCGGCAGTACATGCTGGGATCGGGCAGCTTCGTATACACGTTGCTCTTTGCCATAGTGATCGTTTATCTGGCGCTCGCCGCGCAGTTTGAAAGCTTCCGCGATCCGGCGGTCATTCTGGTGTCGGTGCCGATGGCGCTCTTCGGCGCGCTGATCTTCATCAACCTCGGGGTACTCGGCATCTCGCTTAATATCTATACGCAGGTGGGGCTGGTAACGCTGCTCGGTCTGGTCAGCAAGCACGGCATCCTCATCGTGCAGTTCGCCAATGAGCTGCAGCGTGCCGGCCACGGCAAGCTCGCCGCGATCGAGGAAGCGGCGGCAGTGCGATTGCGCCCGATTCTCATGACCACCGCGGCGATGTGCTTTGGTGTCATCCCGCTCGTCATCGCCTCGGGTGCAGGAGCGGCGGGACGGCGCAATATGGGCGTGGTGCTCTTCACCGGCCTCGCCATCGGCACCCTGTTCACGCTGTTCGTGGTCCCGGCGATGTACATGTTCATCGGCGCCGATCACGGGCACGAGGCGCGCGCCCGGGGCCACCAGAGCGGCCAGCAGCCTGGGGGAGATGCGCCCGAGCCGGCGCCGGCGGCCGGCTGACGGCTAGCGGCGGATCCAAGGAGAGATCCCGTGATCGACGTCTACTACTGGGGAACGCCCAACGGGCTCAAGATCAAGCTGTTCCTGGAAGAGGCGGGGCT
>DASXKA010000187.1:0-57132 GCA_036497085.1 Steroidobacteraceae bacterium | reverse complement strand
TGGCTCGAGCACAACCGCGAGTACGTGGAGAAGAAGACCGGCGGCAAGGTGGCCTATGTCTATCTGCCCAACACCGCCGCCGACGGCTTCCAGTACTTCAACCGCATGTTCTTCGCCCAGATCGACAAGCCCGCGCTCATCGTCGACGAGCGCCGGAACAGCGGCGGCCAGGCGGCGAACTACATCATCGAGATCCTCAGCCGCCCCTATCTCGCCGGCTGGAAGGACCGCGACGCGCAGGTCTTCAGCACCCCGGGCGGCGGCATCTACGGACCGAAGGTCATGCTGGCCGATCAGGACGCCGGCTCGGGCGGAGACTTCCTGCCCTGGGCTTTCAAGCATCAGAAGCTCGGCACCCTCATCGGCACGCGCACCTGGGGCGGGTTGATCGGCATCCGCTCGAACCCCGACCTGATCGACGGCGGGCAGCTCACCGTGCCCTTCTTCCGCTTCTTCACGCCCGAGGGCGAGTGGCGCGTCGAGAACGAAGGCGTCGCGCCCGACATCGAGGTGACGCTCGACCCCGCAGCCGTCAACCGTGGCGAGGACCCGCAGCTCGACGCCGCAATCGCAACCGTGCTCACGCAGCTCAAGGACTTCAAGCCCGTGCAGCTGAAGAGCGCGCCGCCCTACCCCACTACGCCGGGCAAATGAGGCGCGCGCCCCGGCCGCGCGCCGACGGCTGATCCGGGTCGCTCAGGTGGCGCGCAGTGCCGTCGTCACCGGCACGCGCGCCGCCCGCAGCGCGGGCAGGAGCCCGCCGATCAGACCCATGAACAGGGCCCAGGCGATGCCGATCTCGACGAGCCTCGGCGTGACGTCGAGTCTGAAGTTGAAGCCGAAGGGGCTCACCGCCATGCCGTGGAAGAGCAGCCATGCGAGCGCGGCGCCGAGCAGCGCGCCGGGCAGCGCCAGGAGGATCGACTCGAGGAGGGTCGCGGCCACAATAGCTCCCGACCCGAAGCCGATCGCGCGCAGCGTCGCGAGCTCCCGGCGGCGCGCGTCGACGATCGAGTAGAGCGAATTCACCGCGCCGAAGGTCGCGCCGATCGCCATGATCGAGCCGATGAAGTAGCTCACGAAGTTGAGGAGCCCGTTGAACTGCTGGAAGTCTGCCTCGGTCGCCTCACGCGCCGTCTTGGCCTCGAGCTTGAGACTCGGATTGGCCTCGAGGGCGCGGTTGAACGTCTCGAAGTCGGAAGGCGCCTGGAGGCGCACGTTGATCCGGTTGTAGCCGTTGCGGCCAAAGAGGCTCATGAGAGTCGCGGCGTCGCTGAGGACGATGCACTGCAGGCTCTGGCCCGGGTCGTAGTGCCCGACGATGGTCCACTGGGCGCCGTGCACGTCGCGCCTGGCTCCGAGCTCGAATCCGTCGAACTGCCGCACGCAGGCATTGGTGGCGATCATCTCGTGAAGACCCGGCTCGAAGAGGCGGCCCTCGGTGAGATGCGCCGGCGGCCGCAGCTCGAACTTCGCATCGCTGCTGCCGAGGAGCGGAAAGAAGACGCGCCGGCCGGTGCCGCGCCGGTGCCCCTCGAAGGGGACCAGCACGATCCCGGCGACGTGCGGCTCGCCATCCTTGTCCCGGGCGATGCCCGGCAGGTCGCGGAGCGTGACCATCTCGTCTCTCGTGATGTCGCTCTCCGTGAACCGCGAGCCCTTGGCCTGGACCACGACCTCGTCGTCGTGCACATCGCCTACTGCTTGGCTGTGCGCGCCCGTTCCCATGGCGAGCATCGAGACGAGCACGGCGACCGTGCAGGTCACACCGACGATGATCGTTAGAACCGAGCCCAGCCGCGCGCCCTCGCCCCCGAGATTCATGCGCAGCAGTGCCAGGAATTGCCGGAAGAAATTCATAGCCCTCAGCGCGCCGCGAGCGCGCTCACCACGCGCAGTCGCGCAGCACGAATCGCCGGAATCGCCGCGCTCACGACCGCGAGCGTCGCCCCGAGCGCCAGGCCTAGCGCGACGGTGGCGTTCGGCATCGCGAGCCCGACGACGAACCGTGCCGCGAGTGGGAACACGAGTGTCGCCAGCGCCAGCCCGCACGCAGCAGCGGCCACGCACACGACGATCGCCTCGGCAAGGATGAGAAGGAACACGGCGCGATCGGTGAAGCCGATGGTCTTGAGGACCGCGAGCTCGGGTGTCCGCTCCCTGACCGACTGCATCATCATCGTCGCCGTCGCAAACAGCAGCGCCGCGAGCACCGCGCTCACCACCGCCCGGATGAGGAAGTCGAGATCGCCAATCCGCTGCACCTGGGTCTGCGCGAGCTCGCGCAGCGACTCGGTCTTGGTCTCGTGCGAGGAGTTGGCAAAGCGCCGGTCGATCGCATCCGCGACGGTCACCGCCAGGTTGTCATCGGTCACCGCCAGGTTGAAGTGGTTCACGGTGCCCGTGCCGCTCGCGCGTGCTTCGTCGTAGTAGGCATAGTGCATGATGATCTTGGAGCGCAACCCGACGCCGACGTCGCTGTCGGTGAAGGTCCCGGCGACGTCGGAAGTCCAGGTCGTCGAGCCATTCTTCTGCTTCGTGTTGCTCATCAGCGGGATGTGATCCCCGATCTTCCAGTGATACTTCTCCGCGGCGAATTCGGTGACCAGGGCCGCCGTGCGGTTGGCGTTGAACGCAGCGAGGTGCTGGGGCGAAATATTGAAGGTGAACGCGTCGGTCCAGTCTCCCTCAGGGCTCACCGCGACGACGATTGTTGCCTCTTCCGGCTTCTGATACCAACCGATGAAGAGCTCCACGGGCACGACCACCTTCACGCCCGGCACCGAGCGGATCTGCTCGAGGAGTCCGAGAGGAAGGGGCGAGAAGAAATTCTCGCGGGTGTGCACGATCAGCAGGTCCGCACGCGCCGCATCGACCGCGTGCTGCACCCCGGTCCTCAGGCCCTGCAGCACGCCGAAGAGCACGAAGGCGACTGCTACCTGGAGAAAGATCAGGATGGTGCGCCCGGGCTTGCGCCAGATGCCGGACCAGATGAGTGGCAGATATTTCACGTGCGGTGTTTGCGCCTGACGCGCGTTTCCTTCATACCTGACAGATCCGGCAGGCCGCGGCGAGCCCCGCGTAGGGATCTCCTTTCGCCGTGAACTCGTGCGCGACGTAGCCCTCGAACTTGCCGTCGGCGATCGCTCCAGCCACCGCGCGATAGTTGAGCTCCTGCGTTTCGTCGATGTCGTGCCGGCCGGGCACCCCGCCGGTATGGAAATGGCCGATCCACCGCCGGTGCTGGCCGACGGTGCGGATGATATCCCCCTCCATGATCTGCATGTGATAGATGTCATAGAGGAGCTTGACGCGCGGCGATCCCACCTTCTCCATCACCGCCACGCCGAAGGCCGCGTGATCGCCCTGGTAGTCCGGGTGATCGACCTTGCTGTTGAGGAGCTCGACGCACACGGTGACGCCGTGCCGCTCGGCGATCGGCGCCACCCCGCTGAGTCCCGCGGCGCAGTTGGCGATTCCCTCGGAATCGCTCAGGCCCCGCCGGTTGCCGAACATCGCGATGACGTTGGGAACGCCCGCCCTGGCGGCGAGTGGAATCGCGGCGCTCAGCTCCTCGATCAACAGGGCGTGGTTCGCCGGGTCGCTGAAGCCCTTATCGATGAAGTGATCGCGGCGACTCGCGTATCCCATCGAGCAGGTGAGGCCCGCAGCGCGGGCAACTTCCCACTCGTCGATATGGAGAAGGTCGATCGCCTGGAGCCCGAGTCCGCGCACGCGCCGACATACTTCCGGCAGCGCCCCCGGCAGCGTCCAGCGGCATACCGACTGCTTGAGCCGCCCCGGGGCCGCGGGTAGCGCCGTGGTTTCCACCCTGCCACTCGCGAGCGCGGCGGCCGGGCCGAGGGCCGCGACCGAGCCTGCCGCGGCGCCGAGGAAGCGCCGTCGGGAAAGCCTGCCGGCCATTAGATATCTCCGCGCTTGAGCTGCTGGACGGCGTATTCACAGGCGCGTGCGGTGAGCGCCATGTAGGTGATCGACGGGTTCTGATTCCCCGAGGACGTCATGCAGGCACCGTCGGTCACGAATACGTTCGGCACGTCGTGCGCCTGATTCCACCCGTTCAGTACCGAGGTCTTCGGATCCCGTCCCATGCGCGCCGTTCCCATCTCGTGGATGCACAGTCCCGGCGCGAGCTCATCGTTGAAGGTGCGGATCCCTTTCGCCCCGGCCGCCTCCAGGATCTCCGCTGCCGTCACCTGCATGTCCTTGAGGATCTCGAGCTCGTTCGGTCCGAGGGTGCACTGGATGTGCAGCGCCGGTACGCCCCACTTGTCCTTCAGCGTCGGGTGGAGCGTGCAGGAGTTGTCGGAGCGCGGCAGACACTCGCCGAAGCCGCCCAGGCCGACGCGCCACGGACCGAACTCGCGCAGCAGCGAGCTCTTGAAGGCCGCGCCGAAGCCCTTCTGGCGCGCACCGCGCTCCCAGCCTCCGCGGCCGCCGCCGCCCTGGAAACCATAGCCGCGCACGAACTTCGCGTGCTTGTCGGTCACGTTGCGAAAACGCGGTACGTAGATACCGTTCGGCCGGTGGCCGAACGTCTTGTGGTCTTCCATGCCCGGGATGGTCGCCTCGGCGCCCGCGCCAAAGGTATGGTCCATGAGGTTGCGGCCGAGCTCCCCGCTCGAGTTGGCGAGTCCCGCCGGGAAGTGAGCGCTCTTCGAGTTGAGGAGTATCCGGGCGCTCTCGAGCGCCGAGGCGCACACGAACACCAGCCGCGCACGGAACTCGAGCGTCTCGAGCGTATCGGCATCGACCGCGCGCACGCCGCTCGCGCGGTTGGTGCGCTCGTCGTAAAGCACCTCCGCGACCACACTGTTGGGCCGCAGCGTCAGGCGCCCGGTGGCCGCCGCCGCCGGCAGCGTCGAGCCGACGCTGTTGAAATACGAGTGGGTGATGCACCCGCGCCAGCACGGCCCGCAGTAGTGACAGGCGGCGCGCCCGAGGTGCGGCTGGGTAAGGATCGCCGCGCGGCCGATGGTGAGCACGCGCTCGCGCCCCCAGCGCCTGCTCATCGCCTCGCGCACGTGCAGCTCCGCGCAGTTGAGCTGCATGGGCGGCAGAAATTCCCCGTCGGGAAGCTGCGCCAGCCCCTCCGCCTGGCCGCTCACGCCTATGAATTTCTCGACATGACTGTACCAGGGGGCGATATCCGCGTAGCGGATCGGCCAGTCGACACCGATGCCCTCGCGCGCGTTGGCTTCGAAGTCGAGGTCGCTCCAGCGGTAGACCTGCCGCCCCCACATGAGGGAGCGGCCACCGACGTGACGCCCGCGGATCCACAGGAACGGCTTGTCGCTGTCGTTGTGGTAGGGGTTCTCGTGGTCGTCGACGAACCATTTTGAGACCCACTCATCGCAGGCACCGGCCTGCGACTGAATGGGCCGCTCGGCGTGCAGCTTGCGCAGGTTGCCGTAGCCCCGGTACGGGAGCGAATAATCCTGCACGTGCTCGACGAAGTCCCGCTCAGGCACGATCGGCGGTCCGGCCTCGAGCAACAGCGTTCTGAGCCCGTTCTCGGTGAGCTCTTTGGCGGCCCAGCCGCCGGAGATCCCGGAACCCACGACGATCGCGTCGTAGCTCCCGGACTTCGGCTCAGACGCTGACACAGCCATCGTACCTTCCGGGAATGATCGGAGCGTTGATGAGATCCTTCGCCACCGGCTCGGAGGTGAAGTAGGCGAAGACCACCAGATGCTTCAGGAGCTCGTAACCGCGCTCCGCCGTCATCGGCTGCCGCTCGAGCAGCGCCTGCTCGGCCCGGGTCGGAGGGTACGCGGGCAGCTGCCCGTCGAGGGAGCGGATCAGCGACTCCTGGTCCTGCCGGCTGGCGGCTGCGACCGGTGCACCGCCGAGCAGGCGGCTGCGCGCGTCGATGGCCGCAAGCCCCTCGAGGAAACGCGCGCGATCGCGCTCCGGCATCGACTCGGTCAGCAGCAGATCGATGAAGCGGTTTACACCCACCTGGGTTGCCCCGACGCTGTCGGTCTGGGGCAGGAGGATCTCTGCGATGCAGGTGACGGCCGCGTCCTGCTCGGGGCTGAGCGTGCGCAGACCCGCCGCTGCAGCGCGCGTGTGCAGCGCCGCGGCGAAGGACGGCTGCTGCAACGACAGCAGCGACAGTCCCGGCAGTAATGCGGAAATGCCCGCGATCGATCCGAGGAACTCGCGCCGGTCCACGGCAGGGGACGCTACCACACATGGCGACCGCGCGGTTAGAGCTTGCCGCCGCCCGGGCATTAGAATGAGGCATGAAGCCCGTATCGCTGGTGTTGCTCGTCGGTACCCTGGCGGCACTGTTCCCCACCGTGCAGGCAGCCACGGTGGGTGTATCGATGGCCCTGTTCGACGATAACTTCCTGACCGCGGTGCGTGCCAGCATGAAGGAGCGCGCGCAGCAGCTCGGCGTGCAGATTCAGTTCGAGGACGCCGGCAACGACATCGGCCGGCAGCTCAATCAAATCCAGAACTTCATCGCCCAGCACGTCGACGCCATCATCGTCAATCCGGTCGACACCGACGCAACTCCGCGCATGACGCGCCTGGTGGTGAACGCCGGCATTCCGCTCGTGTACGTGAACCGCATGCCGGCCGACAGGCAGCTGCCGCCGCGGGTCTCCTTCGTTGGCTCGGACGAGACCGAGTCCGGCACGCTGCAGATGACCGAGGTCTGCCGGCTCCTCGGGGGCAAGGGGGACATCGTCGTGCTGATGGGCGAGCTCACGAACCAGTCGGCGCGCCAGCGCACCCGGGATATCGACGACGTGATCGCCCGGCCCGCCTGCCGTGGCATCCGCGTCGTCGACCGGCAGGCCGCGGACTGGAAACGCACCGCGGCGGCTGACCTCGTGACCAACTGGCTGAGCGCGGGCCTGCATCCGGCCGCCGTGGTCGCCAACGACGATGAGATGGCGATCGGCGCCATTCAGGCGCTCAGGCAGGCAAACCTGCTCGGCAGCACCATCGTTGCCGGAGTCGACGCAACCCCGGATGCGCTCGCCGAGATGAAGGCCGGGGCGCTGCGGCTGACGGTGTTCCAGAACGCGCCCGCACAGGGCCGCGGCGCCCTGGAAACCGCTCTCAAGCTCGTGCGGCACGAGCCGGTGCCGTCCTTCGTATGGGTACCGTTCGAGCTGGTGACGCGCGACAACCTCGCGGGCTACCTCGGGCGGCACTAGATGGGAGCTGCCATCGCTCCCCCCGTGAGACCCGACCTGCTCGAAGTGAGCAGGGTCTCGAAGAGTTTCCCCGGCGTCGCCGCGCTCGAGGACGTGACCCTGCGCCTCAGGCACGGCACGGTGCACGCGCTGCTCGGCGAAAACGGAGCCGGCAAGTCGACGCTGATGAGGATAATCGCGGGCGCGTGCACGCCGGATGCCGGCGAGCTGCGCCTCGAGGGGCGCGCGCTGCGCCTCGGCTCCCCGGGACAGGCGCTCGAGGCGGGCATCGCCATGATCCATCAGGAGCTGAACCTGCTGCCTTCGATGAGCGTCGCCGAGAACATCTGGATCCGCCGCGAGCCGGTGAATGCCCTGGGGTTGGTCCGTCATCGCGAGCTCCACCGCCGCACGCGCACCCTGCTCGAGCGGCTGGGCATCGACCTCGATCCGGAGGCGCCGCTGCGGACGCTGCCGCTCGCCGCGCGCCAGATGGTCGAGATCGCACGCGCGCTGTCCTACGATTCGCGGGTCCTCATCATGGATGAGCCGACCTCGGCGCTCACTGAGCGCGACGCCGAGCGGCTGTTTGCACTGATTCGCGACCTGCGGGCGCGCGGCGTCGGCATCTTCTACGTCACCCACCGGATCGAGGAGCTGTTCGCGCTCGCGGACGAGATCTCCGTGCTGCGTGACGGCCGGCACATTGGCACCGCGAGCCCGCGCCAGCTCACGCGCGGCGACCTCATCCGCATGATGGTGGGGCGCGAGCTCGCGCCGCCGCCCGCGGGGGTGCCGGCGCCGGCGGGTCCGGTCGCCTTGTCGGCGCACGGCCTGAGCCTGGAGGGCGCGTTTTACGACGTGAGCTTCGAGCTGCACGCCGGGGAGATCGTCGGCGTCGCCGGGCTCGTGGGCTCGGGACGCAGCAAGCTCGCCGAGACGCTATTTGGACTGCTGCGCCCGACGGCGGGTGAGATCCGCATCGGGGGCAGTACGGTACACCTCGACTCACCGGCGGCGGCGATCTCCCGCGGCCTCGGCTTCGTGACCGAGGATCGCAAGGAAACCGGCTGCCTTGTCGGGCTGAGCGTGCTCGAGAACCTGGAGATCTCGGCGCTCGCCCGCGACTTCGTCCGACTTGGCTTCGTGCGCGCGGGCGCCGCGCGGCGGGCGTGTGCCGCAATGGCGAGCGCACTGCGGGTCAAGACCCCGGATCTCGGCGAACGCATCGAGGCTCTCTCCGGCGGCAACCAGCAGAAGGTGTTGCTCGGCCGCTGGCTCCTGCTGGGCCCGAAGGTCCTGATCCTCGATGAGCCGACTCGCGGGGTGGATGTAGGCGCCAAGGCGGAGATCCACCAGCTCATTGGACGCCTGCTGACCGAGGGCACTGCGGTGCTGATGATCTCTTCCGAGATGCCCGAGATCCTCGCGCTCAGCCACCGCATCATGGTGATGCACGAGGGGCACGTCGCCGGGATTCTCGGGCGCGACGAAGCCACCCCGGTCCGGATCATGGACCTGGCCGCACGCTGAGCGCATGCGGCAGTCCGTGGCAGACCGCAGCGCCCCATCCGCCGCACCAGCGCGGCTGCGGCGCCTGCCGCCCGAGGCCGGAATTGCGCTGGTGCTGATCGCACTGGCGCTCGCCTTCGAGCTGCTCGGGTGGATCTTCGTCCATCAGAGCTTCCTCGCCAACGAGCAGCGGCTGGTGGTAATGATCCTGCAGGTCTCGGTGGTCGGCGTCATCGCCGTCGGCGTTACCCAGGTCATCATCACCGGCGGCATCGACCTCTCATCGGGCTCGGTGGTGGCTCTCAGCGCGATGGTTGCCGCCAGCCTCGCCCAGTCCTCGGAGGCGGTGCGCGCGGTCTATCCCGCGCTCACCGATCTTCCGGTCATCGTGCCGGTCGCCGCGGGACTGGCGGTCGGGGCCGCAGCCGGTCTCGTCAACGGCACGCTGATCGCCGCAACCGGCATTCCGCCTTTCATCGCAACTCTCGGGGTCATGGTGAGTTCCCGCGGCCTCGCCAGGTGGTACACCCGCGGCCAGCCGGTCAGCATGCTCACCGACTCCTATGCCGCCATCGGCAGCGGTGCGGTTCCGGTCGTCATCTTTCTCGCTACCGCGCTGCTCTTTCACGTGGCGCTGCGCTACACACGCTATGGCAAGTTCACCTACGCGATCGGCGCCAACCGCGAGGCGGCGCGCGTCGCCGGGATCCGCGTCGGTCGGCACCTGATCGTGGTCTACTCCATTGCGGGGCTGCTCTCGGGCCTCGCAGGCGTCCTCACCTCGGCACGCGCCGTCTCGGGCCAGGCCGGCATGGGGCTCATGTACGAGCTCGATGCGATTGCCGCCGCGGTGATCGGCGGCGCGTCGCTCTCCGGCGGCGTCGGGCGCATGACCGGCACGGTGATAGGCACGCTGATCCTTGGGGTCGTGACCTCGGGCTTCACGTTCCTGCGGATCGACGCCTACTACCAGGAGATCGTCAAGGGCGGGATCATCGTCGCAGCCGTGGTCGCCGACCAGTACCGGCGCCGCCGTCGATTGACGGCCACCTGAGGGGCGCACACGATAGTGTCCTCAGATCCAACCCGCTCGGGCGATGCACCATGAGCAGCAAAGACTACGAGCAGCGAGCCCTGGGCGACGGCAAGCCCTACGATCCGATGAGCGAGCCGCGCTTCACCGAGATCGCGACCTTCATGCGCTGTCCGCTCGCCCACGCGCTCGACAACGTCGACATCGGGCTGATCGGCGTTCCGACCGACATCGCGGTCACCAACCGGCCGGGCGCGCGCCACGGCCCGCGCGAGATCCGCAATTCCTCGAGCCTGATGCGCGGCTACAACGTCGCGCTCGGCGTCAACCCTTATGAGCTGTGCCGCGTCGCCGACCTCGGCGACGTCCATATCTCCCATCGCTACGACCTGGAGCGGCAGAACGAGGACATCGAGGCCTTCTACCGCCGGGTGAAGGCGGCCGGCATCCTGCCGGTGAGCGCCGGTGGCGATCACTCGATCACCTACCCGATCTTCAGGGCGCTGGGAGCGAAGCAGCCGGTCGGCATGGTGCACGTGGATGCACATTGCGACACCTGGGGGGAATTCTTCGGCTCGAAGTTCACGCACGGCGCGCCGTTTCGCCTGGCGGTCGAGGCGGGCGTGCTTGACCCTAAGCGCACCATCCAGATCGGGATCCGCGGCGCACAGAATTTCCTCGACGGCATCGAGTTCTCGAAGTCGCATGGCATGCGCGTCGTGTTCATGGACGAGTTCGCCGAGCTCGGCGTCGAGAAGGTGATCGCGCTGGCGCGCTCGATCGTGGGTGACGGCCCGACCTACATTTCCTTCGACGTCGACGGGCTCGATCCCGTGTACGCCCCCGGCACCGGCACGCCCGAGGTCGGCGGCATCACGACGCTCGAGGCGCAGCGCCTGCTGCGCGGGCTCCGCGGTCTCAACCTGATCGGCGGCGACGTCGTCGAGGTCGCCCCGCCCTACGACCAGAGTGGCAACACCGCCCTCGTCGGCGCCACGATGATGTACGAGATCCTGTGCGTCATCGCCGACCGTCACTTCGGCGCCGCGCGGCGTGCGTGAGCGGCGAGTCGCAACCCGTAGGCTCGCTCGAGGTCGCGCTGAAGCACGCCGCGCGCCTGCTTTCTTCCCAGCCGGTGCTCGCCGCCGAACAGGCCTCTGAGATCCTCAAGGTCGTGCCCGGGCATCCCGGCGCACGGCTGTTGCTCGCGGTGGCGCAGCGCGCCAGCGGCGACCTGCCAGCGGCGCTCACCGGGCTGGAGGAGCTCTGTCGCCGGCAGCCGGCATGGGCCGAGGCACAGTTCGAGCTCGGAATGACGTTCGCGAGCGCCGGACAGGGCGAAGCCGCGATCGCCGCGCTGCGCCGGGCCGTTGCACTCAAGCCCGACCTGCCGGACGCCTGGCGCGCGCTCGCCGACCACCTTGCGGGAGCGGGCGATGTCACGGGCGCGGACGAGGCCTATGCGCGGCACATCAAGGCCGCGACGCGCGATCCACGCCTGCTGGCCCCGGCGGCGGCCCTGGTCGAGAACCGCATTCCCGAAGCAGAAGCACTGCTGCGGGCGCACCTGCGGGCTTACCCGACCGATGTCGCGGCGCTGCGCATGCTGGCGGAGGTCGCCGCACGGCTGCGGCGCTGGCGGGACTCGCAGACGCTGCTCGAGAGCTGCCTCGAGCTCGCACCCGGCTTCGACGCCGCGCGCCACAACTACGCCGTCGTGCTCAACCGTCAGGGAAAGGCGGCCGCCGCGCTCCCGCAGGTCGAGCAGCTGCTCGCCCGCGAGCCACGTAATCCCGGCTATCGGAATCTCAAGGCCGCAGTGCTCGTCAACCTGGGCGAATACGCGGAGTCCGCCCGCATCTACGAGCGGGTGCTGGCGGAGTTCCCGCAGCAGCCGAAGGTCTGGATGAGCTACGGGCACTCGCTCAAGACCACCGGCCGCACCGACGAGGCCATCGCGGCGTACCGGGGCGCGATCGCCCGCGAGCCAGCCCTCGGTGAGGCGTGGTGGAGCCTCGCGAACCTCAAGACCTTCGCTTTCTCGCCGGCCGACGTGGGGGCGCTGCGTGCGGCGCTCGCGCGCACCGACCTGAGTGACGAGGACCGGCTGCACTTCGAGTTCGCGCTCGGCAAGGCGCTCGAGGACCAGGAGTCCTATGAGGAGTCCTTCCGTCACTACGCGGCGGGCAATGCCCTGCGGCTGAAGTCCCTGCCCTACAGCGCCGCCGAGAATTCCGAGTTCGTGAGCCGCTCGCGCGAGCTTTTCACCCGCGAGTTTTTCGCCGCCCGCGCCGGCGCCGGGGTCGCCGCCCGGGACCCGATCTTCATTCTCGGCCTGCCGCGCGCCGGCTCGACGCTGCTCGAGCAGATTCTCGCGAGCCACTCGTGCGTCGAGGGGACCATGGAGCTGCCGGATGTGCCGCAGATCGCGCGCGAGCTGGCCGAGCGCGGCGGCTCGGAACGCGGTACGGGCTTCTTCGAGGCGCTGGCCAGTCTGAGCAGCACGGAGCTGCGCGTGCTCGGCGAACGTTATCTCGACGGCACCCGCCATCTGCGCAAGGGCGCCGCGCCGTTCTTCATCGACAAGATGCCGAACAACTGCCTCTATGTCGGCCTCATTCATCTCATACTCCCGAACGCCACCATCATCGATGCACGGCGCCACCCCATGGGGTGCTGCTTCTCCTGCTTCAAGCAGCACTTCGCCCGCGGCCAGAGCTTTACCTACGCGCTGCAGGACTTAGGCTCCTACTACCGTGACTACGTCGCGCTCATGCACCACTTTGATACAGTGCTCCCCGGGAGAGTGCATCGCGTCTTCTATGAGAACATGGTCGTCGACACCGAGAAGGAGGTGCGACGGCTGCTGGCGAATTGCGGCCTGGAATTCGAGGCGAGTTGCCTCAGGTTCTACGACAACGAGCGGGCGGTGCGCACTGCGAGCTCCGAGCAGGTGCGCCAGCCGATCTTCACGACCGGCCTTGAACAATGGCGACATTACGAGCCGTGGCTCGAGCCGCTCCGCGCCGCGCTGGGATCGGTGCCGACCTCCTACCCGAACGTACCTTCTGATGTGACAATAGAATTGCAAGCGGCCCTGAGCGCCGCGCTCAATCCGGGGGAGCTTCCATGACACGTAGTCGTCGCAGAAAACTCATGCGTGCAGCGGCCGCTTCGCCCCATTCGCGCGTGCCGGTCCGCGCTGGCCTGCCTCTGGCCTCCGCAGTGCTGGCGGCCATTCCGGCCGCATTTGCACAGCAGGCCCAGCCGGCCCCACAGGCCGGCGCTGCCGCCGCCGGCGCTCTCGAGGAGATCGTGGTCACCGCGGAGAAGCGCGCCGAGAACCTGCAGAACGTGCCGATCAGCATCCAGACTCTGAGCTCCGAGAAGCTGGAGCAGCTGCACATCACGGACATCGACGACTACGTCAAGTCCCTCTCTGGCGTCACGACCGTCAAGGGGCTCGGCCAGGGCGGCACCGGCATCGGCACGACGCACGTCTACATGCGCGGGGTGGTGAGCGGCCAGGACGGCAACCACTCGGCTGCGCAGCCGAGCGTCGGCACCTACCTGGACGAGCTGCCGATCACGACCATCGACGGTACGCCCGACATCCACGTCTATGACATCGCGCGTATCGAGGTACTGGAAGGCCCGCAGGGCACGTTGTATGGCGCGAGCTCGGAAGCCGGCACCATCCGCATCATCACCAACAAGCCCGATCCCAACAAGTTCTCCGCGGGCTACGACCTCACCGGCAACACGGTGGATCACGGCGGTCAGGGGTGGATTGCCGAGGGTTACGTCAACGTGCCGCTGTCCCCGACCGCGGCCATCCGCCTGGTCGCCTGGGACGAGCACGACGCGGGATATATTCGCAATGTTCAGGGGACCAACGTGACGGCCGGCATCCTCAACGGTGTCAGGACGTTTCCGACCTCGGGGGACTCGATCAGCAATGCCGCCTTCGTGAACAGCCAGTACAACACCGTCGCCACAATCGGCGGCCGCGCATCCGTGCTGGCTAAAATCGGGGACAACTGGACCATCACGCCGCAATTCCTCGGACAACGGCAGTCGTCCAACGGCGTGTTCGCCTTTGACCCGGTGGTAGGCGATCTCGCCCTGGTGCACTACGGTCCGGAAGGGGACCACGACAGTCTCACGCAGACCTCGCTCACGATCGAAGGCAAGATCAGCGACTTCGACATCACGTATGCGGGCGGCTGGTTCGATCGCAGAGAGCACACCGTCAGCGACTACAGCGACTACAGCTACTTCTACGACAAATTCTTCGGGTCAGGATGTAACTGGCTGACTCAGACCGGTTACAACTACGTGCAGGCAAACGGAATAGGCGGCTACTGCAGCGGCGCTCCGGCGTCCAGCTTCCCCCCGGGCTCGTTCGTGGCGAATCCGCAGGAGTTCGTGATCACCAACGGAACCTACACGAAATGGAGTCACGAGCTGCGGCTCGCTACACCGAAGGATCGGCCGGTCAAGGGAATCGTCGGCCTGTTCGCCGAGCGCCAGGTGCACGAGATCTGGGAGCAGTACACCATCCCCGGCACTGACTCTCCCGAGACCTTCACCGCGGCGGGCCTTGCCCAGAGCTTCAGCATCCCCGGGGTCAACGGAAACTCGGTTTGGCTCACCGACGAGGAGCGCGTCGACCGTGACAGCGCGGCGTTCGGCCAGGTGGTCTGGGACATCACCAACCAGTGGTCGGTCACCGGCGGCCTGCGCTTCTACCACTACGACAATTCGATACAGGGCTTTTACGGCTACTCGGCCAATTATCAGGCGTACATCGGTGCGGGCGGCTATACCTCCGGTCCGCCGCAAACCGCGCACGCATCGGGGCAGTGGGCCTGCGGACCTGTCGGTGTGGGTGGAAACCCGAATTACCTGCCGTTCCATGGCGCGCCCTGCACCGACCTCAACCAGGACGTCTCCGACAGTGGTCGTACGTATCGAGCCAATCTCACCTACAAGCTTGATCCCGACAAGCTCCTGTATTTCACCTACTCCACCGGCTTCCGCCCGGGCGGTGTGAACCGGGTGTACAACGTGGCTCTGAACGCGGTATATCCGCCATACAAGGCCGACACTCTGGTCAATTGGGAGATCGGCTGGAAGACTCAGTGGCTCGATCACCGGTTGCGCTGGAACGCCGCGGCGTTCCTCGAGAACTGGGACAATTTCCAGTTCCTGTTCCTCGGACCCAACAGCGTGACGGTCGTGCAGAATGCGGCCTCGGCGCAGATAAAAGGCTTCGAGTCGGATCTGCAGTGGGCACCGGTGAACGGCCTGCTGCTCTCCAGTGGGCTCACCTATCTGCATGCGGTGACCACGGTTGACTATTGCGGTCCAGTCGGCACCGGCGGAGCGAGTAATTACATCGGGAACACCACCACTCTGACGACCAATTGCCCCAACCAGGTGATCACCTACGCCGATGGCATCACGCTCACGGGTCCCGAAGCACCGTCGGGCAGCCGGCTGCCGGTAGCTCCGGAGCTCAAGCTGAACCTGGTCGCGCGCTACTCGTTCCCGCTCGGATCGTGGGAGGGCTTCACGCAGCTCTCCGGGATGTACCAGACCAGCACCGAGCCATTGTTGCGGCGCGTCGATCAAATCTCGCTCGGACAGATGGCGGCCTACGAGTTGTTCGACTTCTCGGCTGGCGTTTCGAAAGACAACCTGTCGCTGCAGCTCATCGTCAACAACATTGCGGACAAGCGCGCCGAACTGACCCGCTACGTGGAATGCGCGACGACGACCTGCGGACCGCAGCCGTACGTGATTCCGACCCAGCCGCGGACGATCTCCCTGAAGATCGCACAGACGTTCTGACGGTCACGGAGGGTGGCCGCAGAGCGGCGGTCACCCGCCTGTGAGCGTGCGCTCGATGGCGCGCGTGAGCTTCTCGACCAGCTCGGCGAGCTCCGCCTCGCTCGCGTTGTAGGGCGGCGCCACGATCACGGTGTCGCCCGCGGTGCCGCCGACGTTCCCGGTGCACGGGTAGATGATGAGGCCGTCTGCGAACGCGCGCTGCCCGAGCGCCTGGGCGAAGGCGCGCTCGCGAGGCAACGGTGTGCGCGTGGCGCGATCGCGCACGAACTCGATGCCGATGAGATAGCCCCGGCCGCGCACGTCCCCGACCTGGCGAAAGCGTCCGAGCGCGGCCTGCAGCTCCGCGAGCAACACCGCGCCGCGCTCCCGGACCCGGCTGACGAGCGCCTCGCGCTGAATGATGCGCTGGACCGCGAGGGCCGCCGCACAGGCGGTGGTGTGGCCCGAGTAGGTGTGTCCGGTGAGGATGGCCCCCTGCTGAGCGAGAATCGTCTCGCCGACCTCGCGCCTGATGATCGTCGCCGCGAGCGGGATATAGCCACCCGCGAGTCCCTTGCCCACCGCCGTGATGTCGGGGACCGTCGCGTCATGCTCGAGCGCGCGCCACGTGCCGCAGCGGCCGGAGCCGCACATCACCTCGTCGGCGATTAGCAGCACCCCGTGCCGCGCGCACACGGCCTGCACCGCGCGTGCGTAACCCTCCGGCGCCGGCACCGCTGCGCCCGCCGCTCCGACGACGGGCTCGAAGATGAAGCCGGCCACCCGCTCGGCGCCGAGTGCCCCGATCTTCTTCTCGAGCTCGTCCGCGAGAGCCTCGGTGAGCGCCGCGCCCGCGAGCCCACGCAGCGGCCGATAGGCGTTGGCCGCGGACACGAAGGATGCGTCGAGCAGGCTACCCGTGAACGGGCGCCGCCGCTCGAGAAATCCCGACACCGAGAGCGCCCCGAGCGTGTTGCCGTGATAGGAGCGCTCGCGCGCGATGAAATGCTTCTTGCCCGTGAACCCGCGGGCGTCCCAGTATTGCAGCGCTACCTTGAGCGCCGACTCCACCGCTTCCGAGCCGCTGCCCGAGTAGACGATGTGCCCGAACTCTGGCCCGCAGAGCGCGAGCAGCAGGCTCGTCAGCTCCTCGAGCGGCTCGCTGGTGAACAGATACCGATAGCCGCACGCCACCCGCTCGAGCTGCGCAGCAATCGCGGCATTCACCTCACGGTTGCCGTGCCCGATGCTAAAGGCGGCCGGTCCGCCCGAGCCGTCGAGATAGCGGCGGCCGGCGGCGTCGTAGAGGTAACTGCCCTCGCCGCGCGCGATGCGCGGCAGCGCTCCCATCCCCCAGCCGACCGAGCGGTTCCTGGTCATGATCCTCTCGCGAGAGTCGCGTTGCGACGGCGCTATTGTGAGGGCTTTGGCGCTATGCTGCTCGAGTCCCGGGACGGCGGAGGGCGGCAGTGCCGAGCGAGGCGGTTTTCATCACCTGCGCGGTCACCGGCTCGGGCGATTCGCTCAGGAAAAGCCCGCGCGTTCCGGTGACGCCCGCGCAGATTGCGACGGCGGCTCTCGATGCCCATGCCGCCGGGGCGGCCATCGTGCACATCCACGTGCGGGATCCCGCCTCGGGCGCGCCGAGCCGCGCGACCGCCCTCTATCGCGAGGTCGTCGACCGGATCCGCAGCCGCAACGCCGAGGTGATCCTCAACCTCACCGGCGGCATGGGTGGCGACCTGGTGCTCGGACCGGATGAGACGCCGCTCTCCTTCGGCAAGGGGACGGACTTCGTCGGCCCGCGCGAGCGCATCGCCCACATCGTCGAGCTGCGTCCCGAGATCGGCAGCCTCGACTGCGGATCGCTCAATTTCGACGAGGCCCTGTACGGCACTACGCCACGCTATCTGCGCGACATCGCCGCGGAGTACCGCGCGCGCGGCGTGCGCCCGGAGATCGAGGTCTTCGAGCTCGGGCACATCGAGCTCGCCCGGCAGCTGATCGGCGAGGGGCTGTTCGCCGCGCCCGCACTCTTTCAGCTGTGCCTCGGCGTTCGCTACGGCGCCCCCGCGACCGCACAGGCCATGCTGGCGATGCGCGACGCCCTGCCACGCGACGTCCAGTGGTCGGCCTTCGGGGTCGGCCGGCTGCAGATGCCGATGGTCGCACAGGCGGTGCTGCTCGGGGGCAACGTACGGGTCGGCCTCGAGGACAACCTCTACCTCGAGAAGGGCGTGCTGGCGACCAACGCGCAACTGGTCGAGCGTGCCGTGAAGATCGTCGAGCTGCTCGGGGCACGGGTACTCTCCCCGGCCGAGACGCGTCGCCGGCTCGCCCTGCGGCCGCTCTAAGGACCGACGTCGACCACGCGCCCGGTGCGCAGACTCTCGCCCGCCGCCACGGCGAGTCTGAGCGCTTCCACGCCGTCGGCGAAGTCCGGGCTCATCGGCCTGCCTTCCGCGAGCGCGGCGACGAAGGCATCCATCTCGGCCTCATAGGCCTGCGCGTAGCGCTCGATGAAGGAGTGAAGCACAGCGTCGCGTCCCGCGGTGCGCTCGGCGCTCCAGGATGAGACCGAGGTCTCGTGGCGATTGCCCGCCTGCAGCATGCCGCCCGACCCGAAGGCCTCGAGGCGCTGATCGTAGCCGTACACGCAGCGGCGGCTGTTGTTGATCTGTATGAGCGCGCCGGACTTGGCGCGCAGCGCGATCGCGCAGGTATCGATGTCACCGAGCCTGCCGATCTCCGCGTCGACGAGGTTCGCACCGAAGGCATGCACCCTGGCGATGTCGCCCGCGAGATAGCGCGCCATGTCGAAGTCGTGAATGGTCATGTCGCGGAACAGCCCGCCCGAGCTCAGGATGTAGCCGGCCGGCGGCGGCGCCGGATCGCGGCTGGTGATGACCGCGAGCTCGAGGCTGCCGATCTCGCCGAGCTTGAGCCGTTCGCGCAAGGCGCGGTAGGAGGGATCGAAGCGGCGGTTGAAGCCGATCATCACGCTCGGCTTGTCGGCGGCGATCTCACCCCAGCAGGCGCGCGCGCGCTCGAGGCTCATGTCGATCGGCTTCTCGCAGAAAACCGCCTTGCCGGCCTTGACCGCCGCGACGATCAGCGGCACGTGGGTGTCGGTGGGTGTAGCGATCACCACCGCGCGGACGGTGCGCTCGTCCCACACCTCATCCAGGCTACGGGCGCTGCGGACGCCGATCCCGGCCGCGACCTGCTGTGCCACCTCGCCGGCCACGTCGAACACCATCGCGAGCCGCGCGCGCGGGTGCCGCGCGAGATTGCGCGCATGCAGGCGGCCGATGCGCCCGCATCCGAGTACCGCCGTGCCGAGCGTCGCCATACCCTTCCGCCGTCAGCGCCGGGTCAGGAACTCGTAGCCGGGCGCGTAAGTGACGCGCCAGCGCCGCACCGGTCCTGCCATGACGTTCAGATAGTAGAGGTCAAAGCCGTGCGGGGCGCTTACCGGGTGGTGACCGCGCGGTACCAGCACCAGGTCGCGATCCTCCACCGACATCGTCTCGTCGAGCGAGCGATCGTCGGTAAAAACGCGCTGGAAGGCAAAACCGCCCGGGCGCGACAATCGATGGTAGTAGATCTCCTCGAGCTGACTCTCTCCTCCGGCGGCGGAATCGTGCTTGTGGGGCGGGTAGCTCGACCAATGCCCGCCGGGGGTGCGCACCTCGACCACGAGGAGCGACTCGGCCTCGGTGCCCTCGGGAAGTATGTCGTACACGTAGCGGGTGTTGGTGCCGGTGCCCCGCACCTCCTCCCGTACGTCGTCCGGACTGATCACGCGCGCGCGGAACCGGCCCTGGGCTGGCGCCGAGCCCACGGCGAGCTCGCAGTGGCTCTCGGCCGTGAGGTGCACCTCGGTCCGCGGCGGCACGTAGACCGCGAACGGCTTGCCGTCGAAGGGATGCGCGCGCGCGCCGAGCGTGCCACAGTCGGCGCTCGCCACGCGCACGCTCGAGCGACCCGACAGCAACACCAGGCACTGCTCGCGATCGGGGAGCCGGCGCGCGAGCGCTTGCCCCGGAGCGAGGTCGAATACTTCGAAGCCGACGTAGCGCCAGCCCGCGCTCTGGGGGGTAACCAGGTGCACCTGCGGGGCGTTGGCCGAGAGATCCGGCCTGACGAGGAGTCTCGAGGTCACCGGCCACCCCCCGACAAGAGGCGCTCGAGGTTTCGATGGCCAAGCGTGGCATAGGTCAGGGGATCGGCGACCCGCGGATCCTGCTCAGCCTCGAGCACCACCCAGCCGGAATAGTCGGCGAGCTCCGCGAACACCGCCTCGAAGGCGACGCCGCCGTCCCCCGGCACCGTGAAAACGCCCGCGAGTACGGCGCGCAGGAAGCTCCAATTGCCGCTGCGCGCCCGCGCGCAGACTTCGGGGCGCACATCCTTGGCATGCACGTGCACGATCCGCGACGCATAACGCCGCGCGAGCGCCACGGGATCCGCTCCAGCAAACGCCGCATGTCCGGTGTCGAGCAGCAACCCCACCTCGGGGCCGGTCGCTGCCATCAGCGCGTCGATGTCTTCCTCGCTCTGAACCACCGTCCCCATGTGATGGTGATAGGCGAGACGCACGCCCTCCGCCGCGGTCACCGCGGCCACCTCGGTCAGCCGCGCGCCCAGCTCACGCCAGTCGCGCGCGTTGAGCAACGGCCGCTCGGACAGCGGGCGCTCCAGGTCGCCGTGCACGGCCTGGCTCACCTCCGCGAACACCAGCACCGGGCTTCCCATTGCCTTGAGGAGCTCGAGATGCGGACGCAGCCGCGACAGCTCTTCGCGCGCTCCCCACACCAGGAGCTCGGCCGAATGCCAGCCCGAGACGCACTGCAGGCCGAAACGCCCCAGCACCGCGGCGAGCACATCCGGCTGGCGTGGAAACTTGTGCCCGAGCTCCATGCCCTCGAAGCCCACCGTCCGTGCCTCGGCGAGGCAGGTCTCGAGCGTAATGTCGGCGCCGAGCTCGCGGAGATCGTCGTTCGACCAGATGATGGGATTGGCGCCGAGGCGAACCTTCATGGGTCACGCCTCGTCCGCGCGCCGCCTGCGGGCCGCGGCGTACGTAGCGTGCGCCGTGCGCACCTCGGCGCGCGCCGACACCTCGGGGACCGGGACGTCCCACCAGCAGCCACCGGCGCTGGTGCTCGCGGCCGCGTCGGTCTCGATGCGGATCACCGAGGTGCGGTCGGCGCGGCGCGCGGCGGCGATAGCGCTCTCGAGCTCGGCGATACCCGGCACGGAGCTCGCGAGCGCTCCGAGGCTGCGCGCGTGCGCCACGAGATCGGGCGCCTGAGCAGCGTCCGCGCGCAGATTGTTGAAGCTCGCATTCCCGGTCGAGCGCTGCAGCCGCTCGATGCAGCCGAAGCCACCGTTGTCGAGCAGCACGATGATGAGCCTGGCGCCGAGGCGCACTGAGGTCGCGATCTCGCTGTTCAGCATGAGATAGGAGCCATCGCCCACCATGACGATCACCTCGCGCTCCGGGTGCGCGAGCTTTACGCCGAGGGCGCCGGCGATCTCGTAGCCCATGCAGGAATAGCCATACTCGAGGTGATAGCCGCCCGGCTCCCCGGCCTGCCAGTGCCGGTGCAGCTCTCCCGGCAGGCCGCCCGCGGCGCACACTACGATGTCGGAAGGCGTACCCGCTCGTTGCACCGCGCCGATCACGTGCGCGTCAGAGGGAAGCACCGCCGCGGCGGGCGGCGCGGTGAACGATGCCGCGGTCTGCAGCCACTGCGCCCGCGCGCCCTGCGCACGCTCGCTCCAGGCGCCCGGAGCGTGCCAGTCGCCGAGCTCCCCGCTGAGACGCGTGAGACCCTCGCGCGCATCCGCGACCAGCGGCAGCGCATCGTGCTTGGCGGCATCGAAGGGCTGCACGTTGAGCGCGACGATGCGGCGTCCCCGCGCCGCGAACAGCGTAGCGGAGCCGGTGGTGAAGTCCTGCAAGCGCGTCCCCACCGCGACGATCACGTCAGCCTCGGCGGCGAGCGTGTTGGCGGCCGTGGTACCGGTGACGCCGATGCCGCCGAGATTCAGCGGATGGCCGGCGGTGAGGGCGGACTTGCCCGCCTGCGTCTCGCAACTCGGTACGCCGTGGCGCTCGCAGAAGGCGCCGAGCGCCTCCCCCGCCCCGGAATAGAGCACGCCTCCGCCGCAGACTATCAGCGGCCGGCGCGCGGTGCGCATCACCTGCGCGACCTGCGCGAGCTCGCGCTGATCGGGCGGCGGGCGCCGCGCGATCCACATGCGCTCCGCGAAAAAACTCTGCGGCCAGTCGTACGCCTCGGCCTGCACATCCTGGCAGAGCGCGAGGGTGACGGGACCGCAGCTCGCCGGGTCCGTGAGCACCTGCATGGCACGCGGCAGCGCGCTCAGCAGCTGCTCCGGCCGGGTGATGCGGTCGAAATAGCGCGACACCGGTCGCAGGCAGTCGTTGGCCGTGAGCAGCCCGTCGCCGAAGTCCTCGACCTGCTGTAGCACCGGGTCGGGCGCACGACTCGCAAACACGTCGCCCGGCAGGAGCAGCAGCGGCAGGCGGTTGACGTGCGCGACCGCCGCCGCGGTCACGAGGTTGGTGGCGCCCGGGCCGATCGAGGTGGTGCACGCCATCATGCGGCGCCGCTGCGTGGCCTTGGCGTAGGCGACGGCCGCGTGGCCCATGGCCTGCTCGTTATGGGCCCGGAGCGTGGGCAGAACGTCGCGCGCCGCGTACAGCGCTTCACCGAGGGCGGCCACGTTGCCATGCCCGAAGATGGCCCACACACCGGCGAACACGCGCCGGCGCTCGCCGCCGAGCTCGGTCCACTGCGCGGCCATGGCCCGCACCAGTGCCTGCGCCGTCGTCAGCCGAGTTGCCGTCAACGCCCGCCCCCATCCCCCCGGTCGAGCCGCGGATCGCGTATTGCGCTCCAGGCCTCGACCAAAGCGCGAAAACGCCCTGCAATTTCTGCGGTCACCGACTCGGCAGACCTCTGTCCAGAGAGCCACGCCGCGGCGACATCGTCGATTATGCTACTGCCGGCGATGAAGCCGCGCACCACAGGGCTCGCGGCGGCGGTCGTGACGAGCGGCACCTGCTCCACGGGCGGCACACGCAGCGTGACCAGGATGCCGCGGCAGTAGGGGTCGCTCGCCCCGATCACTCGCGCGCAACTCTCCCAGCTCGTGTCGCGTCGCTGCGGCTCGAGTGCCCACCAGTCCGGGCGGATGCCGAGCTCGTAGAGCCGCGTAAGGGCGCGGGCGTCGGTGTCGCCCTGCAACGCGCCGGCACCGCCCGAGCTGATCTCGAGCAGCAGCTCGCGTCCCTGCGCGCGGCAGGCCGCGGCGAGCCGCAGGAGGTTGCGCTCCTGCGCCTCGCGCAGCTCGCGCGGATCCTGGAGATGATACTGACAGCGGCACGCGGCCGTGACGCCGGTCGGCCACTCGCTGAGATGCACCGCGAGACTCGCCGCGCCCGCGAACTCGAGCGGCCGCGACGGCGGCTGTGCCACCTGCCGCGCGAGCCACAGGCTCGCCTCCTGCACCCGGCGCAGCGTCGCCGGGACCGCGGGACCCTCGAGCAGCACGCCGCAGCGTTCGCCTGCCACCGCGGCCTGCGCGGTGGCCTCGACGGCCAGCAGCTCGAGCTGCGCGCGCCGCTCCGCCGCTTCCTCCGTGGCCGCGCCGCTCGCCGCGCGCGCAGGAATCGTCAGCGCCCACACGCTGCCCGGACCGTGCCTTTGCGTCGTCACCCAGTGCAGATGGTTGAGCTGCTGGTCGGTGCGCAGGGCGCGCCGCTCGCTGCCGTAGTAGAGGTAGTAATCGAGCTCCTGGCGCGAGGGAAACTCCGCTGAGCACAGCAGGCGCGATGCTGCCAGGGCACCGCACGCATTCCCGTAGCGCGCGCTTCTCTCGTGCGGCTCGTCGCGCAGATAGCCGAGCAGATAGCCCGCGAGAAACGCATCCCCCGCGCCCAGCACGTTGCAGACCTCGATGTCCATGCCGCGCACCACCAGCGCGTCCTCGAGCCGCCTGGGTGCGCGCCCCTCAAACACCACGCAGCCCTGCGCGCCGCGCTTGCAGACGATCACGGCGGGCGACCGTTCGCGGATATGGTGCACGGCCGCCAGCGTGTCCTCGACGCCGGCGGCGATGTGCAGCTCCTCCTCGGTCCCTACGATGAGATCGCAATCCCCGAGGACGGCGGCGAGCGCCTCGGTTACGCGGGCCGAGCGGGCATAGCGGCTCGCGCCCGCGCCGTGTCCGCCGATTCCCCAGAGATTTGGCCGGTAGTCGACGTCGAGCACGACCCGCGCGGCATGGCTGCGGGCAGCGTCGATCGCCTTGCGCTGGGCGCGCGCGCCCCCCGGCAGGGAGAAGTGCGTGCCGGTGACGAGCAGCGCGCGGGCGGAGGCGATCAGGCCCGGATCGATGTCGGCGGGGCTGAGCGCGCTGTCGGCGCAGTTCTCGCGGTAGAAGATAAGGGGAAGGGTCTCCCGGTCGCGCACGCTGAGCAGCACGAGCGGGGTCAGCCGCTCGCGGTCGACATGCACGCCGCGCGTGTCGACACCCTCGCGCTCGAGCTGCTCGCGCACGAAGCGTCCCATGGGCTCATCCCCCACCCGCGTGATGAGCGCGGCCTTGAGCCCGAGGCGCGCCGCGCCGATGGCTACGTTGGCCGGGCAGCCGCCCACCCCCTTGGCGAAGCTCGCGACGTCCTCGAGCCGGCTGCCAAGCTGCTGCCCATAGAGATCGACGCTGACGCGGCCGATCGCGACGAGATCGAGGGGCGTGGTCACGCCGCCAAGAATAGCCGCAAAGCCCGCGGGCGGCACCCCGCGGCCGGCGGTCCGGGGCCCGGTCCGCCGGCGGCGTCTCGCGGGTTGCCGCCCGCGCCCTGTATACCATACCCCCCAACCGTATCTGTGCGGCTGACCACTTGCCCGCGCCCACCTGCCGTCGTATCGTGGCAGGCACCACGGGCGAGCCTCCGGCAGCATGAGCGACCCACTCCACCATCACGAGCACGCGCACCCGGCCGCAGGCCGGCGCACGCATCAGGACCATCCCGGCCACGATCACCGCCACGGGCACGCAGGCCACCCGCACGGCACCGAGGCCGGCGAGCGCCGGCTCACCATCGCGTTGCTCATCCTCGGCAGCTTCACACTGGTCGAGGCGCTGGGCGGATACTTCGCCAACTCGATCGCGTTGCTCGCCGAGGCGGCGCACATGCTGGCCGACTCGGCTTCGCTGCTGCTCGCGATCGTCGCGATCCGGGTCGGGCGGCGTGCGCCCAGCATGCGCCGTACCTACGGCCACCGCCGCTACCAGCCGCTCGCCGCCTTCGTGAACGGCCAGGTGCTGCTGCTGCTCACGGCGTGGGTCGTATACGAGGCGGCGGTGCGCATCGTGGCGCTTCCCAGGGTCGACGGCCGCCTCATGCTCGAAATCGCCCTCATCGGAGGCGCGGCCAACCTTGCCGCTTTTTTTGCGCTCGCCGGTGCGCGCTCCCTCAACGAGCGTGGTGCGCGGGCGCATGTGCTGAGTGATCTGCTGGGCTCCGTGGCCGCGAGCATCGCGGCGCTCATGATCATCGCGCGCGGCTGGAGCCTCGCCGATCCGCTGCTCTCGCTGGTCGTTTCGGCGCTCATCCTCCGCTCTGCCTGGGGGCTCACGCGCGAGTCGGCCCACGTGCTGCTCGAGGGGGCCCCGAGCGGCTGCGATGAGCAAGCCATCGAGTCGGAGCTGATCGGGCACGTACCCGGCCTCATCGGCGTGCACCATGTGCACGTGTGGTCGATGACTGGCGAGCGCCCCACGGTCACGCTCCATGCCAACCTCAGGACCGGCATCCGGCATGGCGAGGTAGTTGCCGCCATCCATACGCGCCTCGAGCAGCGTCTGCGGGTCGAGCACACCACCGTGCAGATCGAGGAGGAGGGTGACTGCGAGACCCCGGGGTGCGGGCCGGCTGGCCCCTAGCCGGCACGTTAGAATGGGAGCCAAAGGGGTCACTCGATGGATATGCGGCGGTCTGCATCCCTCGCCTGTGCGGCGTTCCTCCTCGCTGGCCTCGCGGCTGCGGCCCGGGCCGGTCCCCCGGCGGGGGCTGAGTTGCGCGAGGCCAATGTGGCGGTCGGCTACGAGCCCAAGGGACGCTGTCCGGGTCTGATCCAGTCGGACGTCCAGGAGCCTTCGGCAGCGCTGATCGTCCTGGTGGTCGGTCCGAGCGGCGTACCTTCGCAGCCCTCGATCAAGTCGTCCTCCGGCTCCGAAAGCCTGGACGCCGCGGCCTTGAGCTGTGTCATGCAGTTGCGCTACCTCCCGGCGGTGCGCGCCGGCGAGGGATCGGCGATGGCGTCCTGGCAGGAGATCGCCTGGAAGTGGGGCCGCGAACACCTCGCGCAGGGTCCGCCCGCCTCGGGTATACCGCCCGCCGCCGCCGCGACTCCGGGTGCGGGCGGCGCGGCTGCTTCGGGGTCGTCAGGGCCGCACGCCGCATCGGGTGGCGCCGAGGTGCGTGTGTGCGCCGACGAGTCCGGCAAGCTCACCCAGGACCCGGTCATCACCCGCTCGTCGGGCGACGCCGGCCTCGATGAGGCCGCGCTCAGGATCGCCCGCGCGGGGGCGGCCTACTACCGGCCCGCCGGCGCGACTGCGGCAACCGGGTGCGCGCAGCTTGCGATAAAGTTCGAGATGAAATGAGCGCCTCACCGCAACTCTCTTCGAGGCAAAGCGAGGCCCAGCGCCGGGCGCGCATCGACCTCGCGGCCTGTCACCGCCTCGCGGCGCACTTCGGCTACAACGAGGGCATCGACAACCACATGACGATGCTCGTGCCGGGCTTTACCGACCGCTTCTATCTCGCGCCCTTCGGGCTGCTGTGGGCGGAAGTGAAGGCGAGCCACCTGCTCGAGGTCGACTTCACCGGCAAGCTCCTCGCCGGCCGCGGGCTGGTCGAGGACACCGCGCTCTATATCCACGCGTCGACTCACCGGCTCGCACCGCAGCCGCGCTGCGTACTGCACACGCACATGCCCTATGCGACCGCGCTTGGCATGCTCGCCGACGGGCGTCTCGAGACGGCGTCGCAGAGCGCCATCGGCTTCCACGGCGACATCGCCTACGTCGACTATAACGGCCTCGCGCTCGACTTTGCCGAAGGCGAGCGTCTGGCGCGCGCACTCGGCGGCAAGTCGGTGGCGCTGCTGCGCAACCACGGCGTGCTCGTGACCGGAGACTCGGCGGCCCAGGCGTTCGAGCGGCTGTACTTCCTCGAGCGCGCCTGCCACGTCCAGGTCCTGGCGCTCGCGACCGGGCGAGGCTTGCACGTTCTCCCGGAACCCGTGGTGCGTGCGACGCTCGAGCAGTTCAGTCATTGCGGCAGCGTCGGCGGCCAGGATCGCGCGCAACTGCACTTCGAGGCGCTCAGACGCATGCTGGATCGTCAGCTCGCGGACTACGCGGATTGACCGAGAGCGGGACAGCCGCCGATCTCGGCGCCCGCGAGCGCTGGACGATCGTCGGACTGGTCGCCACGGCGCTCTTCATCAACTACATCGATCGCGGCGCGCTGCCGACGGCCGCGCACCTGATTCAGGACGACCTCCGCCTATCGCCGCAGCAACTCGGCCTGCTGATGTCGGCGTTCTGGTGGCTGTACACGCTCCTGCAGTTCCCGGTTGGATGGCTCGTCGAGCGCTTCGGCGCGCCGCGCCTCCTCGGCGCGGGGCTCGCGGTGTGGGCCTGCGCCACGATGCTGGTCGGGGTCGCGCACTCCTTCGCCGCGCTGCTCGCGCTGCGGCTGCTGCTCGGTATCGGCGAGAGCGTCGGCTTTCCCTCCGTATCAAAGGTGCTGGCGACGGTCGTGCCGGTAAAGAGCATCGGGCACGCCAACGGCATCGTCGCGTTCGGCTACCTCTCGGGACCCGCGGTAGGCACGCTGGTCGGCGGCATGCTTATGGCGAGCTACGGCTGGCGCAGCGCCTTCTGGGTGTTCGGAGCCCTGTCGCTGCTTTGGCTCCTGCCCTGGTCGCGGGTGCGATTACCACCGCCGCCGGTCACGGTGAGCGGGGGCGCCGATCCTCCCCTGCGCGCGCTGCTGCGCCGGCCCGAGCTCTGGGGGACGAGCCTCGGGCTCTTCTCGGTCAACTATGCCTTTTATTTCACGCTGACCTGGCTGCCCTTCTACGTGGTGCGTGAGCACGGCTTCTCGACCGAGAAGATGGCGGGGTTCACCGCCCTCGCCTACCTCGTGCACGCCGTCAGCGCACTCGTCGCGGGCTGGCTCATCGACCGCATGGTCGCACGCGCGGGGCGTGCCAATCTCGTCTACAAGGTGGTCATGGGGGCCACCCACGTCGGCTTCGTGGTGTGCATGGTGTGCATCGCCCTGGCGCCGGCCTCGTGGGCCCTTGCGGCGATCTTCGCGTACCAGATCCTCGATGGCGCCAACTCACCCGGGGTGTTCGGAATACCGCAGATCCTGGCAGGGCCGCGCGCCACCGGCCGTTGGGTCGGGATCCAGAACGGCCTCGGGAATTTCGCCGGCGTCATCGCCCCGGCGCTCACCGGGTTTCTGGTCGCGGCGAGCAATCACTTCACCTCGGCCTTCCTCGTCGCCGCGGTCGTCAGCGTTCTTGGGGTGGTAGGCTGGGTGTTGATGATCCCGAGAGTCGCCCCGCTCGAGTGGCCCGCAGCTCGCGACTAATGCCGGAAGATCACACACGCGATCCAGATCTGCATCGCGAAACCGACCACGAAGGAGAGCGTTCGCAGCCAGGGTATGGCGAGCGTGTAGACCACCGCGTGCACCACGCGTGCCCAGAAATAGATCGCGGCGGCGGTCGCGATCGCAGGATCGTGGATGCCCGCCACGGCCGCGACCAGCACGAGCGCGGCAAATACCACCAGATTCTCGACGGCGTTGTAGTGCGCGGACTTCAGGCGCTGCGCCCAGCGCGCGAGCGGCCTGGGATTCTCGGGATACGCGACCGCGTCCATGAGACCGCGCACCATGACTTCGTTGAGAATGTAGGGTACCCACAGCACGGCCGTCAGCACGCTCACCAGCGCCAGATATTTAAGTTCCGGGCTCATTGCTCTCCCCTTTCCGGCGCACTGCCGCCTGTTAGGGCGGAGTCTACGCTCCTTCGACATCGCGTAGACTGCCGCTGAGCCTGAGGAGCCTCCGCATGAGCACCTTTCCCGAAGACGTATTCACCGAACAGGAAGCGAGCCCCGACACCCTCGCTAACCTCGGACCGCTGCGCCGCCTGGCGGGCACCTGGGAGAGCCGTGCGGGCATCGACATCAATCCGAAGCCCGAGGGGCCGCAGCGCCGCGAGTACAGCGAGCGCATCGACCTGCAACCGATCGACGCCCAGTCGAATGGTCCGCAGCTCTTCTACGGCCTGCGCTATCACACTCGCATCCTCGCGTCCGATGAGGACGCTACCTTCCACGATCAGACCGGCTACTGGCTGTGGGAGCCCGCCACGGGGCTGGTGATGCAGACACTCAGCATCCCCCGCGGCCAGGTGGCGATCGCCGCCGGGCACGCGGCAGCGGATGCCACCGAGCTCGTGCTTACGGCGCAGCGCGGCCAGACCGAGTACGGCATCTGCTCCACCGCGTTCCTCGAATATGCGTTCCGCACTGAATCCTATCGGATCGAGGTCGTCTTCAACCCGGACGGCAGCTGGAGCTACGTGCTCGACACCGTGCTCAAGGTGCACGGGCGCGAGGAGCCCTTCATGCACCGCGACCGCAATACTCTGGTGAGGGTCGCCGAGCCCGGGCCGAATCCGCTCGCGCTGCTGCGCGCCAAGCCCGCGGTCCGCTGACCGGAGCCTCTCAGCCCTGCGGAGGGCTCGTGCCCGAGAAGCGGATGGCGGTCGCGCCCGTGATCGGGCCCGTGGTCGCCGACTCGCTCACGTAGAGCTCGACCGCGCGCTCGAAGCGCAGATCGCCCTGCACCACCGCGCCCGGGCCGATCACGATGCGCGGCTTGTGGGTGCTGAAGTTGAACCACCCGCCCCCGCCGTGCTTGACCAGGATGCCGCCCTCGACGTGCGAGTCGCCGCCGACATCGATGTCGCCGTCCACGGTGTGCAGTCCGCCGGCGACGTGGGCATCGTTCAACGCGATACGGCCGTTCACGTTCGACAGCGGGCCGCCGACATCGGCACCGCTCTTCAGGGTCATCGAGCCGTTCACCGTGGTCACATCGCGGGTAACATGCGCTCCCTCGCCGAGGCTGATCGAGCCGTTGACCGTGCCGACCGTGTCGGCAGTGGCGTGCGCGCCGAGCGTGACCGAGCCGTTTACGGTGCCCGCGCTGGCGACCGTCGCATCGTCGTCGATGCGGATCGAGCCGTTGACCGTGCCCACGGCGCCGCTATGGGTGCCGGCGGGCACGTGGATCGAGCCGTTGACCGTGTTCGCCCCGCTGCCATCCGCGGTGACGTCGCCTCCCGGCATGTTGTAGCAGCCCGTGAGCGTGAGCAGGGCGGCAAGCGGAATGTAGCGTCGCATGGGGACCCTCCTGGCGGCAGAAGAAGCTACCGCCGGCGCCCCGACGTGTCCACTCCCCGGGGAGCCGGGCGAGAGCTGGCGGGCCGCCGCCGCCGCGGCGTCAGCCCGTGCCGGCGCTGCGTCCGGGGACCGACTTCAGGGCCTTGAAGCGCCCGGTCGGAGAGAGCTCCTCGGTACGGGCCTGCGCGTTCCACAGCGCGTTGCGCCGGGCGACGAACGGGCTCTTCGAGAGCTGCTCGAGCGAGCTCGACTTGGCGAACAGGAACCCCTGCCCGGCCACGCAACCGAGCGCGAGGAGCGCGGCGACCTGCGGCTCGTACTCGACGCCCTCGGCCACCGTCTCCAGCCCGAGCGTCTCGCCGAGCGTGATGACCGCGCGTGCGAGCTCCGGCCCGTTGTCGCTGTTCGTGAGGCTGCCGACGAAGGAACGGTCGATCTTCAGGATGTCGATCGGGAAGCGGTGCAGGTAGGAGAGCGAGGAATAGCCCGTGCCGAAGTCGTCGATGGCAAGCCGCACACCGAGCGCCTTGAGGCTGTGGAACCGCTCGAGGTTCGCATCGGTGTTGTACATGATCGTGCTCTCGGTGAGCTCGATCACGAGGTTGCCCGGCTCGAGCCCGGACTCGGCGAGCGCCTGTGCCACATCGTGCACCAGGTCGCCGTGCTGCATGTGGCGGGCGGAGATGTTCACCGCGAGCCGCAGTCCCGTGCCGCCCGCGACCGACCGACGCCACGCGCACAGGTCGCGACAGGCCTGCTTCAGGACCCAGCAGCCGAGCTTGACGATCTGACCCGATTCCTCGACCACCTGGATGAAGCGCCCCGGCAACAGGACGCCGGCCTCGGGATGGCGCCAGCGCACCAGCGCCTCGACACCGAGCAGGCTCCTGGTGCCGAGGTCCACGATCGGCTGATACTCGAGAAAGAATTCCTGGTTGGCGAGCGCGCGCGAGATGTCCGCCTCGAGCCGCAGCCGCTCGTGCAGCACCGCCTGCATCTGCGGCTGGAAGGTGACGTGGCGGTTCTTACCGGCAGCCTTGGCGTGGTACATGGCGATGTCGGCATTGCTGAGCAGCGCCTCCGCGCCCGCCTCTGCGGCGGAAATCGCCACGCCAACGCTCGCCCCGACGCGCACTTCGCGGCCGTCCAGCTGGAACGGCACGTTGAGAGTGGCGATCAGCGCATCGGCGACGCATCCCACCTCGCTCGAGCGCTCGACCCCCTCCATCAGCACCGCAAACTCATCGCCGCCGAGGCGCGCCACGGTGTCGGAGGAGCGGGTGGCCTGCATGACCCGGTGCGCCACTGCCTGCAGCAGCCGGTCGCCGGCGTCGTGTCCGAGAGAGTCGTTGATGTTCTTGAAGTTGTCGAGGTCGAGAAACATGACCGCCAGGCAGTTGGGGCCGCGCTGTGCGAGGGTGAGCGCGTGCTGCACCCGGTCGCGAAACAGGTTACGGTTGGCGAGCATGGTGAGCGGGTCGTGGAAGGCGAGCTGCCGCAGCTGCTCCTCGAGCGCCTTGCGCTCACTGATGTCGCGGAAGTTGAGCGCCAGGCCCTGCACCGCCGGGTCCTGCATCAGGTTGCTGCCGACGGTCTCGACGACATAGCGCTGCGCGCCGCGCTCGAACCGCAGCTCCACCGGCCCGACCGTGCCCGCGGGCGTCGCGGCTACCTCGGCGAGAAACGCGCGCAGCTTCTCCCCGTCTTCGCCCGCCCACAGTTCCGGCAGCCTCTTGCCGGTGATTGCCGCGGGAGTAAGCCCGAGCGTGCGCTCGGACGCCGGCGACGCGAAGCGCAGCGCCCCGTCCTCGTCCACGATCATGATGACGTCCGAGGCATTGGCGATGAGCGAGGCGTAGCGGTCCTCCACCATGCGCGCGGCGCGCCGCTCGCGCACCAGCGCATCGCCCCTGAGCACGACGCTCTGCCGCACCATGAGAAGCAGCGTCAACGCGAACACCACCATGATCATCATGCTCGCCGGCCCGCTCGCCTCGCCGCCGCTCAGGTAGACCAGCATGAGGAACGCGGCCAGCATTGCCGCATAGGGCAGCCCGCGCGCCAGCGCGTCGACCCTGGCCGAAGTCGCCGGCGACGGCGCCCTTATCCACTTGAGCTGCGCACGCGCGGCGGCGGCGAGCGGCACGTAGCAGATGAGGTACATGATCTCGGAGCTGTCACCCGGCAGGTAGTAGCCGCGGATCTTGGCGAGCGACCAGACGATGTCGCCGGCAAACATGGTGGCGAAGCCCGTGAGCAGCAGCAGCGGTACGCGCTGCCCGCCGAGGTTCCCCGAGCCGGTGAGCAGCAGCACGCCGAGCATCAGCAGCAGCACACAGTCGAGGGTGAGGTAGGCCTGGCTCAGCACCTCCTTGAGCACCGAGGCCTGGTGCTGCTGCCCGGCCGGATGCAGCACCAGGAACCAGAAGAAGGCGCCGAAGCCCACCGCGAAGATGGTCGCGTCCATGGAGAGCTGGATCCAGGGCACGCGTACCGCCGCCGCGCGGATCAGGAAGATCGCCGCGGCCGACAGCGCCAGGTAGAACCCCACGTAGCAGAAGTCTGCCGGACCCGGGAAGGGGTCGCCGAAACCGCACAGCCACGAGGTGGCGCCGATGCATTCGCCGACGAAATAGAGCAAGAGCGCGCAGCTGAGCGAGATCCAGGCGCGGCGCAGGTCGCCGGCGGGTGCGTGACGCGCCGTGATCGCACAGATGATGACGGCGGTCAGCGAGGCGGGCAACGAGCAGGTCAGCGCAATGTAGTGCGCGATAGTCGGGCCGCCGAAGCCGGTGAGCATCAACACGGCACCCACGGCGCAGTAGACGACCAGCCCGATAAACAGCCGGTTGACCGAGCGGGGCGCCGTCTCGACGGGTTTGTCTCGTGCTGTTGCTTTTGCTGTGTCCACGGCCGTCTTGGTGGCGAAAGGTGCCCGAGCCGAGGCGGCCTGCCTCTGTCGAAGAGTCGGCCGCCCGGAGGTAAATTTGAGGCTAAATTGCCGCCGGTGCTAGGAGAGAATACCCCCGCGTGACGCAGTTCTCTTAACCATAAGCAGAACTGCGCAGTCGGTTCAGTCTGCCCGGGACCAGGACCCCGCAGGCGGCATCGTGCAGCAGCTCGGCCCCGGCACCGCGCGGCCGGTGGCGACGGCCGCGCAGGCGATGAGCGCGAGCGCCGTCGCGTCAGGGATATCTGTTCTCGATCACGCCGCGCACCGGCTGCGTGTCGTAGACCAGCACGATCGACTCGATCTTGCCGGTCGCACTATCGAAGTTGAACACGTCGGCGCAGTCGAAGGCGACGTGCGAGCCGTCCTTGAGCGTCCAGTCGTAGAGATAGTAGGCGACCGCCCGCAGATGTCCCTCGGCGCTCACCAGCACGTCGTGCACGGTGAGCCTGGAGCCCTGCGAGGCGCTCGCCACCTTCGCCACGAAGGCCCGCACCGGAAGCTTGCCGAGGAAAGGTGACTGCACCCAACCCTCGGGAACGAACAGGGCTGCGGCGCGCTCGGCATCGCCCGCCTCGAGCGCCGCCAGATACTTGTGCACGGCTTGTTGCATAGGTCCCTCACTTGGTGATGGCGGCGACGCCCGCCTTGCAGGCGACCTCGTCCTGCGAGCCCGTGCCGCCGGAGCAACCGATGGCGCCGATGAGCTTGCCGCCCTCGACCAGCGGGATGCCGCCGCGCGAGCCGATCATGCCGTCGAGAGTCAGGACGTAGTTGTAGCCGCTCTGCTGAATACCCGTCTCGAATACCCTGGTCTCGCGGCGGAACGTGGCCGACGCGCGCGCCTTGTGCTCGGAGATCTGTACCGAGGCGAGCTGCGCTCCGTCCATGCGCTGAAAAGCCACCAGGTTGCCGCCCGAGTCGACCACCGCGATGCAGAGCTTCCAGTCGTGCCTGCGGGCTTCGGCGGCGGTGGCGGCGATGGCGACCATGGCGCGCTCGAGCGCGATCGGCGTCCCGTAGGGAATGTCGAAAGGCATCTTGTCCGGAACGTTGTCGAGCGCATACGGCGCAGGCGCCGCGGGCGGCGACTGCGCGCCGCTCGAGGCGGTGCCCGCCGCAAAGATGGCCAGAAGTACCGTGGTCAGAGTGAGCCTCCAGGACATGGCGGTGCTCCTTCTTTTACTTGCCGGTGATCGGAAGGCGATGAGCGTGAGGTATCTTACCCCGATGACTGACCTCGCTCTCGGTTTCATCGGCCTCGGCAACGTCGGCGGGCAGCTGGCCCAGAACCTGCTGCGCCACGGCGTGAATCTCACGGTGCGGGACCTCGATCCCAGGCGCGTAGCAGCGCTGGTGGCGCGCGGTGCGCGGGCCGCCGCCTCGCCGCGCGAGCTCGCCGGGCGCGTCGATCTCGTCATTACCTGCCTGCCTTCCCCGGCCGTATGCGCCGCGGTGATGGAGGCGCCGGACGGCGTACTCGCGGGCCTGGCGCCGGGGAAGATCTGGCTGGAGATGAGCACCACGGACGCCGCCGAGGTGCGGCGGCTCGCCGCGCGCGTCGAGGCCCTCGGGGCGACCGCGATGGACTGCCCGGTCTCCGGCGGCTGCCATCGTGCTGCTACCGGCAACATCTCGATCTTCGCCGGCGGCAGCCGCGCGGCGTTCGAACGTGTCCTCCCGGTGCTCGCCATCGTCGGTCGGCGGATTCTGCACACCGGTCCGGTGGGCTCCGCCTCGGTCCTGAAGGTGATCACCAACTACCTGAGCACGGTGCACCTGGCGGCGCTCGCCGAGGCGCTCACCGTGGCCAGGGTGGCGGGCCTCGATCTCAACATGACTTACGAGGGCATCCGCATCTCTTCCGGCAACTCCTTCGTGCACGAGACCGAATCGCAGGTGATCCTGAACGGCAGCCGCGATATCAACTTCACCATGGACCTCGTGGTGAAGGACGTGGGCCTGTTCGACGCTCTGGCGCGCGCCCATCGGGTGCCGCTCGAGCTCTCACCGCTGGTGCTCGGCCTGTTCGAGGACGGCGTGCGCCGTTACGGTCCGCGCGAGCACTCGCCCAACATCATCCGCCGCCTCGAGGAGGCCTGCGGCGTGCGGGTGCTTGGCGAGGGCTTCCCGCCGCAGATGGTGGACGATGAGCCGAAGGTCCCGGGTAGCGAGGTGGTGCCGCGGGCGCGGCGCCCGCAACCTTCCCCGGGAATCGACCAGGGTCGGCGCTAGGCGCGCGGGCGAAAGAAGGAGAGCTTGCTGTGAGTGCGCTCGGCCATGGCGTCCGTCTCGGCCTCCGCCTTCTTGCGTGACTCGACCAGCAGCTCCGCGAACTGCGGCGCCGGCACCGCCGGGCTGAAACAGAAGCCCTGATACTGGTCGCAGCCGAGCGAGCGCAGCAGCTCGAGCTGCTCCGTGGTCTCGACGCCTTCGGCGACCACCTTGAGGCGCAGGTTGTGCGCCAGCGACACGATGGCGCGCACGATCGAGGCGTCGTCGGCGCGTGAGATGAGCTCGGCGATGAAGGTGCGATCGATCTTCAGCTTGTCGATCGGGAAGCGGCGCAGATACGCCATGCTCGAGTAGCCGGTGCCGAAGTCATCGACCGACACCACGACGCCCATGCGACTGAGCTGCTCGAGGATCTTCACCGACTCCTCCGGATCGCTCATCAGCGCGCTCTCGGTGATCTCTACTTCGAGGAAACGGGGCTCCAGCTCGGCGGCCCGCAGGGCCTCGGCTATCATCTGGTGCAGGTTGCCGTTTCGGAACTGCAGCGCCGAGAGGTTCACCGCCACGCGCAGCGACGGCAGTCCCTGCAGCTGCCAGGCGCGTGCCTGCCGGCACGCCTCGTTCACCACCCACGCGCCGATCTTATCGATCAGGCCGCAGGCCTCCGCCAGCGGAATGAACTCGCCCGGCGGAACCAGCCCCCGCTCCGGGTGCCGCCAGCGCACCAGCGCCTCGGCGCCGTGAATGGCGCCGCTCAGGGTCTCGATCTTCGGCTGGAAGTGCAGCTCGAGCTGCTTGAGCGTAAGTGCCGCATGCAGGTCGCTCTCGAGCTTCACCTTGTCCTGGGTGATGGCATTCATGCCCGAGGCGTAACACTGGATGTTGTTGCGGCCACGCTGCTTGGCGCAGTACATGGCCGCGTCGGCGTTGGCCATCAGGGTGTCGATCCCCTTGCCGTCGCCGGGAAACATGGCGATGCCAATGCTCGCCGAGGCGTGAATGTCCACGTCACCGATCCGGATCGGCTGCGCCAGCGCCTCGGCCGCGCGGCGCGCGATCTGCACCGCGTCGTCACGCTGTGCGAGCCGGTTCATGATGAACAGGAACTCGTCACCGCCGAGGCGTGCCACGGTGTCGGTGCTGCGGGCGACGCCCTGGAGGCGGTGAGCCACCTCCTTGATGAGCTGGTCGCCGGCGCGGTGACCGAAGGAGTCATTGACGACTTTGAAGCGGTCGAGATCGAACATTGCGACGGCGAAGGAGTGGCCGTCGCGCTCGGCGTGGACTGCCGCCTGGGTGAGGCGGTCGTCGAGCAGCACCCGGTTCGGCAGACCCGTGAGCGAATCGTGGGTGGCGAGATGCCGCAACTGCTTGTTGGCGGCCTCGAGCCCCTGAGTGCGCGCCTCAACCAGCTCCCCGAGCTGCTCGACCTGCTGGCGCAGGATGCGCTCGTTGTCCCACTTGCGGGTGAGCGCGTTGGCGCACTGCAGCACCTCGATCGCCTCGAACGGCTTCTTGACGACCAGCAGCCTGTCGGAGTGATCGAGTCGCGCCACCACCTCCGTCCAGTCGTAGTCGCTGTGCGCGGAGCAGATGACTACCTGCACGTGCGGGTCGACCGCCCACAGGTGCTGGATCGTCTCGAGCCCGTCCCAACCCGGGGGCATGCGCATGTCGACGAACGCCATCGCGTACGGCCGGCCCTCGGCCAGGGCCTGCTTGACGCACTCGACGCCCGCCTGGCCCTGCAGCGCGGTGTCAATTTCGAAGGTTGGCCGTGGTGCGAGCGCCTTCGGTTCACCGAGCAGCAGCAGCTCGGCCGCCAACAGCGCGGAGCTGTCCTGCGCGCCGGTGCCGGAGGGGAGAATCTTCTTGAAGTCCTCGTGGATGGCCGGGTTGTCGTCGATGACGAGTAATCGTCGCCGCAGCTGTGAGGTCGCGCTGCTCATCTGGATCTCTCGGGGGGCTTCAGGGGTAGCTCCAGCACGAACGTGGCCCCGCACCCGGCACCGGCACTCTCGGCGCGCAGCACTCCGCCCATCTCCTTGGCTGCCAGCGCGCCGCTGTGCAGGCCGAATCCGTGGCCCGCTTTCTTGGTGGTGAAGCCGTGCGTGAAGATGCGGCTCATGTTCCCGGCGGTGATGCCGGCGCCGTTGTCGGCGACCGAGATGCGCACACCGAGCGCGCACTTCTCGATTTGGATCCGGACCAGCTTCTCCCGGTCGGTGTACTCCTGGCAGGCGTCCTTCGCGTTGCGCAGCAGGTTCACCACGATCTGCAGCACCTTGTGCTTGTCGACCACGATCTCCGCGACCTGGCCGAATTCGCGCTCGAGTTTCACGCCGTGCCGCTCGAGCGCGTGGCCGTTGATGCGCACGCTCTCATCGACCAGGTGGCGCACGTCGATGCGCTCGGCGAAACCACCCAGTTTGGCGTAGCGCTGCTGCGTGGTCACGACGTCCTTGATGTGGTCGATGTTGTTGCGCAGCGAGTCGAGCTCGCGCAATGCGGCCTGGTTGTCCGCGTTGACGTGCCGCGAGAGCTCCGCCAGGTAAACCGGCAGCACCCGGCCGCGCTGATCGTGAGCCACGAAGGCGCCGAGATCACCCTCGTGCTCCTTCAAGAGCGCCGCCACCTGCTCGAGCCCTTGAACGCGCGAGCGCTTCAGGCTTTCGCTCACGAGGTTGGCCGAGATGTTGACGCTGTTGAGCACATTGCCGACGTTGTGCAGCACGCTGGTCGCCACGTCGGCCATGCCCGCCTGCCGCGATGCATCGCGCAGCTGATGCTGCAGCGTCTCTTCGCGTGATGCGGCTGCGACCCGCTCGGTGACGTCGAGGTCGATGCCGACCACCCGCGCCGTGCCATCGGCAGAGTCGCCGACTACGGCGCCCACCGACTCGATATGACGGAAGCTGCCGTCGGCCCGTGCGACCCGGTGCTGCGAATGCAGCGGGCGGCCCTCGCGCATCGCGCCGGTCATGGCCGCTTCCGCGGCGGCGCGGTCGGCCGGGTAGATGAGCTCGAGCCAGCCCTCGAGTGTCGGACGGAAGCCCTGCGGCGGCTGACCGTAGAGCTCGTGCATCGTGTCGCTCCACCACACGCTGCCGTCGCCCTCCTGCACTTCGTATACGCCGGCGTGTGCCGCGCGTGTCGCCATGCCGAAGCGGATCGAGATGGTCTCGAGCTCAGCCCTCCTGCGCCGCTCGATGGCGGCGTCGGCCTCGAGCTGGCGTTTGAGGCGTAGCCGCGTCGCCAGTACGAACACCACCGACAGGATCAGGCTGATGAACAACGCCGCCGTCACGGCGCGCTTCTGCACACGCGCCGAGTCGACCGCATCCAGAGTCGCCGCGGCATCGCGCCGCTCGAAGTCCTCATCGATGGTGCGCGTCGCGCGGTCGGCTTCGGCGATCTGCGCCCGCAGCCCCATCAGCTTGTCGAGTGTCGCGCCATTGCCGATCCTGGCGGCGAGGTCCCCCACCTGTCTGGCAGCATCGCCGAGCGCCGGCTCGCCACCGCGGACGGCCAGCCGCTGCAGCCGGTCGGCAGCGCTCTTCAGTGCCTCGGCCGACTGCCGGCCGAGCGTTCCGGTATCGACCGCATCGGCGGCACCATTGGTGAAGGTGCGGTAGTCGGCGCGTGCGTCGTTGGCGAGCGTGCGCAACGGGCGCGACGCTTCCAGCGCGGCCGCACGTCGTGCGTCCGCCACCATCTGTGCGAGCAGCACGAAGGCGATCGGCACCACGACTGCGAGAAACTGCAGGGCGATCAGCCGCTCGGTGATGCCCGTGAGCTTGAAACCGCGCGCACCCACGACCGTCCGGGCTGCGGGTTCAGCCGATGACCGAGCGGCCGCCCCGGCCGCCGGCAATATGTCCGAGGGTGCGATTTCACCCACTGCAAGCATAGACAATCCCGAGGTGCGTTCCGTTACGCCCGGCCCACGCGACGCGGGCCGGATAACTGCCCGTCAAACAAGGGATCGAATAGCACCTTCAGGGGGTAGTGGTCGAGACCCTGGTCACGCTTTGTCAAGTAACACGATGTAACATCGCGGCACCGTGACTCCCTGAACACTAATGGGGAATCCTGGGGCATCTGCGCTGCGCCCCGTCGCCAGAATGATCGCTACCGTGCGCCGCATACCGTACCTGCCGCTGCTGCTCGCGCTGGCTATTCCCGCCGTGCACGCCGACAGCTTCGGGTTCGAATCGCTGCAGGCCCTCATCCGGACAGGCGACGTTGGCACGGTCGAGGAGCTGCTCGTCGCGCTCCCCGAGGCGCAACGTCGCAACTACGCCCTGATGTTCGACAGCCGCAGCCTGCAGGCAGCGAGTTTCGACAATCCGCGCGTCATCCTCTACGGCCCGGACGCGCGCTTCGTTCTGACCTTCAACGGCGACATAGCGCAGCGCGGCTTTCGCGTGCTCGAGACCCTGGAGTTCGACATCGTCGCCCGCGAGTTCCGCCTGCGCGAACTCGAGTTCCCCGACCGGCCGGCGGGCGCCGCCGCCGTGCGGGTTTCGGAAACCAACCCCGAGCGTTGCATGCGCTGCCACGGGAATCCGCCGCACCCGGTCTGGGATAGCTTTCCGCTGTGGCCAGGTGCCTACGGCGAGCGCTACGGCGCCACTCTCTCGGAACCCGAGCGCGCGGGACTCGAGCGCTTTCTCGCACAACAGCCGAGCCACCCACGCTACCGCCACCTGCTGGATGTCGCCCGCTACGCTGACGCCCGCACCTTCCGCCCGGGCGCGGGAGCTCAGTACGCGGCCGTCCGGCGTGAGCCGCCGAACGCGGAGCTCTCGGCCGATCTCGGCAACCTCCAGTTTCAGGCGATCGCCGCGCGTCTCATGCACCAGCCGGCCTTTGCAGTCTATCGGTACGCGCTCCTCGGAGTCGCCGACGGCGGCTGCGCGCCGCTCGCCGACTTCTATCCGGAAACGCTCTGGCGCACGCAGCGCGCGGCGTTCGAGCGCTTCGCGCGCGACACGGCCGGCGGAAATGCCCGGGAGGCGCAGCTCAAGGCGCAGCGGCTTGCCTCGGGCGTTACGGCACCCGCCCCCGCCGGGTCCGATACCCTGCTGCCGCTGCGCTTCGTGGCCGAGTCGGCGCTCGGTATTCCGACGCGCAGCTGGACGCTCGCTCTCGAGAGCGGCACCTACGACTTCACCCGGCCGCCTGCCGCTGCGTTGCCGCTGCGGACCTCACTGCTGGCGGCCATCGCCCCGGGAGACCGCGCGCTCGAGACGCTGAGCTACTCCGCGACTCCGGCCGACGGCGATCGTTACTGCAGTTACCTCAAGCGACGCAGCCGGGCGGCGCTTGCGCGCGCCGGGAGTACCGCAGGCACGGTGGCTCCCTCCCCCGCGGCGCTCGCGCTGAGTGACCGGCCTCAGGCGAGCGGCGACGGCTCAGCGGCGCCGCCGCCGGCGCTGCAGGTGTGCGTCGGCTGCCACGAGACCGGCGCCGCCCCGCTCATCCCCTTCTCGAATCCGAAACTGCTCGCACAGCGGCTGCGCGACCGCTCCGCGCCCCGCACCACACTGCAGGACGAGATCCGCTTCCGGCTGTCGCCCGAAGCGGGCGCACACCGCATGCCGCTCGGATTGAATCTCCCCGATGCCGAGCGGCAGGCGCTCGTTGCGTACTTCGAAGCGCTCGCCGCTTCTGCGAACTGAGACCTGCCTGCCCGCGCTGCAGCACGGCATGTGACGACGGTTGCGTTTGACATAGCTCGCTTGTGCACATACTTTGCCCACCACGAGTGGGGGGTCGCTCGCATGCAGACGGGATCTGTCGACGCACGACGCGCGCCGCCGCGGGCGGCTGGTCGGGCGTTGCTTGCGCTGCTGGCGGCAATGGCGACCGTGGCTAGCGCGTCCGGACACTCCGACCTTCCGCCGATGCGGCTCGGCGATCTGCCCGCGAGCTGGCGCGACGATCTCGGCCGGGCCTTCGATCTGCACGCGATGCAGGGCCGGGCGGTCGTGCTCACCATGGCGTACGCGACCTGTCATCGCGTGTGCCCGGTCACGATCCGTGACCTCCAGCAGCTGCAACAGGATTTCGACCGGCGCGGCCTCAGGGCCGAGTTCATCGTCGTCGGCTACGACCCCGACGCCGACGATCCCGCCGCCTGGCATCAGTACCGCCGCACCCGGCATCTGACGCGCGAGAACTGGCACTTCCTCGTAGGCACACCCGCCGACGTGCAGCGCATCGCGCGTCAACTTGGCTTCGAATTCTGGAAGATGGACGAGCACGTGATCCACGACTCGCGCATCGTCCGCTTCGATGAGCACGGGACGCTCATCGCAACCGACGCAGCGGCAGGGCTGCGCTTCACACTGAGGTAGCTGCTTTCATGGGTATCAAGGGAAACCTGCGTGTCGCGCGCGTCCGCTCCTGGCCCTGCGTGCTGCTGGTCGCCTGCCTTGGTCATTCTGTGCCCGCCGCGGCGGACACCGAGGCCGATCAGATCGCCGAGCTTCGCAAAGAGCTCGAGCAGAGCATGCAGATGATCCGCGAGTTGTCGCAGAAGGTTCACGACCTCGAGGCCCGCGCCGCTCAGCAGTCGACGACACCCGCAACCACCCCGGGCAGCACGCCTGCAGCACCGGCCGCCGCCCAGGTCCCGGCTGCTCCCGCGTCCCCCGCTCCCGCCGCGCCTGCGCCGGCCGTGGCGGCGGGCGCGCCGCCGGCGGCCCCGGCGACCGCCGAGGCCTCACGTCTGACTCAACTCGAGCAGACGATTGCCCAGATGGCCGCCAACGCCTGGCAGCGCGCTGAGGACACCGGCATGCCGATGCACGGCTTTGCGGACGTCGGCGTCGGCACGCACAACGCCGAGTTTCCCAACTACCGCGGAGCCGATATAGCGGAGCTGGATTTCTTCCTGACGCCGCGGCTCGGTGCGCGCACCCGTGCGCTGTTCGAGCTGAACTTCGAGGTTGGCTCGGACGGCACGGTCGGCGTCGACCTCGAGCGCGCGCAGATCGGCTACCAGTTCTCGGATTCAGCCACCATATGGGTCGGGCGTTTTCATACGCCGTACGGCTTCTACAACACCGCCTTCCACCACGGGCAATGGATCGCGATCGGCCTGCGCCGCCCGCGCTTCATCGAGTTCGAGGATCACGGCGGAATCATGCCGGCGCATACGGTGGGACTGTGGCTCACGGGATCGGAGCGCCTTGGCGACATGAAAGTCACGTATGACGCCTATGTCGGCAACAGTCAGCGGATCTTCAACGGCATCCTCGACATGAATAACGCGGGCGTGTCCCGCGGCAGCGCGATCGTCGGTGGCAATCTGGGCCTGCTGCCGGGCGGGGTGCTCGACGGCCTGAAGGTCGGGGTCGATGCTTTCCAGACGCGCATCGAGGACCAGGACCCGACGCCGACGGCGTTTCCGCAGGTCAGCCCCTACTTCACCCGGGTGAAGAGCTACGGCGCCTACGCCGTTTACGACACCGACCGCTGGGAAGACATCGCGGAGCTGCATTTCTTCGACAACACGGATCTCACGGGGAATACCGGCTCGCACCACAGCGATGCCGGCTTCATCCAGATGGGCTACCGCGGCGGCCGCTACACTCCGTACGCGCGTTACGAGCGCGGATCGTTCCAGCAGTCGGACCCGTACTTCGCCGCTCAGATCAACGGTAATTCCTACAATCGCGAGGCGCTCGGCGTGCGATTCGACATCGATCTGTCGTCCGCCCTCAAGATGGAATTTGCCAAGACCAGCTTCACCGACCGGATCATACGGACCTACGGCGAAGCGCTCGTCCAATACGCCATCCGCTTCTGAAGGCGCACCAGTCAGGCATGACGCGAATCCCTGTAAAGCTTCTGCTCGCGACGCTGCTCGCCACGGCCGGCAGCGCAGCCCATGCCGACGAGCTTTACATCATCTGCAACGTGCAGCCGTCGATCACGGCCGCCGACGTGCGCGACCTGTTCGTCGGCGAGAAGCAGTTCGCCGGAGCGGTGAAGCTGGTTCCCATCGACAACAGCGCCGCGCAGGCCCTGTTCCTCGACCGGATCCTGAAGATGACGGCCGCGAAGTATTCGGTCACCTGGATCAAGAAGTCCTTCCGGGACGGCATCAATCCGCCGGTCGTCGCCGGCAGCGACGCCGAGGCGGTCGCCACCGTGAGACGTACCCCCGGGGCCTGCAGTTACGTCATGACGAGGCCGGAAGCCGGCCTGGAAGTGATCGCCAGGCAGTAGCGACTGGTACTGCGCGAGCCCACCCCCTTGGAGCCCGTGCCCCTATAATGTTGGCGACATGATATAAAAAGCGCCCCACCACGGCCGGCGATCCGAGGGGTATGGCTAAACGCAGGCTCATCGAGACGCGTTCGATCGACTACGTGCCGCTTGCCGAGCGGCACGGCAAGGTCTGGCACCTCTGGCCCGTGTGGTTCTCGGGCGACGCGCACCTCGCCACGCTCGCCGTCGGGGTGCTCGGCATCACGCTCGGCGGCAATCTGCTCTGGACCAGCGTTGCGGTCGTGCTCGGCAACGCGCTCGGCACCTTTTTCATGGCGTTCCATTCGACGCAGGGGCCGCAGCTCGGGCTACCGCAGATGATCCAGTCCCGTCCGCAGTTCGGCTACACGGGGGCGCTGCTCGTCTGGGCCGTCGCGCTCGTCGCCTACGTCGGCTACAACGCCTTCAACCAGGTGCTCGCCGCACAGGCGCTCCACCAGCTGACGCCGGCGATCTCCGCGACCTCCGCCGGGGCCATCGTCGCGTTTGCGCTGGTCGCGGTGAGCCTCGCCGCGGTCGGCTACGACCAGATCCACCGCGCTCAGCGCGCCTTCGCCTACCTCATGATCGCGATTCTCACGGTGTTCTCGCTCGGCGGCCTGGTCACGTTGCGCTTCCCGGCGGTGCAGTGGGACGCCGGCGGCTTTCGCGCCGTGCCCTTCCTCGCACAGGTGTTCGCCGCGGCTTCCTATCAGCTCAGCTGGTCGATCTACGTGTCGGACTACTCTCGCTACCTGCCACGCGACGTCGGCGTGCGCGCGTCGTTCTGGTGGACCTACCTCGGCGCCTTCATCGGCGGCGCGTGGATGATGCTGGTCGGAACGGTGGCGGCGGCGCTGGCGCCGCAGTTGGACGTGGCCGCCGCCATGGAGCGCGCCGCCGATGCGGTCATTCCGGGCCTCGGCAGAGTGCTGATCGCCGGTGCCCTGCTCGGCCTGGTCACGATCACCTCCCTCAACTTCTACGGCGCCTCGCTCACGCTGCTCTCAGTTGCCGATACCGTGCGGCCGCTCAGGTGCACGGCGGCCAAGCGCCTGGCGAGCCTCGGCGTCGCGCTGCTCGCGAGCACGGTGCTCGCCCTGAAGTCCTCCGGCAATTTCGTGGCCCGCTTCCAGGATTACCTCGCGCTGCTGCTCTACCTGTTCACGCCCTGGACCGCGATCAACCTGGTGGATTTCTATCTGGTGCGCAAAGGGCACTACTCGATCCGGGAGATCTTCAACTCCCGCGGCATGTACGGCCACTGGAACTGGCGCGGCCTCACCGCCTACCTCACGGGCTTCATCGTGATGATTCCGTTCTTCAGCACCGAGATCTACACCGGCCCGGTGGCGCGCGCTCTCGGCAGGGCCGACATCGCCATGCTGGTGGGCTTGCCGGTAGCAGCCGCGGTCTACCTGCTCAGCTGTCGCTCGCTGGATCTCGAACACGACCGGCGACGGGCGGCAGCCGCCGACGTCGGCCTCGATCCCGACGATCGCGTGGGCGCGCCGGGCTAGGATCGCGCGATGCCCAAGATCGTCGACCACGCGCAGCGTCGTGACGAGATCGCGCTCGTCGCCTGCCGGGTTGTGGCCGAGCACGGCTTCGATCAGGCGAGCATGGTGCGTATCGCCCGCGAGGCGGGCTACACCACCGGCATGCTGGCGCACTACTTCGATAGCAAGCAGGACATCATCATCGCGGCGCTGCGCCTCATCCTGCGCCGGATCGAGGAGCGGCTGTCGCGCCCGGCACCGGTCGGTGCGCCCCCCGACCTGTTGACGCTGCTCGCCGAGGCGCTGCCGCTCGATGCGCAGCGGCGCGTCGAGTGCGCCTTCTGGACCACGTTCTGGGGACAGGTCTCGGCGGACCGGCGCCTGAAGCGCATCAACGCCTGGGTGCATCGCGAGTACCTGCGACTCTTCGAGCGCTGCCTCGCGCGCTGCTGGCCGGAGTGGTCGCCCTGGCCGGCCGCCACCCGCGAGCACGTGCTGCGCTCGCTCGTGACCTTCATCAACGGGCTCACCGCGAGTGCGGTCGCCAACATCGGCGACTGGCCCGCGCGCGCGCAGATCGAGCAGCTTTCGCTGCAGCTGAGGTTGCTGCGCGCCTGGGCCGAGGGCTCGGCCGGCGCGCCCGGGCGCGGCGCGCGGCGGGCGCGTAGAGCTTCCCGCCGCCGCCTTTCAGTTCCCGCGCCTCAGAAGGACTTGCTCACCCGCAGCAGTACGGTGAGCGGCTGCAGAGTCGCCACCTGGGGGATCACGCCACCGGCTGCGTTCAGCTGCGCGTAACCGATATAGCCGATATCGCCCAGGTTCGGCTTGGCATTGAACACGTTGTGAACGTTGAGCGAGACCTCGGTGTCACCGCAGTCGACGCCGAAGCGCAGGTTGACGAGCGAGAAGCCCGGTCGTGTCGCCTCCGCGCCGCCCCCGCCGACCAGCAGCGAGATGGCGTTGCCCTGGTAGCTGTAGTCAGCCGAGACGAAGCCCTGAGTGTCAGTCGTCAGCGACTGCGTGTAGACCAGGCCCGCGGAGCCGGTGAAGTCCGGGACTCCGGAAACGCGGGTGCCGGAAGTCACGCCGAAGAGGGCGAGATTCCCCGGATCGGTCATGTCCGTGTCCTCGTAGCCGAGTCCCAGACGGAACTGCAGCCCCGGCATGAGGCGCCCGCTGGCCTCGAGCTCGGCGCCACGCACGCGCGCCTTGTTGCCATTCACCTGGGCGTAGAACCCGCATACCAGAGCCACTTGCTGCTGCACGTCCTTCCACTCGATGTCGTAGGCCGCCGCCGAGATGAGCATCGAGGGTAGTTGCGTCTTGGCGCCAACTTCGTAGGTCCACAGCGTGTCCGAGCGGATGTGCGTGATCGCGTCCACCGAGAGGCTCGGCAGCGAGCAGCCGGGGAAGTTCGCCTGCGCGCCGCCGGCGCGGAATCCCTTCGAGGCCGAGGCGTACGCCATCGTGGCTTCCGTTGCCTGCCAGGAGAGTGCGACCTTCGGGTTGAAGCCCGACTCACTGTTGGACTGCGGTGCGCTCGCCGTCTGGCCGAAGTTGAGGAAACCGTCCGCGGTATAGTCGGTGGTCTGGTCGAGCCAGTACTGGCGGCCGCCGAGGGTCAGCGTCCACTGCGGCGCGAACTTCCAGTAGGCCTCGCCGAAGATCGACTTGTCCTCCTCGGTGCCGGGGTTGGTCTGCGTCCAGATCTCATCCGGCGGGCAGGGATTCGGTCCACACACACTCTCCGCGGGCGCCCCGAAGGAGGTGGCGTTGGTCAGTCCCTGCGCATAGGTCGGCGGGATCGTGAAGCGGGTGTGCGTGTTCGAATAGAACACACCGAATGTTCCGCTCCAGTTGCGGACCGGGTCGAAGGAGATGCGCGCCTCGCTCGCCACCTGGTCGTGAAAGCGTTCGCCGACCCACAGATACGGTTGCGCCGGCAAGCCCGCCACCCCGTAGAAGGAGCCGGTGAGGACCTGCTGCGTGCCGTAGCTCGAATCCTCGACGTCGTGGGTGTGACGGTAGAAGAAGCTGTTGGCCCATACGATCTGGTAACCGGAGCCCGAGTACTTCAAGTCGAGGGTCGGCATGGTCCAGCTGTCCGACGCCCACGGCTGAACGTCGAAGGCCCGGTCCAGGGTGTAGATGGGCGTGAACTGCGGCAGCGGCGCGAAGGTTGCCGGGAAGCCCTTGTCGTAGGAGTCCTGGAACATCACCCGCAGCTTGATGTCGAGCTGGTCGGTCGCGTGCACCAGCAGCGCCGCCGAGCCGCCGAGCGTCTGTACCTGTCCCTGGTCGCCCTTGCTGGTCCGCGGCACCGACGCGAAGGGATCGCCCCCGCCCGGACCGCTGCTCAAGGTGGGAAAGCTGCGGTTCAGATAGCCGGCGTCCCAGTTGGCGAACGCCACGAAGCGCAGCGCCGCCGTGCCGGGCACCAGCACGATGTTCCCGACCAGATCGCCGCCGCCATCCGGGCTGCCGCCGGCCGAGGTTGCGCCCACCTGGTACATATAGCCGAGACCCGAGTTGCCGGTGTCCGGCGCCCTGGTGATGAGGCGTACGTTGCCGCCGAGCGAGCTCTCCCCATAGAGCGTTCCCTGTGGGCCCTTCAGGACCTCGATGCTGGCGAGGTCGACCACACGCGGATCGATCGACCCCGGCACGGGCGTATCGTCTATGTAGAAGCCGGTAGCGCCCGCGGTCCCGAACAGGTTTTGACCGGTGATACCGCGCACCGAGACGGTGCGCGAATCCGCGAAGCCGGTCGCTCCACCACCGTAGGTGAAGGTCAGATCGGGCGTCTTGGTGGCGTAATCGGCGAACGATTGAACGTTGTAGTCCTTGATGGTCTCGGCGGTGAAGGCCGTAATGCTGGTTGGCACCTCCGCGATCGACTCCGCGCGCTTGCGCGCGCTGACGATAATGGTCGCGACTTCGCCGCCGGGTTCGGCGCTGGTCTCAGCCTGCTTCTGCGACTGCTCCTGGGCCAGCGCGGGTGCCGCGACTGCGAGCACCACCGCCGCCGCGACGCCTGCCGCCAGCGTGCCCAGTGTGCGCGCCGCCAGGAGCGTATGCCTCGATTCGTGCCGGGATCCGTTGGATTTCATGTCTTGCCCCTCCCCGACGGCGCCGCCGTCAGAAACTCATTGATCGCCCGCGCGCACTGCGCGGGCTGCTCCCAGAACGGGTTGTGCCCAAGACCCGGGAATATCTTCACCTGCGCCTGCGGCAACGCCTCGCGCAGTGTCTGCCGCACGTCCTCCTCCATGAGGGGGTCGGCCCCGCCCCATATGAGCAGCGTCGGCGCCTTGAGCCGCGGGAGCGTGCGCTGCAGGTCCGTGTCTATCAATCCCTGGTCGAGGACGGCGAGCCACACCCGCAGCGGAATCGCCGCCGCGTCCTGGCGCTGGCGACGCAGAAAATCGGGGTCGACCGGAGTGGGACACGACCACCAGTCGAGCATGAACTGCGACTCGGGGTCGATAGGATCCTTGAGCGCGCGGATGGCCGCCGCGTAGTCGAACTTCGGTGCCGGCGGCGCTGCGCCCGGGCGGTGCCCCCCGCTCGATGAGATCAGCACCACCCGCCCGGTGCGCTCCGGCCAGACTTCCGCAAATGTCTGCGCGATGATGCTGCCGAGCGAGTGGCCGACGATGTCGGCGTGCTCGATATTCAGTGCATCGAGCAGCAGCTTGATGTCGTATGCGAAGTCGACCCGCGTATAACAGCACTCGGGCTTGCCCGAGCGGCCGTGGCCGCGCAGATCGACCAGGATGAGCCTGAGGCCCGGCGCGAGGTACGGGACGAGCGGCACCCAGTCGCGCGCGCTGTCGGTGTAGCCGTGAATCATCACGACCGGTGTACCGGCCGGATCCCCCAGCGTGAGGTACGCGAGCGTCTCGCCGTCAGGAAGGGCGACGCTCTTCTTCATGGCGTCGAAGGCGTCGAGATCGATTCGGGCCGGGGCGGAAGGCGCTGGCTCGGCCGCGGCGAGGTCCGGCACCAACAGCGAGCACGCGAGCAGCAACCAGCGGCAAAGCGCCGCGGTAAGCCGGGGAGCCGGGGTGAAGGTCGCGTCGCGGTTCAAGCTAACACGCGTCGGAATTGCGGCCAGTGGTAAATATTATCTTGTCGATAATATATAGCGGCTCCGTTGCCGCACGCAATAGTTGTTCCACCGCCGCGCGGGCGGCGGCCGCACGCGGGGTGATATATCAGTCGGCGTGAGGCTCGCTAGTTGCGCGTCGGCGGCGTGGCGGATTCCGCCGGCGGCGCGCTGGCGAGTTGCTGCCGGTAGGCGCTGAGGCGCGACTCGAAGATGACGGCCTCGGCGCGGCTGGCTTCGGTCGGCGCGTTCTCGCGCCAGCTGCCGGCGAACTGCTGTGCGCAATCCCACTGTTGAGTCTGCGCGCACATGTGTGCGAGGGCGTAGGCGAGATTCGCGTTGGCTGGGTGCCGCGCGAGCGCCTGCGAGGCCGCCGGCAACAGCGAGTGGGCCGCGGCACCGTCGCGCTGCGCACCGTACAGGCCCGCCAACCCCGCCCAGGAACGCAGGTCCTCGGGGTTGGCGGCGATGGCAGCCTCATAATAGCGCCGTGCGTAGCGCAGCATCGTCGGCGCATCCACCGCGAGCGCTGCGTCACCGCCGGTCACTGCGGAGGCGAGCACCGTGAGTATCGCGGCGCTCTCGGCCATGGCATCCGGCGACAGCTGCGCACTGCGGGAAAGCTCATCCACCGCGGCAAACGCCGCCGGATAGTTTCCCGCCTCGAGCTGCGCCTGTGCCGCGACCCGCAACGCGCGCTCATTGGCCGGGTCATCGCGCAGCGCACCACCCGCGAGGCGCAGTGCCTCGGCGCGCCGTCCCACCTTGAGGTTGACGAGCGCGAGCCGCGCCTGCACCTCAGGCGGCGCGAGCTTGCGCGGGGGAACGGCGTCGGAGCCGTCGCCCGCCGGGCTCGGCAACAGAAACATGTGCGCGCGGGCGCTGCGGTCCTCGCGCAGCATCCGGTCGAGATCCTCGTAGCTCACCTTGAAGCTCGCGGCGAACGCCGCCCGCTCACTCGTGCCCTGGCGCAGGAGCGCGAAGTAGCGGTCGAACTCGTTGCGATAGCGGCTCTCCGCCAGGATCTCCCGGGTGAGATACCAGCTCTCGGCCGCATACATCTCGCTCAGCGCACCGGACTTGAGCTGCGGATCCTGCTCCTGCATGGCGAGAAAGGCCCGCAGCGGGATCAGCGAACCAGTCGCGACCGTGACAGCGTAGCCGAGAGCAATGCCGCCGGTTCTGATGTGGTCGTGGTCGAACTCGGTCGTCGCAAACAACTCCGGAAGTCCGAGCCGGAGCCAGTACGGATAGCGCGCCGCGCCCTCGTCGGCCAGCACGCTGCCGACGTAGCCGAAACAGACGCCCCAGTACGTCCCGTCACTGCCCTCCCCCCGGCTCGCGATCACGGTGGCATCGTAGCCCGAGCTGTTGTAATTCGAGCGGCCGCTCGATCCCAACAGCCGGACGATCTCCTCGTCGGGCAGTACATAGATGTGAGTGGGCGGGCGCGCATCGCCCCTGAAGGCGAGGATCTGAGCGAGCGCGGTGCCAAGACGGTCGGCGTTGTGCGCGACATGCCGCGCATACTCGCTGCTGCCCGCCACGGTCACATCGATGTTCTTGTACTGGTAGGCCCAGTAATCCGTGGCGGCCGCTGCCGCCGGCCCCGCCATGAGGAGCAGCAGCGCGAGCCCGCGGCGCGCCAGGCGGGTCATCGGCGGCGCTCCACACCGACACGCAGCGTCTCGACCGCTTGCATCTCAGGGTCCCGAAAGGCTTCCCGATCGGCCAGGTAGCCGAGCCCCATCTCGAAGGCGTCGTGTCCCCAGAACAGCTCCTCGTCGATCACCAGCGTCGGCACGCCGAAGACACCGAGCGAGATCGCCCAGTCGGTGTTGTCGCGCAGCTGCTGCTTTACCCGCGGATCGCTCACCGCGCGCTCGGCATCGGCGAGCTCGAGCCGCCGTGCGAGATCGGCGATCACCCGCGGGTCAGTCACGTCGCGTCCGTCATGGAACACTGCATCGAGAACCACCGACGCGGCGCGGCGGTCGCTCCCGGCCGCTATCACCAGGCGCAGTGCCGCGAGCGGGTTGAAGGGATGCGCCGGCGGAAAGCGTAGCGGCAGGCCCATCTGCCGCGCGCGCCACAGCACGAAGCGGTAGGTGAAGCGCCGCTTGGAGGGAATCTCCGCCGGCCCCTTCTGTCCGAAGTGCGACAGCATGCCGGCGAGCAGCACCGGCACGAATCTGAGCTCGACGTCGGGCGGCAGCCGCGCGAGGTCGTGGAAGGCAAGGTAGGCGAAGGGCGAGATGACGTCGAACACCCAGGAGATCTTGCTGCGCTCCGCCATGGCGTCATCCTCAGACCCGCACCACGAGCTTGCCGAAGTTCTCGCCCGCGAGCAGCCCGATGAGGCCGCGGGGCGCATTCTCCAACCCTTCGATCACTTGCTCGCGGTAACGTACGCGGCCCGTGCGCAGCCACTCACTCATATCCTCGACGAAGGCGGGCAGGCGATGGTAGTGGTCGAAAATGATGAATCCCTGAATCCTGATCCGCCGGCGCAGCACCGCCGAGAGCAGCGCCGGCGCACGATCGACTCCGGCGGGCGGCTTCTCGAGGTTGTACCAGGCGATGAGGCCGCAGAGCGGCACACGGGCCCCGACGTTGAGGAGCGGCGTCACGGCGTAGAGTACCTCGCCCCCCACGTTCTCGAAATAGACGTCGATCCCCTTCGGACACGCCGTGGTCAGTCGCTCCCGCAGCTGCGGCGCGCGGTGGTCGAGGCACGCATCGAAGCCGAGGCTGTCTACGGCATAGTCGCACTTGGCCTTGCCGCCGGCGACACCCACGACGCGACAGCCCTTGAGCTTCGCGATCTGTCCGACCACCGAGCCCACCGCTCCGGTGGCGGCGGCGACCACGACCGTCTCGCCCGCCTTGGGCTGGCCGATGTCGAGCAGTCCCACGTACGCGGTGAGTCCCGGCATGCCGAGCACACCGAGCGCGTACGAAGGCCGTTCGAGCCCGGGATCGATCCGGATCAGATCGCGCCCGTCGGACACTCCATAGTCCTGCCACCCGACGTTGGCGACGACCAGCTCGCCGGGGCGGTAGGCCGGGTTGCCGGAGGCCTCGACCACGCTCACCGTCTGCGCAGTCATGGGCGCGCCGAGCGCGACCGGCGGGGCGTACGACGGTGCATCGCTCATCCGGCCGCGCATGTAGGGGTCGAGCGAGAGAAAGCGCGTGCGCAGCAGCACCTGCCCCGGCGCCGGCACCGGCACCGGCACTTCCTCGAGGCGAAAGTCCTGCGCCACCGGCGCACCCTGCGGGCGCCGTGCGAGGACGATGCGGCGGTTGATCGCGCCCGGGCTCACCGCATGAACTCCAGGGTGACCCCGGGCGGCGCCGGCGAGTCGCGCGCGATGAACAGGTCGGCGAGCAGCGTACCTCCGGGCTCGACGCTGTAGCCGCTGAAATCGCGCACGCCCGCCTCGTAGAGCACGCTGTCGTCGATGAAGAAGCGCCCGCTGCATTCACGCGCGGGCCGCGACAGGATCACGTGGGCCGCATCCGCGACGATCTCCGGCTTGCGCGAGCGGCGCATCATGGCCGGCCCGCCGAGGGCGAACTCCACCGCCGCCGTGGCGATGGTAGTGCGCGGCCAGAGGGCGTTGCAGGCGATGCCGGCCGCCCGATATTCCTCGGCCATGCCCAGCATGCACAGCGACATCCCGTACTTCGACAGCGAGTAGGCGAGGTGCGGAGCGAACCAGCGCGGGCTCAGATCGAGCGGTGGCGACAGCGTCAGTACGTGCGGGTTCGATGCGCGTTTCAGGAACGGCATGCAGGCGCGCGTAGTCACGAAAGTGCCGCGGGTGTTGATCTGCTGGATGAGATCGTAGCGGCGCATATCGATCTGTTCGGTCGCGGCCAGATTGATCGCCGAGGCGTTGTTGATGCAGATGTCGATGCCGCCGAAGGTCTCGGCGCATTGGCCCGCCGCCGCCACCACGTTTGCCTCGTCACGCACGTCCACGACCAGCGGCAGCGCCCTGCCGCCGGCGCGCTCGATCTCGGCGGCCGCGGTATGGACGGTGCCGGCGAGCTTCGGGTGCGGCTCGGCGGTCTTGGCGGCGACGGCGACGTTCGCACCGTCGCGCGCCGCGCGCAGCGCGATCGCCAGCCCGATGCCGCGGCTTGCGCCCGTAATGAAGAGTGTCTTGCCTTTGAGGCTCACGTTCGTGCGCCCTTGAGCTCGACCCGGTTGCCGTCCGGATCCTCGATATAGAGAGAGCGCCCCTCGCCTTCCGCCCCATAGCGCACGGCGGCCTCGCCGGCCTCGACGCCGCGCGCCGCGAGATAGGCGCGCAGCGCCCCCTCATCGAACGGCACGATCGCGAGGCAGAAGTGCTCGACGTTCGGCCCGCGCCGGGCGCCGGCCGCCGCGCGCCCTCCAAGCGGCCCGTCCGCGGCCACCAGATCGATGAGGCTGCGTCCGGCGCGCAGCTGGGTGAGACCTTGCGCGCGCTGCTCGCGCTCCACCGTGCAGCCGAGCGTGTCACGGTAGAACTCGAGCGCGCGAGTTACATCCTGCACGCGCAGCACGATGTGATCGATACCGCTGATACTGAAGCCTGGGGCGTCCACGCGCTGCGTGCTACGGCTTGGTCGCGTAGCTCCCGGCGAGGTAGTCGAGGATCTGCTGTGCCTCCTCGTCGGTGATCGGGGCGCCGAAGCGATCGCGCATCTTCAGGATGACCTTCTGCCACCCGCCGCGGTCCAGGACGGGCGCGTTGCCCGGAATGTAGTCGAGGCTGTGACAGATGGCGCACCGTGCCGCGGTGAGATCGCGCCAGCTGCCATCGCGCAGCTGGATCGCATCCTCATCCGCCAGCGCCGGCGCCCACGCGCCGGCAAGCGCGACGAGCATCGCGCCCGCGAGTGCGCCTCTCACCCGATCTCCAGCGCGACGGTCTGCACGATGTTGTCGTGGTAGCCGGCGGGGTTGAAGGTCAGCTTGTCCGGCTGCGTCGCGCCGCCGAGGCTCCGGGCACGTACCGCCACCACGAGCGGACCCGGCGTCTGGGTCTCGAGCCGGTAACGGAACTCGCGCCAGGCGAACCGCCCGAGATCCTTCCCGAGCGCCGCCGTCCGCCAGGTCTGCCGGCCGTCGGTCGAGACCTCCACGGCGGCGATTCCCGCGCCCCCGTCCCACGCCTTGCCGGCGAGCTCGAGCTTCGAGCCCGTCTTGACGCGCGCGCCCGATACGTGGCTGGTGACGAGCGAGTTGACCAGGATCTCGGTGATCGGGGTGGTCTGGGGCGTTTGCTGGGTCTTGAAGACGGCGCCAGGGAAGACTCCCGTGGGAACCCTGTAGGCGCCCGCCATCCAGAAACCGTCGAACGGCGCGGTCTCGACGCGGATCTCGGTCAGGTGCTTCACCCAATAGGTACCGGTCCATCCCGGCACCACCAGCCGCGCCGGCGCTCCGTTCCAATGCGGCAGCGCACGCCCGTTCATCTCGAAGGCGATCAGCGTGTTCTCATCCAGCGCGCGCTCGATGGGGATGCTCTTGAGGAAGTCGGGGGTAGCGGGCAACACCGGGGCATCGGCTCCGTTGAAGACCACCTCGACCGCCTCGCCCGCGACGCCGGCGCGGGTCAGCACATCGCGCAGTCGCACGCCGGTCCATTCGGCGTTACCCATCGCGCCGTTGCCCCACTGCACGCCCGGCACCCTTGGTGAGAACAGTCCCCGCCGGTTTCCCGAGCACTGGTTGACGGCGACAAGCGTGACGCGTTTGAAATCGTGCCGGAGGTCCCGGAGGGTCAGCATGAGCGGCTTCTGTGCGCCGGCTCCGCCGATCTTGAGCCGCCACGTATCGGCGTCGATCTCCGGAATGACCGAGAGGTGATAACGCACGAAGAAGGCGTCGTTCGAGGTAAAGGCCGGCACCAGATCGGCGAGCGGAGTCTCGTAGTTCGGGGGCCGCCACGAGCGGCGGATCAGAAGCTTCTTGCCGGGCAGCTGCCCGAGTTCCCCAGCGCCGGGAGCGGCGTCGGCGGCGAGCAGGCCACGAGCGGCGCCGCCCAGGACACCGCCCGCCGCCGCCAGCAGCAGATCACGCCGACTCGGCATGCCCGGTCACGAGCACGGCTTGCCGTGATCCGGACGCGCTCCCTGCGCCTTCGCCTGTGCTTCGGTCATGTACGAGCCTGCCTTGGTCTTGCCGTACCATCGGTCACTCGGGCAGTGGTACACCTTGCTTGCCGTGTTGACCCACACCATGCCCGGGCCGCCGCCCGGGGCCGCCTGCGCCCCCGGTGCCGGAGCGGAGGCTTTGGCGGCCGGAGCCGCCGCGGGTGCGGCCGCCGGAGTTGCCGGTACCGCGGCTGCCGCGGGAGCCGCCGGAGCGGCGGGTGCCGCAGCCGCGCTCGCGGTCGAGCCGGCCGAGGCTGACTTGTCGATGCCGCCGTGGCCGCGGCAGGCACCGCGGCCGCCGTGCGCGGAGGTGCTGCCGTCCTTGCACTTCACCGCAGTGGCGTCGGGGGCCGCGGCCGTCGTCTGCGCAACACTCACCGCGGGCGCCGCACCCAGTGCGAGCGCACACAGTGCGCCGAATATAAAACTGTTGAGTCTGAGTCTCATGCGTCACTCCCCCTATGAGAGACCGCCGATTCGGACCAGCCGCAGAATACCCCAATCCCATGCCTCGCGGTACGCGCAGCGGCGCTGAGACACGGCCGTGCGAGCTTCGGTACGCTAGCGCCATGAGATGGGTTGCAGGCCTGATGAGTCTCTGCGCAGCGCTCGCCCTGGCGCCGGCGCGCGCCGCCTGGATCGATCGCACCGAAGCGATCATGGGTACGCGCGTGTACGTGCAGCTGTGGGAGGACGACCCCGACAGGGGCAATGCGGCGATCGAGGCGGTCATGGCGGAGATGCGCCGCATCGATGCGCTCATGAGCCACTACAAGCCAGACAGCCAGCTCTCGCACATCAATCAGCGTGCGGCCTACGAGCCCGTGCCGGTCGATCCGGAGCTCTTTGACCTGATCAGGCTGTCGACGCACTTCTCCGAGATCACGCTCGGGGCGTTCGACATCACCTACGCGAGCGTCGGCTACCTTTATAACTATCCCCTGCACGTCCATCCGACGGAGGAGCAGATCAGGGCGGCGCTGCCCGGCGTCAACTGGCGCAACCTGGAGTTCGACACGGCGCGCCACACGATCCGCTTCGGTCATCCCGGCATGCGCATCGACTTGGGGGGGATCGCCAAGGGGTATGCGGTCGACCGCGGGGTCGCGATCCTCAAGGCTCGGGGAATCCAGCACGCGCTGGTGACCGCGGGAGGTGACAGCCGGCTGCTGGGCGATCGTCTCGGCCGTCCCTGGCTGGTGTCGATCGCCCACCCGGACGACCCGCACAATCCCGACAAGGTAGTGACGCGGATTCCGCTGTCCGACGCCGCGGTCTCAACTTCGGGCGACTACGAGCGCTACTTCGACGAGCAGGGCGTGCGCTACCACCACATCATCGATCCGCGCACCGGCCACTCGGCCAACAAGGTCCGCAGCGCCACCATCATCGGCCCAACCGCCACGCAGACCGACGGTCTTTCGAAGACCGCCTTCGTGTTGGGCCCCGAGAAGACCCTCGAGATCATCAACCGCATGCCGGAGTTCGATGCAGTGTTCGTCACGCCGACCGGCCGGCTGCTCTACTCGAACGGACTCCGGCCGCCCAAGCCGCGACCGCCCGGGGCACCGCGCCGGGACTCGCATCCCTCACCGCCCGCACACTGATGGCGGGCGGCGCCCGCGCGCCGCTACTGTGCCGCGCCTCCAGGCCCGGCCTTCAGCAGCGCGTCCACCTCGATCTCCGCCGCGAACCAGTCCTCGGTCTCGTAGCCGGGTGTAAAGCCGCGGCGCTCGGCGCGCAGGTATGCCGCTTCGGCGATCATCGAGCGCCGATCATCCGGGGAGACGGCGGTGCTCTGCGGCGACTTTCCCTTGACAGCACGGCTA
>DASXKA010000186.1:0-2584 GCA_036497085.1 Steroidobacteraceae bacterium | reverse complement strand
AGGTCGATCAGGTGGCCCGCTACCTCGCGCGGCTACTCGCCGTTCCCGGGTGAAGGGCGCATATTGCCCCCACGCGCTGAGGGTAATAGAACCCATGCCGAGCCGTCCCGGGGCAGACTAGACTCGCTACTCATGAGGCAGGGAATTCCTCATTGGTTCAGCGCGCGGCGGCGCAGGATGCTGCTCGCGCTGCCGGTGCTCGTGCTGCGTGCGCTGCTGCCCGTCGGCTTCATGCCGGTGAGCGACCGCGGCGGCTTCCACATCGATTTCTGCCCGGGCGAGGCGCAGCCGCCGGGCGCGCTCGCCGCGCAGCCGCTCGCGCACCACCATCACCACGGCGGCGCGGATCACGGTGCGCCGTCGCCCGCAAGCCACGCGCCCTGCCTCTTTGCCCTGAGCGGCTCCCCGGCCTTCGCGCCTGCAGCGCCGGCCGTCGCTCCCCCTCCGCCCGCGGCGAGCGCGCTCGCCGCCGACCTTACGAGCCGGGTGTCACTCCCGGCGATCCTCCGCGCACAGTCCGCCCGAGCTCCTCCGCAGATCGCCTGATCGTCCCGCTGCTCGCTGACGGCTTCCCAGGTGGCCGGCCGCGAGTGCTTTCCATATCTCGGCTTTCGGGATCTTTGCCTTCCAGATCAGGTGAGAACAATGAACACAACAATATCGCGTCGCGCGCGCACGATGCCGCGCGCGCCTCATCCTCCGAGCCGCACGGTGCGCGCGGCGGCTGTCGTCCTGCTATGCGGCCCGGCGATCCTCGCATCGCAGGCGTCTCACGCGTGTGCCACCTGCGGCTGCACGCTCAGCGCCGACGCGGCGACGGGCTATTCGGCCCTACCGGGGTTGCGGCTCAACTTCGAATACGACTATATCAATCAGGATCAGCTGCGTTCCGGTACCAACACTGCAAGCCCCGCGCAACTGGTGAACTCGCCCTCCAACCCGGCACTCGGGGGCGGTGAGATCGAGAAGCAGACGATCAACCGCTACCTGACGCTGGGCCTGAACTACACCCCCACTCCCAGCTGGACTTTCAGCATGCTGGTCCCGTACGTGATGCGCTCCCACACCACGTATGGGCAGCAATCCGCTCCCTACACGAGCAGCGAGACCGCGCCCGATCAGGTGAGCGGCGCGCGGCTCGCGGAGCTCGGTGACATCAAGCTGATCGGCAGCTACCAGGGGCTGCTGCCGCTGCACAACCTCGGGGTGCAGCTCGGAGTCAAGCTGCCGACCGGCCACTACGGCACCTCGGTCAATTTCGACACCGGTCCCAACGCCGGCACGCCGCTCGATGCGAGTCTGCAGGCCGGCTCGGGCAGCACCGACCTGATCGTCGGCGGGTACTACTACCAAACGGTCAGCCAGAACCTCGACGCGTTCGTGAACGCGCAGTTCCAGAGCGCGGTGGCTCACAAGCAGGATCAGCCCGGCAGCGACTTCCGGCCTGGCAACTCGGCCTCGATGAGTTTCGGGTTGCGCTACGAGGCGCACCCGCAGTGGGTACCGCAACTGCAGGTGAACCTGCTGCACAAGAGCGCCGACCAGGGCGCTTTGGCCGACACGACGGATACCGCCGGGACCGTCGCGTATATAAGCCCGGGCATCACGCTGCGCGTCACGCAACACCTCCACGTGTTCGGCTTCGCGCAAGTGCCGGTGTACAGTCGGCTCGACGGATACCAGCTGTTCCCGCATTGGACGGCGACCGTCGGTGGCAGCTACGCGTTCTGACAGGGAGGTAGACCGATGTCGGGGGCAGTTCGGCTGCGAAAGTCGCAGCTCACGCGACGCGAGGCTCTTCAGGGCGTCGTCGCGTCGGGTCTGTGGGGCTTGCTCGCGCGCAGCGCGCGGGCCGACGATCTCAAGGTTGGTGCTCCGGCGCCCGAGGCATCGCTTGCGACCCTCGACGGCCGGCGCATCGCCACGCCGCAGCTGCTCGGGGAGGTAGTCATCCTCACGTTTTGGGCAACCTGGTGCGAGCCCTGTCACGAGGAGCTGCCGCTCCTCTCGGCGTACGCTGCGCGCCATGTCAACGCGGGCCTGCAGGTGCTCGGTTTCACACTGGACGGCACGGACCAGCTGTCCGAAGTCCAGAGCGTCGCGCGCACATTGAGCTTTCCAGTCGGTCTCCTCGAGCGTTCGAGTGCGCCGGGATATGGCCGGATCTGGCGCCTGCCGGTGAACTTCGCGATCGACCGCAACGGCCGACTGGCCATGGACGGCTGGAAGGAGAAAAAGCCGGCGTGGACGGCCGAGCGGTTGGAGGAGGTCGTGTCGCCGCTGCTGGGGACGGGGAAGTAATGGCGCGCCCGGCGCGCGCCGCCCTCATCGCGCTCGCAGCGCTCGTCGCCGGCGTGGCGCCGGCGCTTGCCGGTCAGGGCACCGAGGTCGGCGCACCCGCCCCCGCGCTGGTCGCGCCCGAGCTCGATGACAAGCTCTTCGATCTCGCCGCCGAGCGCGGCAAGGTGGTGATCGTCAACTTCTGGGCGACCTGGTGCGGGCCGTGCCGCGCGGAGATGCCGCTCCTCAACCGCTTCTATCTCGCGCATCGCGGGCAGGGGCTCGCGCTCGTCGGCGTGAGCGT
>DASXKA010000185.1:0-2757 GCA_036497085.1 Steroidobacteraceae bacterium | reverse complement strand
TCTCGCCGCCGAGCGCGGCAAGGTGGTGATCGTCAACTTCTGGGCGACCTGGTGCGGGCCGTGCCGCGCGGAGATGCCGCTCCTCAACCGCTTCTATCTCGCGCATCGCGGGCAGGGGCTCGCGCTCGTCGGCGTGAGCGTTGATGACCGGCACGACCGCAAGGAGGTCGTCGATGTCATGCGTCAGTTCGCCTACCCCGCGGTGCTGGCGGCGACTGCAAAATCGAACGGCTTCGGACCGCCGCCCGCGGTGCCGATGACGTGGGTGATCGATGCGCAGGGGGTGGTGCGCGCGCGCCTCGTGTCCGCGGTCACCGAGCAGGCGCTCGAGCAGGCGGTGCTGCCGCTCCTGCCTGCGCCCGCCAGGGCGCCGTAGGCACCAACTGCGGGGACCGCAGGCCGGGGTGGGCCCCGAGGGGTCGGGTATACTGACCGACCATGTCCAAAGTCGTGCCCCTTTCCGGAAAGCCGGCGAGCGCTGCGTCCGCGAGTCACTTCGACTCGATCGAGGAGCTGCTGGCGGAGTTGCGCGCCGGACGCATGGTCGTCGTCATGGACGACGAGGACCGCGAGAACGAGGGCGATCTCATCATGGCCGCCGAGCACGCCACGCCCGAGGCTGTCGCCTTCATGATCCGCCATACGAGCGGCATCATCTGCGTGCCGATGGAAGAGCAGCGCCTGGCGGCGCTCGAGTTGCCGCAGATGGTACCGGCCAACAACGAGTCGCAGCGCACCGCGTTCACCGTATCGGTCGACCTGCGCACCGGCACTACCACCGGCGTGTCGTCTGCCGACCGCGCGGCGACCATCCGCGCGCTCGCCGACGGCCGCTCGACGGCCGCGGACTTCGCGCGTCCCGGCCACATCTTTCCGCTGCGCCCGCGCGCCGGCGGCGTACTGGTGCGCGCCGGACACACCGAGGCGGCGGTCGACCTGTGTCGCCTCGCGGGGCTCACCCCGGTGGGGGTTCTGTGCGAGGTCATGAACGACGACGGCACGATGGCGCGGCGTCCGCAGCTCGAGGAGTTCGCGCGCCGCCACGGGCTCAGGATCGGCACGATCGCCGCGCTCATCCGTCATCGGCTGCGCACCGAGCGCTCGGTCGAGCGTATCGGCGAGCAGACCGTACGGACCTCGCTCGGTGAGTTCCGTCTCTATGCCTACCAGGACCGCGTGAGTCTCGAGGTGCACCTGGCGCTCGCGCGCGGCCGGCTCGATGGCCCCGAGCCGCCGCTGGTGCGCGTGCACCTGCCCGACACGCTGCGGGATCTGCTCGGGGTCCGCACCGGCGCGCGCGCCTGGACGCTGAGCGCGGCGCTGGCGCGCATCGCCGAGTCCGGTAACGGCGTCGTGGTCATGCTGCGTCAGCAGGAGCCGCCGCTCGAGCTCGCCGGTGCGCTGCGCACGGTCGCCGCCGGGACGCCGCAGCCGGTGCCATCCGAGGCGGCGGGCGCCGTCAGCGAAGGCTCGGTGCTGCGGACCTTCGGTATCGGCGCGCAGATCCTCAAGGATCTCGGCGTCAAGCGCATGCGGGTGCTGTCGGCGCCGAAGCAGATGCACGGCATCTCGGCCTTCGATCTCGAGATCGAGGGCTATGTCGGGGAAGAGGGGTGACCGAGCCGCGGACACCCGAGGGTGAGGTCGGCGCCCGCGACCAGCGCGTGGCGATCGTCGCTTCGCGCTTCAACGATTTCATCGTCGCGAGCCTGCTGAAGGGTGCGACCGCGGCGTGGGCGGCGCGCGGCGGCGCTCCCTCAGACCTCGCCGTCATCCGCGTGCCCGGCGCCTTCGAGCTGCCGCTCGCCGCGAAGAAGCTCGGCGCCTCCGGCCGCTACGACGCGTTGGTGGCGCTCGGCTGCGTCATTCGTGGCGAGACGCCACATTTTGAGTACATAGCCGGTGAATGCGCGCGAGGACTGCAGCAGGCGAGCCTCGAGACCGGCGTCCCGATCGCCTTCGGCGTGCTGACGGTCGAGAGCGTCGATCAGGCGCTCGAGCGCGCGGCGACCAACGCGGGCAACAAGGGAGGCGAGGCGATGGAGACCGCGCTCGAGATGGCTGCGCTCCTCAAGCGCCTGTGAGCGGGGCACCGATGGCGAGCCCGGCGCAGCAATTCAGCGGCGCGCGCAGCGTGGCGCGCAAGCTCGCGCTGCAGGCGCTCTACCGCTGGCAGCTCAACGACTGCCCCTGGCAGGACCTGGTGCAGGAGTTCGCCGACGCCGAGGACATGCCGCGCGCGGATCGCGATTACTTTCGCGCGCTCATCGAGGGCGTGGTGGGTTCGCATGCGCAGCTCGAGGCCCACCTGGCCAGCTGCACCGACCGCGAGCCGCGGCTGCTCGATCCGATCGAGCACGCGGTGCTCCTGATCGGGCTCTATGAGCTCGAGTTCGAGCCCGAAGTGCCGTTTCGCACGGCGATCAGCGAGGCGGTGCAGCTCGCCAAGCGCTTCGGCGCCACCGACGGCCACAAGTTCGTGAACGCGGTGCTGGATCGCGCCGCGCGGACCCTGAGGCCGGCCGAGCACTGAGGCGCCGCGGCCGCGCACCCATGCCGCTGTCGGAGTCCGAGCTCATCGCGCGCTTCTTCCGCAGCTGCGGTGCGCAGCGCCGTGACGTCGTGCTGGGAGTCGGCGATGACGCTGCGCTCCTCGAGTGCCCGCCCGGCGCACAGCTGGTCGCGACCACCGACACACTGGTCGCGGGCGTGCATTTTCCGCTCGCGGTGCCTGCCGCTGCGGTCGGACACCGCGCG
>DASXKA010000184.1:0-1896 GCA_036497085.1 Steroidobacteraceae bacterium | reverse complement strand
CCCTCCGGTCCTACGGCTGGGTGCCCTTCGAGGCTTCTCCCTACACGAAGACTGGGCCGTCTGACCGGAGCGATTGTGGCCCGTCTGGAGTGCTGCTTCGGAGGTTCGGCCGACTGAAGCAGCAGCGGGCAGCAAGCTTCTGCGGCGGCGACAAAGTGGCACTCTGGTGTGATTGCCCAAGACGGTGTCTGGTGATTAAGTTCACGCGAAAGCGCTCGCGCCGTGCGTTGCGCGTCGACCGGGCTGTGCCTACGCAGAGCTCGCTCGGGGCTGCGCGCGGCAGACTGCTCGTTCAGCGGCGAAGCGGGCGCCTTGTGCCGATACGGTCGACGCGTCGCAGGCCGCCTGCTAGTAGAGGGATCCAGCCGCGCCGGCCTGGTGGCTGGGAGGGCTAGAAGCAGCGGTGTTCCACGTCGAGAACCAGACCGCCTCGCCGTGCGCGAGACTGCGTACGACGGTGGCCCCACGCGCGCAGTAACGCCGCGGGATGCGTGAGGCGACAATGGGAAGATGATCACGTCCGTCCGTCCGAGTGACGATGGTCCGGGTGGCGGCGCCACGCGGCGGCGCGCGGAGGTCATGTGCGTGACGGGCATCGCGGTCAAGACGGTCTTCGCCCTTGCGCTCTTGCCTCTGGTGCCGTCCCTGATCGGCACCGATCCCGTGCTCTTGGAGGCGCTGCGCGGATCGACGTCGGCGATCGTATCCGGCGGCGCGTTCGCCCGAGTGGGCGAGGCGTCGCTCGTGCTCGCCGTCCTCGCTCCGCTTCCGACGCTCCTGTTCGCCACTCCGTTGTTCTGGTGGGCGGGCCGGCTGTGGGGTCCGCAGGCGGCGGCCAGGCTCGCCGGTGGCCACCCGAGCGCTGGGAGATGGGCGCAGCGCTCCGGCGCTCACCTGGAACGCTTCGGCGCGCTCACCGTCGCGCTGGCCCCATACCTCCCGGTTCCGTCGGCGTTCATCTACGCCGCCGCGGGCTGGACCGGGATGAGCCTCCGCCGCTTCATGGTCTTCGACCTCCTCGGGATGCTGTCATGGATCGGTCTTTTTGCCGGCCTTGGTTACGCGGTCGGACATCCCGCGGTTCAGGTCGCCAAGGCGATCTCTCACTACGGCTTGCTCGTCACGATCGCGCTAGTGGCGATCGTGCTGGCCATCGGCGTGCTGCGCGCGCACGGCCGGGCTCGCCCCAGCGACGACGCCGACTGAGTGATGCCGCGCTGCGAGACGCCCCCTTCTCCGGCCGCCGGCTCAGAAGCAGCTGTGCGCGCAGAGCACCGCTCCAGCGGCAATGGGGCTGTGTGGGCGTGGACCGAGCCCTGGTCTGCGGTCAGGTCCCGTGCGAGTACGGTGGTGGGATCGATGCGAGATCACGCAAGCCGCGGCGAACTGCGCGTCAGCTCGCCAGTGCGGTTGACGGTGGCCGTGGTGTTGGGGCTGCGTTGCGCCATCTTGATGGCCACGGGTCCGAGCCGGGTGCGGTCGGTGTCGCGGAGGCGCTGGCGCGGTTTCTCGTCGCTCGCTGCGACTCCCACCATGCGGGTTGGCGAGTCGTGCGTCAGGTGGTCGTGGAGTCGGCCGCTGACGCGCCGTGGGAGAAGTGCGCGCGCCGGGCTGTGCCGTTGGTCGCACACGATCTGCTCGGCCTTTCAGGACAGCGTGGGCGCATGCCGTTGGCACGGGCTCAGCACATCGCGGCGCAGCGTCGCGCCGAGCAGATCGCCGGCCACGTTGATCAGGTTGCCGTGCTCGCAGACCTCGGGTTAGAGCAGTCGACGGTGACTCTTGAGCGCTGGCAGTCTGCGCTGCGCGGGGCGGTTGGAGCCCGATCGCGTGAGCAGGTCGCTTGCGCGGTCGAACGTTCGCTCCGGGCGTGAGCGACCCGAGCCGTTCGATTGC
>DASXKA010000183.1:0-2688 GCA_036497085.1 Steroidobacteraceae bacterium | reverse complement strand
ACCTCGTAGGCAATGCGGAAGCTGGCCGACTCGGGGGTGAGCAGCTCGTAGCGCGTGTACTCGTCCGCCTCGGTCTGCGTGACCGCGCTCGGGAACCAGAGTCCGTCGCGGCTGGCGGGCTCGGCGTGCGCGAGACTCAGGGCGGCAATCGCCAGCGCGAGGAGGGCCGCGCGCCGCAGCAAGAGCCCCGTCATCGCGCACCTCCCCTGCAGGGGAAGGCGGCGGCGAGTGCGGCGCCGATAAATCCGGCCGCATCGCGCTGCCCGGAGTCCGGATCGAGCGCCGCGAGCCTCTTCTTCAAGGTCGCCTCGAGCTCTTCTGCGGAGATCTCAGGCGGCACGCACACGCGGCTCTCCCGGCTCTTCGCACCGCCCATGCGCATTCCGACCGCGATTCCCTGCGTGACTCCCAGCATGTAGATACGGCAGGCGTTGACGCTCACGTGATCCGAGCCGCCGCACAGCTGCGCGAGATCGGCCGCGGTCATCGCCGGCTGCCCGGGCGCGCCTGCCGTGAGAGCCAGGGCGGCGGCGGCCGCCAGCATTGTTGCAGTCGTTCGCACGGTACGCTCCTCCGACAGCCTGTCCCGGCGGCTAGCGTATCAGCGCCGGCGGGACCTGTTCATGCTCTAATGCCGCCACCAACAATCCGGCCGGATTCAGGGAGTCGTCATGATCGGCGTTCGATGCATCGCGGTCTCGCTGCTCGCGCTGGCGGCGGCCTGCGCGGCCACGGTTGAGGCAGAGGATTACACCAGGCCCAAGGTCCGGGCGATCACCGCTTTCGTGAGCCTCGAGCGCGCGAGTTACGCGCGGCAGATCGCCGCGACGCTCGTGGTGCTGCGCGAGGCGCAGCGCGACCTCGAGCAGCAGGGCTACACGGTCGAGTCGGTACGTATCACGACCCAGCCCCTCGCCGAGCTGCTGCGCGGCCAGTCGGACGCAGAAGCCCTGGTCTATCTCAAGGAGCTGGACGACCTCGCGGCCAAAGAGAGCTTTCTGCCGAACATCGGGCCGGGAATGCTGCGCGACGGCGACGACCCGCACACCATGCAGCTGCTCGCGCAGGCCCTGAGCTCGCTCTCCCAGCTCAATGCGAGCGCCATCATCGCCGGCGACGACGGCATTCACTGGAAGGTAATCCGCGAGGCCGCGCGCCTCGTGCGTTACGTCGCCGACCACAGCCCGCACAGCCAGGGAACGTTCAACTTTGCAGTGACGGCGATGCTCGGTCCGTACGGGCCCTTCTATCCCGGCGCCTACCATCTCGGCAGCGGCGAGCGCCTCGCTATCGGCTTCGAGGGCGCGAACGTGGTCCAGGAGGTCTTCGCGCGCACGCACGGCGATTTCGATGCGGCCGTCGCCGAGCTGACGCGGCAGCTGACCGTGCATGCCCGGGTCGCCGAGACGGTCGGCACGCAGGTGGCCGCCCGCCACGGCTGGACGTTCATGGGCGTGGATCCGACACCGGCGCCGCTCGCCGACGTGTCGATCGGCGGCGCGATCGAGGCGTTCACCGGGGCGAAGTTCGGCTCGAGCGGCACGATGACGGCGGCGCTGATCATCACGACCGCCGTCAAGGCCGTCCCGGTCAAGCAGATCGGCTACTCCGGTCTCATGGTCCCGGTGATGGAGGACAAGCTTCTGGCGCGGCGCTGGGCCGAGGGGACCTACGATATCGATGCGCTGCTCGCCTACTCCGCGGTATGCGCCACCGGGGTCGACACCGTGCCTCTGCCGGGCGATATCAGCGAGGACCAGCTGATGCGCATCTATGGGGACGTGGCTTCGCTCGCCTTCAAATGGCACAAGCCGCTCGCGGCGCGGCTGCAGCCGGTCGCGGGCAAGAAGGCCGGCGAGCAGACCGAGTTCAGCGATCAATACCTCTTTAATACGACGATTCACGCGCTCCATTAGGTGGCAGCCCGAATCTGTGACCGGGTAGCGCCCCGGCACCGTCATCCGCGGCAGCCGCGGCGCGTTCCCTTGGGCATGAGTGGCGTAAACCCCCGCCGGCCCTGGGGCTTTCTCGTCGGTCTGACCTTAGCTGTCGCCACGCCGGCAGCGCGCGCTGATCCCCTGTCGGTCGTGCAGATGCTGCGCGCCGGCGGTTGCGGCGGCACCCTCCCGATCGCGCCGCCGCTGCGCCACAACGCCTCCCTCGATCGCGTGGCCGAGCAATGGGCCGATGGGCATTCGCTCGATTCGGGTGCGCTGGGAGTGCGCGCGAGCGGCGCGGACGAGGCGCTCGTCAAGCAGCTGCGGCGCAGCGACTGCCGCGCCGTCTCGCGCCGCGATCTGCGTGAGGTGGGGATCTACCGGCGCGGCGCGGATACCTGGCTGGTGCTCGTAGCGCCGTCCGGGTCCCGGTGGTCGTCGCCCCCGGAGGCTGCGGTTGCTCCGCCGCCCACGACGCGCTATCGACTACCCCCTGCGGGCGAGGCGCCGGCGGGCGCGCCGTCGAAGGCGGGCTCCGCGCTCCCGCGCACCGCCACGCCGGCCATGTCGGCGCGCGCGCTGCAACTCGTCAACGACGCGCGGGCCCGCGGAGCGCAATGCGGCTCGCAGTCGTTCGGACCGGCGCCGCCCCTCACCCTCTCCGGGACGCTCGCCGGCGTGGCGCTCGGACATGCCACCGACATGGCCGTACACGACTACTTCGAGCACGAGGATCCGTCGGGCCAGTCGC
>DASXKA010000182.1:0-5429 GCA_036497085.1 Steroidobacteraceae bacterium | reverse complement strand
GGCAGCACCGCGGCGTCGCTCCAGCGGAACGGCCGCTCGAGCCCGAACAGCTGGCGCGCAACCCGCCCGGCGACCGCGGGCAGCACCGGCGCGAGCAGTACGCTGAGGAGCTTGAAGCCGGCGAGCGCGCGCGAGCACACGTCCTGCAGCTCGGCGGCGCGCTTGGGGTCGCGCGCCAGCACCCAGGGCTGGCGTGCGTCGAACTCCTGATTGATGTGATCGGCTACGCTCATGATGTCGCGCATGGCCTTGCCGAACTCGCGGCTCTCGTAGCTCTCGCGCACCAGCTCTGCCTGCGCCGCCGCCCGTGCGGTGAGCTGCCCGGTGTCGCCGGCGTAGCGCAGTGCACCGCCGAAGTGCTTGGTGATGAAGTTCGCCGCACGGCTCGCGATGTTGACGTACTTGCCGACGAGATCGCTGTTGACGCGCGCCAGGAAGTCCTCGGGGTTGAAGTCGAGATCCTCGACGCTGGCGTTGAGCTTGGCGGCGATGTAATAGCGCAGCCACTCGGCGCTCATGCCGACGTCGAGATAGCGCAGCGGGCTGATACCGGTACCGCGCGACTTCGACATCTTCTCGCCGGATACGGTGATGAAGCCGTGCACGTAGACGTGGTTCGGCACCCGGTAGGGCGGGCCTGCGAACCTGAGCATCGCCGGCCAGAACAGCGTATGGAAGTAGATGATGTCCTTGCCGATGAAGTGGATCTGCTCGGTGTCGGGGGCGGCCAGAAATTCCTCGAAGCCGCGCGGCTCGCCGTTGCCACGCGCCTTGCCGCTGGTGAAGTAGTTCTGCAACGCGGCGAGATAGCCTATCGGCGCATCCAGCCACACGTAGAAGTACTTCCCCGGCGCATCCGGGATCGGGATGCCGAAATAGGGCTCGTCGCGCGAGATGTCCCAGTCACCGAGCGCGCGATCGCCGCGCCCGGAGAGCCACTCGCGCGCCTTGTTCACGACCTGCGGCTGCAGCCTTCCGGCGGCATCGAGCCATGTTTCGAGGAATGCGACGCACTTCGGATCCGACAGCCGGAAGAAGAAATGCTCCGAGCTCTTCAGCACCGGCTGGGCGCCAGAGAGCGTTGAGTAGGGATTGATGAGGTCGGTAGGCGCGTACACGGTGCCGCACACCTCGCAGGCGTCGCCGAACTGATCGCGCGAATGGCAGTTGGGGCATTCGCCCTTGATGTAGCGGTCCGGAAGGAACATGCCCTTGACCGGGTCGAAGAACTGCTCGATGTCCTTCTTATATATGAGCCCGGCACTCCTGAGCCGTGCGTAGACGTCCTGCGACAGGCGGGTGTTCTCCGGCGAGTCGGTCGAATACCAGTGATCGAAGCTCAGGTGAAACCCCGCGAGGTAGCGGGGACGGCCGGCGGCGATGCGCCCCACCAGCTGCTGTGGGCTCACGCCCTCGGCTTCGGCCTTGAGCATGATCGGAGCGCCGTGCGCGTCGTCGGCGCACACGAAGTGCAGCTGGTGTCCCTGCATGCGCTGGAATCGCACCCAGATGTCCGCCTGGATGTACTCCATGATGTGCCCGATGTGAAACGGGCCGTTGGCGTAGGGGAGCGCCGTGGTGACGAAGATCCGCCGCGTCATCCGGCTAGTCTACCGTTCCGGCGCGCGCGCTGCCGCCGCGCCGTCAGCCGGCCTCGCGGAACTCCTCGAACTTCGCCTTGTTGATGGATTTCTTGTAAGCCTCTTTGCCGGTGATCTGCCGCGAATCGAGCAGTTGTTGGATCGCGGTGTCCATGGTGCGCATGCCGAACTGGCCGCCGGCCTGCATGGTGTTTTCGAGCTGGTCGAGCTTGCCCTGGCGGATGAGGTTGGCCGCGGCCGGAGTGTTGACCAGGATCTCGAGGGCTGCCACCCGGCCCTGGCGGTCGGCACGCTGCAGCAGCTGCTGCGAGACCACCCCGCGCAGCGAGGTCGACAGCATGGTGCGCACGTGCGACTGCTTGTCGGAGGGAAACACGTTCACCATGCGATCGACGGTGGCCCCGGCGCCGTTGGTATGCAGCGTCCCCATGACCAGAATGCCCATCTCCGCCGCGGTGACCGCGATGCTCATGGTCTCGAGATCGCGCAACTCGCCCACCAGCACCACGTCCGGATCTTCGCGCAGGGCCGAATGGACCGCGGCCGCGAAGCTCGGGCTGTGGACGCCGATCTCGCGCTGGCTGATGAGGCAGTTCTTGCGCTCGTGCACGAACTCGATCGGGTCCTCGACCGTAAGGATGTGGCCATTCACGCGCCGATTGATGTCGTCGATCATCGCGGCGAGCGTGGTGGACTTGCCGGATCCGGTCTTGCCGGTGACCAGGATGAGCCCGCTGTTGGCGCGGCACAGCTGCCGCACCGCGTCCGGGAGCTTGAGCTCATCGAGCGTCAGCGCCGTGGACGGAATCGCGCGGAACACCCCGCCCATGCCGTTCAGCTGCCGCATGATGTTGACGCGGAAGCGACCCCTGCCCTCGAGTGTGTAGGCGAAGTCCGCGCCGTCCTTCGTCTCGAAACGGTCCACCGCGGTCTTCGGCATGATCTCGTAGAGCGCCGTCTTGACGTAATCGGCGCTCAGCTTCTCCGGCCGCAACGGGTTCAGATCGCCGTACACGCGGATCCGCGGCGGGTCGCCGGCGATGAAGTGCAGGTCCGAGCCGCGCTTCTCGAGGATCTCGACCAGGAAGGGATCGATCTGCGCCACGGTGGCTCCGCTGCCGGTCTAGCCGGACGCCTGGGCGGCCGCCGGCGGGGCGCTGTCCATCTTCGGCAGCACGCTGGTGTCGGTCACGAACTTCTGGAAGTTGCGCTTCTCGGTGGCGTAGTTGTAGGCGTCGTCGGGGTCGATGGTGCGCGCGCTGATGGCGGCGAGCAGCGCCTGGTCGAGCAGCTGCATGCCCAGGTCGCGGCCCATCTGCAGCTGGCTCGGGATCTGGTGGGTCTGCTCGGTCTGGATCAGCTTGGCGATTGCCTTGGTCATCATCAGGATCTCGCATACGGCGCGGCGGCCATGCGCGTCGGCGGTCTTCACCAGCACCTGGGTCACGACGGCGAGCAGGCTCTGCGCCAGGAAGCTCTTGGTCTGCTCGCGCTCCTCGACCGGCAGGGCGTCGATGACGCGGTCGATGGTCTTGACCGCGCCGGTCGTGTGCAGAGTGCCGAGCACCAGGTGGCCAGTCTCGGCCGCGGTCATGGCCATCGAGATCGTCTCGGCGTCGCGCAGCTCGCCCACCAGGATCACGTCCGGGTCCTCGCGCATGGCCGCGCGCACCCCTTCGGCGAAGCTCGGAATGTGCGTGCCGAGCTCGCGCTGAATGACCTGGCTCTGCTTGCTCGTATGTACGAACTCGATCGGGTCTTCGAGGCTGATGATGTTGAGCTTACGGGTGGAGTTCAGGTGATCGATCATCGCCGCCAGCGTGGTCGACTTGCCGGTGCCGGTGGAGCCGGTCACCAGCACCATGCCCTGGTGAAAGTCGCACAGCTTGGTCACGATCGGCGGCAGAGCCAGGCTGGCGAGCGTCGGTACCGTCGAGGGGATCGCGCGGAACGTGGCGCCGACGCCGGTATCCTTGCGATAGACGTTGACGCGGAAGCGGCCGCCCTCGGCCGACACGTAGGAGAAGTCGAGGTCGTTGCCCTTGGCGAAATGCTCGTTCTGGGAATGGGTGAGGATCTCGCCGATGTAGCCCTCGAGCTCCCCGGGACGCAGGTCGCGGAACTTGATCGGCAGCAGATCGCCGTGCATGCGCAACATCGGCGGCACGCCGACCGCCAGGTGCACGTCCGAACACCCCTGCTGCGTGCCGAGCTTCAGGAACGCATCTATACGCGCCACGGGACCACTCCGGCCAGAAGACTTCTGGCCCTGTTTAGCCTGCAGTGGGCCGCAGGATCAATAGCTCGAACACGGAAATTTGACGTAACGCACGAAGTTTCGCAAGGCGCGTCCCCGGGACGCAGCCGTGACCGGCATTCTGTGAAGCCGGCAGGGCCGCCAATTAACGAAACCGCTCGAGCGCGAGGCGCAGTTCGTCCATGGTCTGGAAGCGCTTGTTCTTATCGACCGCCATCGCCTTCATCACCAGGTCCGAGAGGCCCGGCGGCAGGTTGGGGTTCAGGTCCTGCGGGATGCGCGCCTTGCCCTGCACGTGCTGGTACATCACCGACATGTGATCGCCCCGCGAGTAGGGCGGCACGCCGGTCAGCATCTCGTAGAGCATCACGCCGACCGCGTAGATGTCGGCGCGCTCGTCGACTTTCTTGCCGAGGATCTGCTCGGGAGCCATGTACTTCGGCGAGCCGATGACGTAGCCGGTCTTGGTCAGCTGCGTGTCACCCTCGCGCTGCGCCGCCGCGACGCCGAAGTCCACGATCTTGAGCAGCCCCTCCTGATTGATGAGCACGTTGGCGGGCTTGAGGTCGCGATGCACGATGCCCTGCTGGTGCGCCACCGTCATGCCGATGCAGATGTCCTTGGCGAAGCCCATGGCGCGCTGCAGCTCGACCGGCTTCTCGTTGACCACCTCGCTGCCGAGCGTGTGCGAGGGGAAATACTCCATCGAGATGGCGTAGTTCCCCTGGATGTAGAGGAAGTCGTAGATACGGATGACGTTCTTGTGGGTGATCTTGCGCGAGTAGCGCAGCTCGTGGACGAAGCGCTTCATCACCTCCTCGTCCCCCGAGACGTTCGGGTTGAGGAACTTGAGGATGAGGCGCTCGTCGACCACCGTGTCCTCCATCAGCAGCACGGTGCCGAAGGCACCGCGTCCGATGCGATCGATGTACTTGTAGCGGCCCTCGAGGATGTCCCCGGGCTTGAGTGTGTTGATGTCGAGCCGCGCGGCCGCTTCGGCCTGCCGCCGCTGCTGATCGTTGATCACCACCGTGCGGGTGGGTTCGGGCGCGGCGCCCGGCGGCGGCAGCACGCCGGTCTGCGCCGGCCCGCCCGGCATGCCGGCGAGCGATCCAGGGGCGCCCGGGGCCCCGGATGCCAGGGGCACGACGCCGGCGATGCGGTTGTCGAGCGCCGTGACCGCCGCGGCCGCCATGCGCGAGATCGTCTGGTCCGGCGAGGCCGCCTGGGCCTGCAGCTCCTTGCGCACCTGATCGGCCTGACTTTCGTCGGCGACCTTGGAGAGCGCCTGTATCGCCTCGATGCGGATCTCGCGCTCGGGACGCGATACCAGCGGCAGCAGCTCCTTGACCAGCTTGCTGTCGCCGAGCCTGCCGAGGGCGCGTACCACGATCGGCATGGACTTGCCGTGGCTGCCGGTGTGCAGCATTTCCATCAGGCGCGGCACGGCGCGCTTGCTGCCGATCTCGGCGAGCGCGTCCACGGCGCGCTCGCTCACCCACCAGTCGCTGTCGCGAGTGGCCTGGATGAGAGACTCGACCGCGCGCTCGTCCTTGGTCTGGTTGAGGATC